>NZ_JAUSOE010000065.1 GCF_030656255.1 Brevundimonas sp. | reverse complement strand
ATATCGACGCCGAAGGTCTGATCACCCATCAGAACTTCGCCGGAAACCTTGAGCAGGACGCGCTTGTAGCGAAAATTGGCGGGGGCGTCGGGCATGCGGCGGGGGTCCGTTTGACTGCGGCGCCTTTGAATCAGGCGACTTCTTATAGACGAAGGGCGCGCCGGCCATCAAAGCCGAACGCGCCCTTCTGATACAAAACCCTCACGAATGAGGGGAAGATTTCTTAGTTGCCGCCCATCATGGAGGCGACTTCCGACGCGAAGTCGGGACCTTCGACCTTCTCGACGCCTTCACCCAGCGCCAGGCGGACGAAGCCGGCTAGGTGCAGGTTGGAGGAGCCCAGTTCCTTGGCCGAGTTGGCGACCAGCTGTTCGATGGTCACGTCCGGATCCATCACGAACGGCTGCTTGGACAGCACCACGTCCTTCTGGAACTTGTTGATCTGGCCTTCCACGATCTTGGCGATCATGGCTTCCGGGCGACCTTCTTCCTTGGCCTTTTCGGTCAGGACGGTGCGCTCCTTCTCAATGGCGGCCGGGTCCAGGTCGTCGGTGTTCAGCGACAGCGGCGCCGTGGCGGCGACGTGCATGGCGATCTTGCGGCCCAGTTCGCGAAGCGCAGTCTTGTCGCCCTCGCCTTCCAGAGCCACCAGCACGCCGATACGACCCACGCCCGGCGAAACCGCGTTGTGGACATAGGTCGAGACGACGCCTTCCGACACCGACAGGCGGGCGGCGCGGCGCAGTTGCATGTTCTCGCCGATGGTGGCGATCATGTTTGTCACTTCGTCCTGGACCGTCTTGCCGGCTTCCAGTTCGGCGCCGTGCAGGGCTTCGACCGAGTGATGGTCCAGACCCAGTTGGGCGAACGACTTGGCGGCGTTCTGGAACAGTTCGTTGCGGGCGACGAAGTCGGTTTCCGCGTTGAACTCGATGGCGGCGGCGACTTCGCCCTTGCCGTCTTCCTTGGACGCCACGGCGACCAGGCCTTCAGCGGCGACGCGGTCGGCCTTCTTGGCGGCCTTGGACAGGCCCTTGGCGCGCAGCCAGTCGATCGATGCTTCGATGTTGCCGTCGTTTTCGACCAGCGCCTTCTTGCAGTCCATCATGCCGACGCCCGAACGCTCGCGAAGTTCCTTCACGAGGGCGGCAGTGATCTCGGCCATGTTCTTCTCCTTGGGGGATTCGTATGTGGGAACGGCCGGGCTGATTTAGCCCGGCCGTGTGTCAGTTCAACGCACGGCCTTCCCTGTTGTGACGCTATCGCTCACCGCGCGGCGGCTCGCTGAATGAGCGTCCCGGAAGACCGTCGGGCGATCAGCCCGTGGCCTTCTCGGTTTCGACGGCGTCGTTGGCTTCCGAAGTGGCGGCCTGAGCGGCTTCGTCGGCGACAGCCGGTTCAGCAGCGGCGACCAGTTCAGCGGCGACGTCTTCCGTGCCGGCCGGAGCGGCGTCGGCTTCGACCGGGGTCGAGGCTTCACGCAGCATGGGCTCGTCCGGATTGATCGCAGCGCCCAGATCCACGCCCGAGGCCGAAGCACCGGCGGCCAGACCGTCCAGGACGGCGTCGGCGATCAGGTCGCAGTAGGTCTGGATGGCGCGAGCGGCGTCGTCGTTGCCGGGGACCGGATAGGTGATGCCGTCCGGATCCGAGTTGGTGTCCAGGATGGCGATGATAGGGATGTTCAGCTTGCGAGCTTCCTGGATCGCGATCGCTTCCTTGTTGGTGTCGATCACGAACATGATGTCCGGGATCGAACCCATGTCCTTGATTCCGCCCAGCGACAGCTCAAGCTTGTCCTTCTCGCGCTGCAGGTTCAGCAGTTCCTTCTTGACGCGGCCTTCGCCGCCGTTCTCGAGGATGCCTTCCAGTTCACGTAGACGGGCGATCGAACCCGAGACGGTGCGCCAGTTGGTCAGGGTGCCGCCCAGCCAACGGTTGTTCATATAATACTGGGCGCAGCGCTTGGCGGCTTCGGCGACCGGCTCGGAAGCCTGGCGCTTGGTGCCGACGAACAGGACGCGGCCGCCCTTGGCGGCGACATCGCGCACGGCCACCAGAGCCTGGTGGAACAGCGGCATCGTCTGCGACAGGTCGATGATGTGGATGTTGGAGCGCGAGCCGAAGATGTAACGGTCCATCTTCGGGTTCCACCGGTGCGTCTGGTGGCCGAAGTGGGCGCCCGCTTCAAGCAGGGTGCGCATCGAGAATTCAGGCAGAGCCATGATCGTTCAGTCCTTTTTCCGATCAAACGTGGCGCGGGGGATTAAAGGTCACAAGACCCTCGGAATGGAGCGGATCGGGATGTCTCCCCGAAACGCGCCTCGCCCGCGTTGCGAAATGCGGGGGCCATGTAGGCGGGATAGGCCCCAATAGCAAGCGCCGCCTGACAAAACGCAACAGGCGGCCCCTCTCGGGACCGCCTGCCGTAACCATTTCGTCGCCTTAGTTCATCGCATCAATAAGGGCCTGGGCGCGATCACGGTGCGCCGTGATGGTCGGGATCAGCTCCCGGGCTAGGCCGGCCAGGGCGGGGGCGTCGGTGTTGTCGTCGAACCCGTTCAGCAAGGTCAGTGTCTCGTTATGGGCGGCGATCTGCTGCTCCAGATAGACCTTGTCGAAATCGGCGGGCGTGGCGGCCTTCAGATTGTCGATGAGTCCCTGGCGACGTTCGTCCAGCGCGGTGGGGACCGCGACGTTCGGCGCCGCCGTTGCGACGACCGAGGTCATCTTTTCACCCGCAGCCGTATGATCCTTGTCGATCATGGCCGCCAGGGCCCTGACGTCGGAGTTGGTCGATTTGGAGGCCGCGACCTCTGCGGCCTGGATTTCATACATGTTGCCGACCGCCAGGCTGGTGACGAAGCCCTCGACGGTGTTGGCGCCCAAGGTGGCGGCGGAGGTCTGGCCGACGACGCCGGAGGCGGCGTCCTGGGTCGCATTGACGGCTTCGTCGGCGTTCTGGGCCGCAGTGTCGCCGCCCTGGTTGCAGGCGCCGAGAAGAGCCAGCGAAGCAACGCCGGCGAGAACGAGATTTTTCATTGGAACAGTCTCCCTTTAGACTGAACCAAACCTTCAGGCGGCGATGCGGTTCCGTAATTTCAATAGCTTGACCATATGCAATCCGTCTTTTGAGACGTCATTCGGGCAGGCTGTAGTCCAGCCCATAGCGATGTTCGCCGTCGGCGATGGTCAGGTGGAAGACTCCGCTGATCCCGGCCAGATCACCGCTGCCCGAACCCGGCACGATGGTGATCAAAAGCTCTCGCGCGCCCGCATTCATGACGCCCCGGTGGACCATGGAGAAGCCGCCCTGGCGACCGTCCAGCACGCCCGTCACCCGCTCCATGGCGACATAGGCGCCGGACTGGCCGACCATCAGGCCCAGCATTTCGCCCACGCCGCTCCCTTCGAAATCGCCATGGAAGGTCTTGGCGAGTTTCATTCGGCCGTGGGCGTCGGCGGGGGCGTCCGGCTCGGGCGCGACCGGCGTGATCTTGACCTCGAAGGTTCCAGCGGCGTGGGACATGGCGGGGCTCCGGTCGGCGGCCGCAGCGGCGGCGGCAGATTGGGGGACGGATTGGGGTTCGATCACAGACAAGGCCAGGACGGCGGCCAGACCCAGGGCGATCATCACGCCTCCTCCAGCATCAGAACGCCCGGCGCCGACTTCAGGGCGCCGCGCAGGGCGCCGTCCAGCCGGTAGCGGCCGGGAAGCTTGACCTCGACCTCCTGACGGCCCTCCAGCGAGGCGACCAGGGAGATTTCGCCGCCCTTGCCGATAGCGCCGGAGCGGGCGCGCTCCAGCTGGGCCTTCAGGGCCTCGGCGTCGGCGGTGCGGGCAGAGACGTGGATACGCAGACCGATGTTGGCGTCGTCCAGCAGATTGTCCATCCGGCTGGCGTCGTCGCCGAAGAACCGCACCTCGCCTTCGGAGGCCTTGGCGCGGACCCGCACCATGACCGAGGCGCCCGGCTCCAGCACCTCACGGCATTTGCGCAGTTGTTCGGGCGGGAACAGGCATTCGAACTCGCCGGTCGGGTCCGAGAAGGTGACGAAGGCGAATTTCTCGCCGGTCCGGGCGCTGGCGCGCTCCTGTTTGCGACGCACCACCCCGGCCATCTGGAAGGCTTCGTGGCCGGATTCCGCTAGGGGAATGGCCTCGGCGACGAAGGTGACGCGCTTGCGTTTCAGGGCCGAGGTCATCTCGTCCAGCGGGTGGCCGGACAGGTAGAAGCCAACGGCAGACAGTTCGTGGTCCAGCCGTTCCGGCCCGACCCAGGGCTCCACGCTCTTCAGACGTGGCCGCCCCACATGGGCCTGGTCGCCGCCGAACAGGCTGACCTGAGACGAGGCGCGTTCGGCCGCCACGCTCTGGCAATAGGCCATCAGGACGTCGGCCTGTTCGACCAGTTGGCGACGGTTGGGGTGGATGCTGTCGAAGGCCCCGGCCTTGGCCAGGCCTTCCAGCGCCCGCTTGTTGACGCTGCGGGGATCGACCCGTTCGAGGAAGTCGAAGATGTCGGCGAACCGGCCGCCGGTCTCGCGCACCTCGATGACGTGTTTCATCGCCTCGAGCCCGACGTTGCGAATGGCGCCCAGGGCGTAGAGGACCACCCCGCGACTGTCGTCCCAGGCCACGTCGAAGTCGGCCGAGGACCGGTTCAGATCGGGCGGCAGCACCGGCACGTCGAAGCGTTTGGCGTCCTGATAGAAGACCGCCAGCTTGTCGGTGTTCGACAGGTCCAGGCTCATGGAGGCGGCGAAGAATTCGACCGGATGATTGGCCTTCAACCAGCCCGTCTGGAACGAGATCAGGGCGTAGGCGGCGGCGTGCGACTTGTTGAAGCCATAGCCGGCGAACTTGGCCACCAGGTCGAAGATCGAGCCAGACTGGGTCTCGGGGACGGTCTTCTCCAGCGCGCCCTTGATGAAGCGCGCCCGCTGGAAGTCCATCTCCTCCTTCTTCTTCTTGCCCATGGCGCGACGCAGCAGGTCGGCCTCGCCCAGGCTGTAGCCCGCCAGGATCTGGGCGATCTTCATCACCTGCTCCTGGTAGATGATGACGCCGTAGGTCTCGGTCAGAACCTCCTTCAGGCTGGGGTGCAGATAATCGACCTCGGCCCGACCGAACTTCCGGTCGATATAGGTGTCGATCATCTCCATCGGTCCCGGCCGATACAGCGAGATCAGGGCGGTGATCTCTTCGATGGAGCCGCAGCGCATCTTGCGCAGGGTGTCGCGCATGCCCTGGGATTCCAGCTGGAACACCCCGACCGTCTGGCCCGAAGCCATCAGCTCATAGGTGCGCGCGTCGTCCAGCGGCAGGCCGTTCCAGTCCTGGGCCGCACCGCGCCGTTCCAGATAGGCGCGCGCCCGATCCAGCACGGTCAGGGTCTTCAGCCCCAGGAAGTCGAACTTCACCAGACCGGCGGCCTCGACCCATTTCATGTTGAACTGGCTGGCCGGGATGGTCGAGCGCGGGTCCTGGTACAGGGGCGCCAGC
>NZ_JAUSOE010000063.1 GCF_030656255.1 Brevundimonas sp. | reverse complement strand
CACGCCGTGCAGTTCGGCCCCCGACAGGTCGGCCCGCGACAGGTTGGCGCGCACGAAGGATGAGCCCTGGGCCTCGGCCCCCGTCAGGACGGCGCCGGTGAAATTGGTCGAGGTGAAGTTGGCCCCGACGATCTCGACCCCCGCCAGATTGGCGCGGCTGAAGTCGCTGCCGGTGAAGTTGGACCCGACCATTTCCGCGCCGCGCAGATTGGCGCCGACCAGGGTGGCGTTCATGAAACTGGCGCCGGTGAAGGTGGCGCCCGACAGGTTGCGGCCCGACAGTTCGCAGCGATTGCACGATCCGCCCAGCGACACCGACCGGGCCACGTCGCGATCCTGAACCGCCATCTCGACCCCGGCGAAGGCGGGGGTGGCGAGCATCAGGCCCGCCGCCGCGATCAGGGCGGATTTCAATCGGATGGAGGTGGGGCGAGCGATCTGTTTCACGCAGTCTGAATGCCCCGAAACACCGATCATACCTACTTAAATCGAGGTAATTTCGTTAAATCCCCGCAAGGCGGATGGCCGTCAGCAGGCGGGAATACGTAGGTTTCCCGACAGGATGGTCGAGGAGTCGCCGCAGGCGCGATTCAGTCGGCTTTGGGTCAATCCAGTCGCACGCGACAGGTCCGCGCCGGACAGGTTGGTTCCAGTCAGATTGGCGCCCGAGAAGCTGGCGCCCTGCAGATAGGCGCCGACGAAACTCGCGTTGGTCAGGTCCGCGCCCGAGAAGTTGGAGCCGGAGAAGACGCCGCCATAAGCCTCGACGTCGCGCAGGTCGGCGTTGGAGAAGCGGGTGCGGTTCATCACGCTGAGGCTGAGGTCCGCCTGACGCAGGCGCGCGCCGGACAGGTTCAGGCCGCGCGCCTCCAGGCCTGAAAAATCGCCCTGGAACAGGTTGCAGCCGGCGCAGGATCCGCCGCGTTTCACGCTGGCGATCTGGCCGGCGTTCTGCGCCAGGGCAGGGGTTGCGGCCGCCGCAAACAGGGCGACGGCGATGGAAAGGGCGGTCAGGCGGGACATGGGGTCGCTCCAGCGAAAACGTCGCGTGGCCTCAGCCTAGACCCCAGCCGTTAACTTAGCCCTGATCGCCGCCGTGAAGCGCCCGCGCATCGCCGCAGGTGTCGCAGACCCAGACGCCGCCGCGATTCTGCAGACTGAAGTCGCCGCAGGACGGGCAGGCGACGGCCTCTGTGTTGGCGGCGATCTTCGGCTCGGGCTCGGCCTTCTTGCCGAAGGGCAGGACCACCAGATTGTCGGGGGCGGAGCCGCGGGCGAAACCCTTTGATATGAAGCGGGCGGCGGGGACAGCCTCTCCGCCCTCCGCCTTGCCATGGCCCAGGCCGTCGGCGTTCAACTCGTCGGGGCCGGCGTTGGCCAGTTCGTGGCGGTCCAGATAGGAGACGCCCAGCTCGCGGAAGATATAGTCCAGGATCGAGGTCGCCGAGCGGATAGAATCATTGCCCGTGACGCGGCCGGCCGGTTCGAACCGGGTGAAGACGAAGGCGTCGACGAACTCGTCCAGCGGCACGCCGTACTGAAGCCCGATCGAGATGGCGATGGCGAAATTGTTCATCAGGCTGCGGAAGGCGGCGCCTTCCTTGTGCATGTCGATGAAGATCTCGCCCAGTTCGCCGTCGTCGTATTCGCCGGTGTGGATATAGACCTTGTGCCCGCCGACGGCCGCCTTCTGGATATAGCCCTTGCGGCGGTCGGGCAGTTTGCGGCGGGCGCGCTCGCGTTCGACCACACGTTCGACGACGCGCTCCTGCGGCGCAGGGGCGGGGGCGGGGCGGGGTGTTTCGAGGCGCGGAGCCGTATCGGCTTTCGGCAGGTTCAGCAGGGGGCCGGGGGGCGGCGCCGCGCGACGCAGCCGCACCGCGCGGCCACCCACGGCGGCCGCCTGGGCCAGGCGGCGGGCGGCCTGGGCGGCGGTGGCGCGCCAGTCCAGGATGTCCACGGCCGTGTCGGGCGCGTCGCTGAACGGTTCGACGGCGCGGCGCAGATTGGCCTCGACGCTCGCTGGATCGGCCAGCAAGGCGGCGACGGCAGGGGGCGCCTCGGGCCAATCCGTCAGGCCGCCGTGACCGAAGACCCAGCGCGCGGCCTCGGCCTCGGCCTCTTCGGGCACGCCCAGCAGGTTCAGCAACGGGCCGTCGCCGTCTTCCAGTCCCAGGACGTCGCGGATGAAGCCGGGGTCCAGCACCGGGGCGGTGAAGACGGCGTCGAACCCGTCGGCCCCGGCCAGGGCCTGTTCGACGGCGGCCAGTTCGATGTCGGTGAACCCGAATCCGCGCAGGGCGGCGTGATCGACGCCCGGCGCCTCGACCAGGGTGCGACGGCCGAACAGCCGGCGCTCGGCCGTCTGGACGTCGCCGCCCGCGTAGGCCAGGGCGGCGGCCAGGGGCGGGGCCAGGCGGCGGCCGATCTGGCCGTCGGCGGTCTGGAAGACGTCGATGACCGAAGGGGCGCTCAGGCCCAGACGCAGCCGAGCCTCGGCGTCATCGACGAACAGGCTGATGGTCGCATGGCGCCGGGGCGCGCCCAGCTTGCCGATCCGCTTCAAAGCGACGGCGGCCAGGGGGTCCGGGTTGGATTTGAGGCGGGCGCGGCGAATGCGGTCGGCGTCGGCGACCTGGCTTTTCACGCCGTCCCATTCAGCGCAGGGGCCGCGCAGTTGGGCCAACTCGGCGGAGGTCTGGGCCGCCACGACCGCCGTCAGTCCGGCCAGGGCCTCGGCCCGCTCGGACAGGTCGCCGCCGGCCGGGATCAGGGCGGCCGACAGGCCCTCCAGCCCCAGGGCGATGGCGGCGCTCGCGGCTTGAAGATCCAGGGCCACGGTCCATAGACGCACCAGGTCGGGCAGAAGATCGAAGGTCCCGCTGTCCAGGGCGGCGACGGCGGATAGGTCCAGCAGGGCGCGGCTGACACCGCCCTCGGCCAGGGCCTCGGCGTCGCGGGGGGCGAAGGTCGCGATCAGCCCGCCGTCCAACGACGATTCGGCGGCCAGTAGGGC
>NZ_JAUSOE010000060.1 GCF_030656255.1 Brevundimonas sp. | reverse complement strand
GAAGGCGAACGCCTACGGTCCCTGCCCTTCACCACCGCCGTTTCTCTGGGCCCGCGCATCCTGCGCGCCGACACCGCCGCCATCGCCGCCATGACGCTGTGGCAGGCGGCGGTGGGCGATTGGGAGCGCTGATTTTTGAAGCGCTCATCCCCGCGAAAGCGGGGACCCAATCCTTTCGCATTTCCGGCGCCTTGGATCGCTTTCGGTCGCTGATTTTTCAGATCTATCGCCCAAAGACCTGGGTCCCCGCTTTCGCGGGGATGAGCGGAATTTGATCCCCCCCTTGAGCCCGGCCCCAACCTCGCCCATCTAGCCGCGACACACGGTCGCTCGCGATGCGCCCGAGGGGATCTGACGCATGACTGCAAACGCGCCGCTGAGCCGGGACGTCCTGATCGAGGCCATGTCCAAGGGCGCCAAGCCCAAGGACCAGTGGCGGATCGGCGCCGAGCACGAGAAGTTCGGCTTCGACAAGATCAGCCTGGCCCGCCCGGCCTATGACGGCCCGAACGGCATCCACGCCATGCTGGAGGGCCTGCAAAGGTTCGGCTGGTCGCGGGTCGAGGAAAACGGCGTCCTGATCGGGCTGGAGCGCAAGAACGACGAAGGCTTCATCGCCTCGGTCAGCCTGGAGCCCGGCGGCCAGTTCGAACTGTCCGGCGCCCCGCTGAAGACCATCCACGACATCTGCAATGAGACCGGCCAGCATCTGATGGAGGTCAAACAGGTGGCCGACCAGCTGGGCGTCGGCTTCCTGGGCGCCGGCTTCGACCCGCTGTGGACGCGCGAACAGGTGCCGGTCATGCCCAAGGGCCGATACGACATCATGCGCGCCTATATGCCCAAGGTCGGGACCCTGGGCCTGGACATGATGCTGCGCACCTGCACCATCCAGGCCAATCTGGACTTCGACTCCGAAGCCGACATGGTGGCCAAGTTCCGCACATCGCTGGCGCTGCAGCCGATCGCCACCGCCCTGTTCGCCTGTTCGCCCTTCACCGAGGGACGGCCCAACGGATTCCTGTCGGCCCGGGCCAATGTCTGGACCGACACAGACGCCGACCGCACCGGCATGCTGGGCTTTGTGTTCGAGGATGGGTTCGGCTTTGAGCGCTATGCCGACTATGCGCTGGACACGCCGATGTATTTCGCCAAGCGCGACGGCAAATACGTCGACGCCTCGGGCCAGTCGTTCCGTGATTTCCAGGCCGGCAAACTGCCCGCCCTGCCCGGGGAATATCCGACCCTCAAGGACTGGAACGACCATCTGACCACCCTCTTCCCCGAGGTGCGGCTGAAGGCCTATCTGGAGATGCGCGGCGCTGACGGCGGTCCGTGGAGCCGGATTTGCGCCCTGCCCGCCCTGTGGGCCGGCGTCCTGTACGACGCCCCCTCGCTGGCCGCCGCCTGGGACCTGGTCAAGGACTGGGATATCGCCGACCACGAACGCCTGCGCCGCGACGTGACGCGCCTGGGCCTGAAGGCCGAGGTGGCGGGCCGGTCGGTGCGCGACATCGCCGTGGACCTGGTCAATATCGCCAAACAGGGCCTGAAGAACCGGGCGCGCTTCTCGGGAGGCATGGTCGACGAGCGCGGCTATCTGTCGGAACTGGAAGACATCGCCGACAGCGGCGTCACCCCGGCCGAACGCCTGCTGGACCTGTATCACGGCGCCTGGCAGGGCGATGTGAAGCGCATCTACGCCGACTTCGCCTACTGACCCTACGGGACCGTATAGTCCGAACAGTCCGGCAGCGGCCGGTCCGGCTGATAGACGCCCGCCGCCGCATCGAACACGAAGCGCCGCTGGTAGCTGCAGTTCGGATCCCGTTCCGCGAACAGATCGGCCTTGGTCAGGGGCGCCTTCTCCAGCGAGTCCGCGGACCGCGAGACCCCGCGCGGAAAGGCGGTGGCGACGGTCTCATAGTCCAGCATGGGCAGGGCGTCCGACCCGCCCGCCGTCTTCAGCGTGGCGTCGAAACCGTACTCGTCGTGACAGGCGCCGGCGCGCTGTTTCATGTCCGCCTCGCTGAAACAGGCGCGGATCATCAGCGCCCCCCGGATCGGGACGGTCAGGACCGGCGCGGCGCCCGGCTCCCCGGCCGCGGTCAGGCGATAGAGCCTCAGTTCCGACGCCTGACCCCCGCCGCCGGAATACATGCTGCGGGCGCCCGCCTCGACCCCGGCCAGGAAGCCGCCGTCCGCCAGCCGCACCAGGCCGGTCCACGGCTGATAGGTCTCGACCTCGCCGGCCTCGATTTCGCCCCCCGCCGCTTCGCCTGCCGCCCGCACGACCGGCGTGACGACGACCTCGCCCTCGCGCATTTCCTGGACCAGGCTGACGCACCAGGCGCCGTCGGCGGTGCAGGTCCGGTCGTCGGCCAGGTTCAGATTTTCAATGCGATCTGTAACCGAGACCGCAGGGGCGGTCTGGAGGGCGGCGGCGACAAGCAGTGTGGCGATCATGGCTTCACCCTAGCAGACGCGACATATGAGCCCCGCTGAAACATCCTCGCGCTCGCAAAGGCGGCCTTAACCGATCTCGCGTTATGCTTGAATCACTTCGCGAGGAATTGCCGCAATGATCCGTTCGCCCGCCGAGGCGCTGCGCCCACACCCCACCGAGGTTGATCTGGACACCTTCTTCGACGTGTCGCTGGATCTTCTCGTGGTGCGTGAGCTTGACGGACCTGTGGTCAAGGCCAGCGCCTCCTGGTTTTCGGTCCTGGGCTATAGGCCCGATGAACTGGTCGGCCAGACTCTGCCCCGCCTCGTGCATCCCGACGATCTGCCCGCCACACAGACGTCCATCCTGGAGGTCACGAACCGCCGCCCCGGCGACCCGGTTCTGGGTCAGGTCAATCGCTATCGGCACAAGGCCGGCCACTACGTCACCCTGGAATGGCGCGCCCAGCGGTTCGGCGACCGCATATACGCGGTCGCGCGCGATGTGACGGCCAAGGTGGCGGCCGAACAGGCCCTGATGGAGGCCAAGGCCGCCGCCGAGGCCGCCAGCCGCGCCAAGTCCGACTTCCTGGCCAATATGAGCCACGAGGTCCGCACGCCCCTGAACGGCGTGATCGGCATCGTCGACGCCCTGTCGCGCACCCCCCTGGATCCGACCCAGACCGAGATGGTCAATCTGATCCGCGCATCCGGCGTCACCCTGGAACGGCTGGTGTCCGACATCCTCGACGTCTCCAAGATCGAGGCGGGCGAACTGACCCTGGAAACCCGCCCCTTCGACCTGGACGAGGCCCTGGACGCGCCGCTGGAGGTGATGCGTGTCCGCGCCGACGAAAAGGGTCTGAGGTTCGACGTCATCCGCGACGACGAGGCGCGCGGCGTCTTCGTCGGCGACAGCACCCGCATCCGTCAGGTGGTCGGCAACCTCCTGTCCAACGCGGTGAAATTCACCCACCAGGGCGGCGTCACCATCCGGATCGCCCTGGACGAAGACCACGACGGCCTGTGCCAGCTGGTTCTGGACATCCAGGACACAGGCGTCGGCTTCGACGCCGAACACGCCCCCCGCCTGTTCGACCGTTTCAGCCAGGCCGACGCCACCATCACCCGGCGCTTCGGCGGCACGGGCCTGGGCCTGTCGATCTGCCGCGCCCTGGTGGAGATGATGGGGGGGCGGATCAATGCGGAATCGACGCCCGGCCTGGGCAGCCGCTTCAGGGTCGAAATCCCCGTGGCCCGCAGCACCTCCCTGTCCGACTATGTCGCCGGCGAACGCGCCAGAGCGGCCGAGGTCGCGGCGCCGATGCACACCATCCGGGTTCTGCTGGCGGAAGATCATCCGACCAACCAGCGCGTGGTTCAGTTGATCCTGGCTGGACACCCTGTCGAACTGATCACGGTCGAGGACGGCGCCCAGGCCGTCGCCGCCTTCCAGGCCGGCAGCTTCGACGTGATCCTGATGGACATGCAGATGCCGGTGATGGACGGGCTGACGGCGACCCGCACGATCCGAGAGCTTGAGGCCGCCCGCGCCGCCAACATCCACACGCCGATCATCATGCTGAGCGCCAACGCCATGGCCCAGCACCGCGAGCAGGCGATCCAGGCCGGCGCCGACATCCATGTGCCCAAGCCCATCACCGCCGCCAGTCTGCTGGCGGGAATCCAGTCCGTCCTGCCGGCCTGACGACCGCCTGAAAGAAGGGCGGGCCTCAAATCACGCGTATCAGGGCGCGCGTCTCAGGCGACGGCGGCGATCAGCGGCGGCCCGTTCCGGCGCCAGTCGCTGCTGGTCCAGCTCAGGACCATGTGGGTCAGCTCGATGATGTTGATCGGCTTGGCCATGCAATCGTCCATGCCGGCCGCGAAATATTCAGCCTTCTGTTCCGCCAGGGTGTTGGCGGTCAGGGCGACGATGGGGGTGGCGCCGCGATGGCCCGGCAGGGCGCGGATGGCGCGGGTGGCGGCGACCCCGTCCATGACCGGCATCTGGATATCCATCAGGATCAGGTCCCAGTCGCCGGTGCGGGCGGCTTCCAGCCCCTGGGCGCCGTCCTCGGCCGTGGCGCAGGCGATGCCCTGGGCCTCCAGCACCGCGACCACCAGGGCCCGGTTGCAGTCGTGATCATCGACATAAAGGACCCTGGGCGTCAGGCCCGACCTTTCCGCCTCGGGAGCCTCGGAAGTCGCCGCCTCGACGACGGCGAGACCCGTCGATGAGCGCGCGGCCTCGTCTTCCGGGACGTCTCCGACCGACTGGTCGATCATCTCGTTGACCACCGCCAGCAGGCGTTGGCCGGCGCTGTTGATCCGCCCGACATGGTCGGCCTGTTCGACATTCAGGCTGGACGTCGCCAGCAGGTCCGAGAAGCCGATCACCGTGTTCAGCGGCGTGCGCAGCTCGTGCGACATTTCGGTCAGGAAGGCCTGGCGCGCCTCGGCCATTGCGGTTTTCTGCTCGGCCAGAACGCGGGCGTTCTGGGCTTCGATCCGCGCCGTCACGTCGCGCTCGTCCAGCAGCACGCTGACCTGGCCGGTCGCCGGATCCGTGACCGGCCGCACGTCGAGCTGATGCCAGCGCAGCCCCTCGCGCGTGACCACCTGACAGATGTCGGCGACGGCGTTTCCGGCCAGGGCTGCGGCCAGCAGCGGCGCGGCGCGGTCGGGCTCGGCGAACCGCGCCTCGAACCCGTTCGTCGCCGTGCCATAGGCGGCGTATGCGGCCGGGTTGGAGAAGATCGGCCGCCCCTCGGGGTCAAACAGGCTGATCAGGGTCGAGGTATGGCGCAGGGCCTCGGTCGCGCGGTTCTCGTCGCCGTCGGCCGCAATGGGCGAGGCCTCGATCAGCAGCACGGGCGTGCCGTCTTCCAGAAGATAGGTCGAGATCACCGTCGCCACCGTCACCGGATGGCCGTTGGGATAGAAGGTCCACTCGTCACAGACGACCGACCCGTCGGCGGTCTCGCGCGCCAGTCGTTCGACGCGCGCCACGGCGGCCGGCGACAGCTGGCCGAAGTCGCGGGCCAGCAGGGCCTCCAGACTGTCCGCCTCCCATAGCTCCAGCGCCGCCGGATTGGCGTAGACGCCGCGCCGGCTGACCGGATCGAACAACCATATCGGGCGACGCAGGGCGTCCCATTCGTGCATAGCTGCGGCGCCCTTTCTGGACGACGGTTATTGTAGGACGATCACTGACGGTACGCTGTTAAGAACCGGCTAAGTCGGGCCTGCGGAAAACCCGTATGCGCCGCGCGTCCCAAGCCCGTCAGATCAGGCCACGGCGTAGCGCGCCACCACCCCGTCCGGCTGGAAATCATGCTCCGCCAGCTTGTCCAGCGACCGCAGCACCCGCCCCACGAAAGCGGCCGGATCGCCCGCCTCCACCGCCGGCCGCAGCCAGTCGGTGACGACAGCGCGGGCCGGATAGGTCCCGACCGGACCGGGAATGCTCAGCGCCACCTCGATCCCCTCGGCGATCCAGCCGGAGACCGTGGCGAAGAAGTCGGCCGACGCCAGAAACTCGGACGGCCGCAGCACATACAGGGTGATGATCCCGTCTTCGATCCCGTCGGGCCGCACGATCACCCCGCTGTGGTCGGGCCGCCAATCGTCCGACAGCTCGACCACCCGCCACAGGCAGAACCAGATCCGGCAGGTCTGGGGCCGGATCGCGTGGACGGAACAGCCGGCGGCCTCGACGCAATAGGCGCACAGTTCGCCGGTCGGCTTGGCCAGTTCGGGCAGGTCCAGCGGAATGGCGCGGCAGCATTCGACGCAAGCCCCGCAGGTCCGGTCGGGCAGCAGCGGCAGGCTCACCCGCCCGCCCGCTCCAGCTGGGCGATGCGGCGATCCATGTCGGCGACCACGGCCTCCAGCCGCGTCTTCTCCGACGCCATGTCCACCGGCGTCCCGTCCTCATAGGAAATGGTCGCGCCCTGGGCGATCAGATCCAGACGATAGATGGCCGTCACCCGCTGCGCCTTGAAGCGTTCCAGGGCGGCCTGGGCGGCGGGATCGGGGGCCGAATTCGGGGTCTTGCTCATGGCCGTGGCTCTAGCCCATCGCGTCTTCAGGGGAAACCAGCCTGTGGATACGGCCGTTTGACGGTGAACCGCGAACAGAATCCCTATATGACGCTCACGGATGATCGGGCGTTTCCCCATCCTCTATATCGCCGAGGCCGACGCCGAGGACGCCGTGCTGTCTTCGGGCGTGCTGGCGCATCTGGTCGACAGCCTGCCAAACGCCGCCTTCACCATCGTCGGTTCGGCCGCCAGCGCCCCCCTGTTCGCCGACACCCCGCGCCTGGACCGGCTGCTGGTGCTGGAGCGCGAGGGCCGGTTCGACTGGATCGCCCTGTGGAACCAGGTACGCGGGACCAAATGGGGTCTGGTCGTGGACATGCGCGGCTCGGACCTGTCGGGCAAGTTGCGCCGTCTGAAGCGGGCGGTGCGCGACAAGACCCCGCAGCCCGGCCTGCATGCGGTCGAGGCCGCTGCGGCGGTGCTGAAGCTGGAGCCGCATGAGATTCCGGCCCCGCGCCTCTC
Source organism: Brevundimonas sp. (assembly GCF_030656255.1). GTDB lineage: Bacteria > Pseudomonadota > Alphaproteobacteria > Caulobacterales > Caulobacteraceae > Brevundimonas. Next base: position 21,868 of record NZ_JAUSOE010000060.1, on the reverse strand, counting down.
TGTCTCCGACCAGACCCTGGCCCAGGTCGAGGCCCTGATCCCCGCATCGGGCGGCGCCAATTCTGAAAAGGATCGGCCCATCCTGGCCATCGGGCCGGGCGTCGAATGGATGGGCCGCCGCTGGCCCGCCGAACGCTACGCCAAGGTGGCGACCAAGCTGCTGGCCGACGACGGCCCCCTGGCGGGCGGGCGGCTGATGCTGGTCGGCGAGGAGATCGACCGCGAGGCGGCCCACACCATCCGCTACGCCGTGCCCCGCGCGCGGGTCATCGAGTTTCAGGGCAAACTGACCCGGCTCCAGACCGTCGCGGCCCTGTCAAAAGCCAGCCTCTACGTCGGCGCGGACTCGATCTGGACCCATCTGGCCGTCGCCTCGGGCGTCCCCGTCGTGGCCGCCTTCGGTCCCTCCGACGAGGCGACGCGCGGCCCCTGGAAGGGCGTCGCCGTGCGTGGCCCGCGCAGCTTCGAGGAGTTCAAGACCCTGGACCCCCGGCTGAACCAGGCCATCCAGCACATGATGGACCTGCCCTGGGAACGGGTGCTGAAGGCGGCGATGCGGTTGCTGAAGGACCGGGCCTGACGACAATCTCCCTCCCCGTCCGGGGAGGGGGCCGCGCAGCGGCCGGGTGGGGGCGGCCAGGCGAAGGCGAGCGAGAGGGGGAGCGAGCCGACGCCGTCTCTACAGACCGCGCTGTGTCGCCCTGCCCGCCCCACCCGTCCTCGCCTGCGGCTCGGCCACCCTCCCCGGACGGGGAGGGAGAGGTTTAGCCGTTTCGCGACCCGTGCCGCATCCGCTAGAAGCTCGCATAACCAGCCTCAGGAGCCGCCCCCATGACCCAGACCTATGACCTGATCGTCCGTGGCGGCGAGGTGGCCAATCACGCCGGGCGCGGCCTGGCCGACGTCGGCGTGATCGACGGCAAGATCGCCTTCATCGGCGACCTGTCCCAGGCCTCGGCCGGCGAGACCTTCGACGCGACGGGCCTGACCGTCCTGCCCGGCGTCATCGACACCCAGGTCCATTTCCGCGAACCCGGCCTGGAGTGGAAGGAAGACCTGGAGACCGGGTCGCGCGCCGCCGCCCTGGGCGGGGTCGTCGCCGTGTTCGAGATGCCGAACACCAATCCCAACACCACCGACCCGGACACCATGGCCGACAAGCTGGTCCGGGCGAAGGACCGGATGTGGACCGACCACGCCTTCTACGTCGGCGGCACGCACGAGAACGCCGACTATCTGGGCGAGCTGGAGCGGCTGCCCGGCTGCTGCGGGGTCAAGGTCTTCATGGGGGCCTCGACCGGCGACCTGCTGATCGCCGACGACGAGGGGGTGCGCAAGGTTCTGTCGAACGTGCGCCGTCGCGCCACCTTCCACTCCGAGGACGAATACCGGCTGGTCGAACGGCGGGGTCTCGCCCGCACCGGCGACTGGACCAGCCACCCCGAGGTCCGCGACGCCGAGAGCGCCATCCGTTCGACCCGCCGCCTGGTCGGCCTGGCCCAGGAGACCGGCGCCCGCATCCACGTCCTGCACGTCACGACGAAGGACGAGATGGAGTATCTGCGCTTCCACAAGGATGTCGCCACGGTCGAGATCACCCCCCAGCACCTGACCCTGGCCGCGCCCGAGGCCTATGAGCGGCTGGGCGCCTACGCCCAGATGAACCCGCCGATCCGGTCGCAGGAGCATGTGGACGCCCTTTGGCTGTGGGGGATGCAGCAGGGCGTCGCCGACGTGCTGGGCTCGGACCATGCGCCGCACACCAAGGAGGAAAAGGCCAAACCCTATCCGGCCTCTCCCTCGGGCATGCCGGGGGTGCAGACGCTTGTGCCCCTGATGCTGACCCATGTAGCCCAGGGCCGGCTCAGCCTGGAGCGGTTCATCGACCTGACCTCGGCCGGCGCCCAGCGGGTGTTCGGCACGGCCAACAAGGGGCGGATGGCCGTCAGCTATGACGCCGACCTGACCATCGTGGATCTGAAGGCCAAACGCACCATCACCCACGACCAGCAGGCGTCGCGCTGCGGCTGGACCCCCTACGACGGTTTCGAGGCGACCGGTTGGCCCATGGCGACGATCGTGCGCGGCCGGGTGGTGATGCAGGACGGCGAACTGATCGGCGCGGCCCATGGGCGGCCGGTGCGGTTCATGGAGACGCTGTGAGGGACAAGCTGGGCCGGATCGCCTTCACAGGCTTGGTCACCCTCATGGGAAACTTGGCTGGATGTTCTGCTGAGTCGCCGGCAGTCAATGTTCCCTGCGAAATTCGAGAGATTGCGCGGACGTGCGGTGTTGAGAGCGATGGACGCTTCATCGCTGTCAGTCGGACATCTGCGCCTGCATCTTGCTTGACCAGGACGATGGCGGATGGCGTAACTGTATCCATTCCATATCAGCCGCTGCGAACGTTTGCAGACCCCCGCCCCGAACGTAGTAAAGGGGGCGGTGGAGCTGGGGCCTATGAGCGGTACTTGATCAGTCTGCTTCCATCTCAGCCCGTTAGAGATAGCGACATGCCCGGAGTGCTCTATGCCTGTTCGGAAGGATGCCGCGCCGTTACGTCTTGGCGAGATTTCGCCATCGTGGTCTCATGGCGTGACGCCAAAGCTGCACCAAGTTCTGTTGTGAAGTCGGTGATAGGTTCGCTTGACGAGTGGAGCGCTCAATGCCGGCAAGGCCCTCAATGAGGGAGTCTGTGTTGGGCCTGATCGGCTTCGGCGCCTTCGGGCGGCTGACGGCGCGCCATCTGTCGCCCTGGTTCGACATCCACGCCCATGACCCGGCCGCCACGGACGCAGACGGCCACGCGACCCTGACCGACCTGGCCACAGCCGCCGCTTGCCCCACGGTGATCCTGGCCGTGCCGGTCGAGGCCCTGGCCGCCACCCTGACAGAGATCCGCCCCCACCTGCGCCCCGACGCCCTGGTCATCGACGTCGGCTCGGTGAAGGTCAAACCCGCCCAGCTGATGGAGGATCTGCTGCCCCCCGGCGTGCGCATCGTCGGCACCCACCCCCTGTTCGGCCCCCAGAGCGGCAAGGCCGGCATCGCCGGCCTGCGCATCGCCATATGCGAAGTGCGCGGCGCCCGCGACGCCCGCCGCGTCGCCGCCTTCTGCCGCCGCGCCCTGGCCCTGAAGGTGTTCCAGGTCAGCCCCGAGGACCACGACCGCGAGGCCGCCACGGTCCAGGGCCTGACCCACCTGATCGCCCGCCTGCTGCTGGCTATGGAGCCCCTGCCGACCCGCATGACCACCGCCAGTTTCGACCGCCTGATGCAGGCCGTCGACATGGTCCGCCACGACAGCCCCGCCGTCTTCCGCGCCATCGAACGCGACAACCCCTTCGCCGCCGAAGTCCGCAACCGCTTCTTCGCCCTGGCGGACGCGGCAAGGGGGGATCTGGACGCGGGGTGAGCGGGGGGACATTACATCCGCCACTCATCCCCACACTTTCGTCATTCCGGGCGAAGGGCCTCTTGGCCCGGAGACCCGGAACCCAGCGGCGCGCGTGAGCGCGAACCTGTCGCGGACTCGGTGTTCCGGTATCGTGGGTCGTACGGATTTCGCCTTCGGCGCCTCCCCTGGTCCAAGCTTCGCTTAGCCAGAGGATGACGAGAGGTTCCGGGTCTGCGCTGCGCTTCGCCCGGAATGACGAAAGGGAAACCAACCTTTCCAATAATTCACGCGGCAATCCAGCATCATCGCCATACCCTACCCCAGGCTGAACCTTCGGAGGCGGGCATGGCGAAGCGGCGAATGATCCTGGCGGGCGTCCTGGCGGCCGGCGCCCTTTGCGGAACGGCCCTGGCTCAGGCCGCGCCGCCCATCACCAGCGGCGAGGTGGCCGGCGACTGGATGCTGAAGATCACGCCGGCCGAGCGGCAGGACCTCAGCATCTCATTTGAATCCAAGAGCGGAAATCAGCTGGATTTCCCATTGACGGTCACGCCCCAGCCGCGCGGCCGGCTCTCGTGCGTCCTCGACGGCGATCCGGCGAACTGCCGCATAAGGGACGGCAAGCTGGTCGTGGTCATGGCCTCGGGCGGCGTGCGCATGACCTTCACCCTGACGGGTCGGTCGCGCGGCGGGTTCCTGGGCGACGCGAGCCTGAGGGTCCGTCTGCTCCCTATCGGCGGCCATATCGGCGCCGTGACCATGGCGCGCCGGTCGTAGGCCGGCGCCAGCCTTCCTAATTCCGCAGACATTCTGTCGGCAAAACAGCCACCTGATCGAAAAATCCCGCCGCCAGCCCCCGCCCTTCCCTGCGGGCCTATACTCTCGGTCTTCGGCATCTGAAGAGAGGTCCATTCAATCGCAAAATCTGGCGCCTCGCCCTGGGTTCGAGGGCGCCGTGCAACTTCGTCCCGCCCCGATTTCAGACAATTCATACTATTCAGACTCTGTTTTTTCGCCGCACAGTCTGAAATTCCCGCCGCGCGAGCATCGACGCTTAGGAGCCCGACACATGATCCACCCCATCCACATCGGCGTCGGCGGCTGGACCTTCGAGCCGTGGCGCGGGGTCTTCTATCCCGAGGGTCTGGTGCAGAAGCGCGAGCTGGAATACGCGGCGTCGAAACTGACCAGCATCGAGATCAACGGCACCTATTATTCGACCTTCAAGCCCGATAGCTGGCGCAAATGGCGCGACGAGACGCCGGACGGTTTCGTCTTCTCGGTCAAGGCCAGCCGCTATTGCACCAATCGCAAGATCCTGTCGGACGGCGGCGAGAGTTTCGATCGTTTCCTGTCCCAGGGGCTGACCGAACTGGGCGACAAGCTGGGGCCGATCAACTGGCAGTTCATGGGCACGAAGAAGTTCGACCCGGAGGATTTCGAGGGCTTCCTGAAACTGTTGCCGCAGGAGAAGGACGGCCGGCGCCTGCGCCACGCGCTGGAGGTGCGCAACCCGAGCTTCGCCACCGAACAGTTCTACGACCTGGCCCGCAAATACGGCGCGGCCATCGTCTACGCCGTCGATGACGAGGAGCCGACCTGGCCCCAGATCGACGAGGCGACCGCTGACTTTACCTACGCCCGGCTGATGTCCAGCCGCGAGGACGAGCCCACCGGCATGACCGTCGCGGAACTGGCCGCCGTCGCCGACCAGGCCAAGGCCTGGGCCAAGCGGGGCGAGGTCTTCGCCTATTTCATCTCGGGCGCGAAGGTGCGGAACCCAGCGGCGGCCCAGGCGCTGATCGCCCAGCTGAAATAGCCCGCCGCCTTGCGGTCGGCCGTCGGTGGCCACATCTGCCCCCCGACGCCCCAAAGCCTGAAGGACTTCCCCATGCCGATCGCCACACGCGCCTTCGCCGCGACCGCCGCCGACAAGCCCCTGACGCCCTACAGCTTCGAACGGCGCGACCCCGGCCCGGACGACGTCCTGATCGACATCAAGTTCAGCGGCATCTGCCACTCTGACCTGCACATGGCCCGCAGCGAGACCGGCCCGGCCCATTACCCCCTGGTCCCCGGCCACGAGATCGCCGGCGTTGTGGCGGCCGTCGGCGCCAACGTCACCCGCTTCAAGGAAGGCGACCGCGTCGGCGTTGGCTGTATGGTCGACAGCTGCCGCGAATGCTCGTCCTGCCAGGAAGGTCTGGAACAGTATTGCGTGCCCGGCTTCACCGGCACCTATGGCGCCAAGGACACCAAGGGCGGCACGGCCGAGACCATCACCCAGGGCGGCTATTCCGACCACATCACCGTGGATCAGCATTTCGTCCTGTCCATCCCCGACAGCCTGCCGCTGGACGTCGCCGCCCCTCTGCTGTGCGCCGGCGTCACCACCTATTCGCCGCTGAAGACCTGGGGCGTCGGACCGGGGTCCAAGGTGGCGGTCATCGGCCTGGGCGGTCTGGGCCATATGGCCGTCAAACTGGCGGCCGCCATGGGCGCCGAGGTCACGGTCCTGTCCACCTCGGACCGCAAGAAGGCTGACGCCGAGCGGATGGGCGCCAAGCATTTCCTGATCAACTCGGACAAGGCGGCGATGAAGGCTGCGGCCGAGAGCTTCGACCTGATCATCAACACCGTCTCGGCCACGCACGAGATCTCCAGCCAGGTCCAGTTGCTGGCCCGCGACGGCACCATGGTCATGCTGGGCCTGACCACCGAGGGTCTGCCGGTCTATGCCGTGCCCCTGTTGTGGCGTCGCCGCCGCATCGCCGGCTCGCTGATCGGCGGCATCGCCGAGACCCAGGAGATGCTGAACTTCTGCGCCGAACACGGCATCGCCTGCGAGATCGAGACCATCGCCCCCGACCAGATCAACGAGGCCTATGAGCGGATGCTGAAGTCCGACGTCCGCTATCGCTTTGTCATCGACATGGAGAAGCTGGCGGCCTGACGCCGCGACATCAAGCCCGGTTTCCGCCAGGGAAATCGGGCTTGCCTGCCGCCGAGGCGTCGCTACACCTTTAGCGACGGTCCGCAGCAGACGGGCGCAAGGGACAAGGAAACGATCATGGCGCGTGTAGCATTCGTGACCGGCGGCACCCGGGGCATCGGCAGGGCGATCGTTCAACGCCTCAGCGAGGACGGCGTCCGCGTCGCCGCCGGCTATTCCGGCAATGACGAAGCCGCCCAGGCCACGGCCAAGGCCACCGGCTGTATCGTGGTGAAGGGCAATGTCGGCTCCTTCGACGACTGCGCGCGCGCGGTTCAGGAGGTCGAGTCCCAGCTGGGCCCCGTCGATATCCTGGTCAACAACGCCGGCATCACCCGCGACGGCTTCTTCCACAAGATGAGCCATGACCAGTGGTCCGACGTGATCCGGGTCAATATGGACAGCGTCTTCAACACCACCCGCCAGGTCATCAACGGCATGCGCGAGCGGGGCCACGGCCGGATCGTCAACATCTCCTCGATCAACGGCCAGAAGGGTCAGGTGGGCCAGACCAATTATTCCGCCGCCAAGGCCGGAATGATCGGCTTCACCAAGGCCCTGGCCCTGGAGAACGCGCGCAAGGGCGTGACCGTCAACTGTATCGCCCCCGGCTATATCGACACCGAAATGGTCGGCGCCATGGACCCCAAGGTGCTGGAATCCATCGTCGCTCAGATCCCTGTCGGCCGCCTGGGCAAGGGCGAAGAGATCGCCGACATGGTCTCCTGGCTGGTCGGAGAGCGTGCTGGATATGTCACAGGCTGCACCCTCTCGCTGAACGGCGGTCAATACCTGGTCGGGTGAAGGCGGCTTCGCCCAAAATCCGCCGCGTGACGGTTTCATCCACAGTCTCATGAAGTTGACGGAAACGGACTGGGCGAAAAAATCGCCTCGCGTGACCGCGATGGCCTTGGCGGCCGTCGTGGCCGTGGGTCTGTCCGTGGCCGCGCCTGCGGTGCTGCCCTCGGACTGCCACGCCCAGTCGCGCCGCAACCTGCCGCCCTCGGCCCGCTATGTGGCCGGCACGGGCCAGGGGTTCGTGCTGGACGTGACCGGGTCGCGCCCCCTGCTGCGCTTCGACCGTTCGACCGAGATCTGGGTGCTGCGTCCGGCCCCCGCCCCGCGCGGCGACATCGTCTATCGCAACGACAACGGCGACCAGGTGCTGCGCGTCACGGCCGACGGCGGCATGACCCTGTACACCACCACGGCGCCCCAGGGCTCGCCGGTCTCGCCCTCGGGCGAGGCCGCGCCCCTGCTGGCCCCGGCCCTGACGGCCGTCCAGCTGTGGAACTACATCATCCGCCAGAGCGACCGCGCCAGCCGCGCCCTGGGCCGACTGGTGGTCGTGGACGTGGACATCCAGCCGGGCTCGGAAGCCGTGGCCGCCGACGCCCTGTCGACCGCTGTGGACGCCATCGCCCGCATGGCCCGCTCGCCGTCCCTGCGCCGCGAGGCCGACAAGATCCGCCGCATTGAGATCGTCGATCAGGGTCGGGGCAGCCAGGCGCTCTTCGCACGCGGCACCCTGCGCATCGTCATCGAGCCGCGCGCCGGCGTGGCCGGCCGCCCGTCCTCGGCCCGGATCGTCCGCGTGGTGGCGGACGACGTCCTCAGCCGCTGAAGCCGTCCTTCGCCGCCCGACGCGCGGCGAACTCGGCCGCATCGACCGCCGTCAGGAACGGATTGAACCGCCGCTCCGCCCCGATCGTCGTCGGCACCGTCGGCTCGCCCCGCGCCCGCTTCGCAAAGATCGCCTCGGCGTGGGCCAGGGTCTCGGGCCGGTCGTCCAGGCTCAGGGTGAAGCGGGCGTTGGACGCCGTATATTCGTGGGCGCACCAGATGACGGTCGCCTCGGGCCAGGCGGCCAGGATCTGAAGACTGGCCCACATCTGCTCCGGCGTTCCCTCGAACAACCGCCCGCAGCCCAGGGCAAACAGGGTGTCGCCGACGAAGGCCAGCTGGTTCTCGACCGAGCGGAACACCACATGGCCCAGCGTATGGCCGGGCGTGGCCGTGACCTCGAACCGGGTCTCGCCGACCATCACCACGTCGCCATCCGCGACCACCCGGTCCAGGGGCGCGACGCGGCGCACCTCTTCCGGCCCCACGATCTCGCAGCCCGTCTCGGCCTTCAGCCTCTCGTTGCCCTCGGTGTGGTCCGGGTGCCAGTGGGTGTTCAGGATCAGGTCCAGCCGCCCCCAGCCCAGGGTCTCCAACTCTTCTAGGATCCGCCCCGCATCGGGCGTGTCCACCGCCGCGACCACGCCGGTCGCCGTATCGCGGATCAGGAAGCCGTAATTGTCGCTGCGGCACGGAAACAGGTGAACATCCAGGGTCATGCGGTCATTCTAGCAGGACGGCCCCGGCGGGCCTATGGTGGACCCCATGCGGCGCAGCATCGACGAGCTTCGAACCTTCTACGGCGAGCCGACCGGAGCCCTGGTGCGCCGGCTGCTGGCGCGGCGGCTGGACGACGCCTGGGGCGAGGCGCCCGACTGCGACGTGCTGGGCGTCGGCTACGCCACCCCCTGGCTGGACGCCTTCGTCGGCGCCCGTCGCGTGGTCGCGGCCATGCCGAGCGGCCAGGGCGTCGAACACTGGCCCAGCGTGGGGCGCAATCGCACCCTGCTGGTAGATGACCGCCGCCTGCCGTTCGCGGCCGGATCCTTCGACCGCATCCTGCTGGTCCACGCCCTGGAAGAGGCCGACGATCCCGCCGCCCTGCTGCTGGAGGCCGTGCGCGCCCTGGCCCCGACCGGGCGCATCATCCTGGCGGCGGCGGCGCGCGGCGGCCTGTGGGCGCGGGCCGAGAACACCCCCTTCGGCCACGGCCGCCCCTTCACCAGGGGCCAGCTGGAACGCCTGGTGCGCGAGGCAGGGCTGGAGCCGGCGGCCTGGTCCCAGACTCTTTATGTCCCGCCGTGGACGCCGCTGCTGCCTCTGGCCGACGGTTTCGAACAGGTCGGGCGGCGTATCGCGCCCAGCACGGCGGGCGTGATCCTGCTGGAGGCGTCGCGGCAGGCCTATGCGCGCATCCGCCCCAGCGGCCTGGCCCAGCGCGTTCCGGCCCGGCCGGCGTTGAGCCCCCAGCCCGCCGCCTCGACCTCTTCGCGGACGCCCCGCCCGACCCCCTGACAGGGAGTTGAGATCGTCCCATCTGTTCGTCGGGCGCGAACGGCCTTATGGCGAGCCTCATGCATCGACTGATCCTCATGCGGCACGCCCAGGCGGAGGCCTCCAGCCCGTCCGGCGGCGACGAAGCCCGCCCCCTCTCCGCCAACGGACGCAAGGAGGCCCTGCGGATGGGCCGCACCCTGGCGGAGCGCGGGCTGAAGCCCGATCTGGCCCTGGTCTCGTCCGCCGTCCGCACGCGCCAGACCTGGGACCAGATGCACGACGCCTTCGGCGACGTCGAAGTCCGCGACGAGCCGCGCCTGTACAATGCGCCGTCCGACGTGCTGCGCCGCTTCGTCGAGTCCTGTGAGGACGAGGCCGGCTGCCTGATGGTCCTGGCCCATAATCCCGGCGTCCATGTGCTGGCGGCCGAATATCTGGCGGAAAGCGCCGCCTCGCCAGCCATTCTGGACCGTCTGGCCGGGGGTTTCCCGACCGCCGCCGCCGCCCTGTTCACCGTCGATGTCGCAGGGCGCTGCGTCTTCGAAGGCTTCCTGACCCCGCGCGACCTGGGCGCCGCATGACCGGAACCGCTTACAAGATCATCGCCGCCGAGGAATGGCGCGCCGCCATGGCCGAGGGCCGCTACGACGGCTCCGCCGTCGATCTGGCGGACGGCTACATCCACATGTCCACCGGCGAGCAACTGGTCGAGACCGCGCGCCGCCATTATGCGGGCCGCGACGCCCTGGTGCTGCTGACGGTCGATCTGACCCGGTTCGGGGCGGACCTGGTGTGGGAGCCGTCGCGCGGCGGCGATCTGTTCCCGCATCTGTATGCGCCCCTGCCCGTCGCCGCCGTCACCGCCGTGCGCGCCTTCTCGGTCGCCGAGGACGGGGCCATGCTGTTCGAGGATCCGGCATGAGCCTGCTGGCCGACTGGGGCGCCGCCGCCTTGCGCCGCCTCGATCCCGAGACCGCCCATCAGGTGGCGATCAAGGGTCTGGCCCTCGCCCCCCTGCCCGCACCGGCGGCCGACGATCCGATCCTGCATACGACGCTGGCGGGTCTGGCCTTGCCCAATCCCGTCGGCCTGGCCGCCGGTCTGGACAAGAACGGCGAGGCCTTGCGCGGCCTGTCGCGGCTGGGCTTCGGCTTTGTCGAGTGCGGCTCGGTCACGCCCCGCCCCCAGCCCGGAAATCCCAAGCCCCGCCTGTTCCGCCTGACCGAGGATCGGGCGATCATCAACCGGATGGGCTTCAACAATGAAGGCCTGGAAGCCTTCGCCGCCCGTCTGGACCGCCGCCCGTCGGGCGTGGTGGTCGGCGCCAATCTGGGGGCCAACAAGGATACGGAGGACAAGGCGGCCGATTATGTCGCCGGCCTGCAGCGGCTGGTCGGCCGCGCCTCCTATTTCACCGTCAACATCTCCTCGCCCAACACCCCGGGCCTGCGCGCCCTGCAGGGGCGGGAACAGCTGGACGACCTGCTGGGCCGGATCGACGCCGCCCGCCCCACGGACGCCGCCGCCCGCGTGCCGGTCTTCCTGAAGATCGCGCCCGATCTGATCGCCGACGAAATCGGCATGATCGTCGAGGCCTCCCTGGCGCACCGGATCGACGGCTTGATCGTGTCCAACACCACCCTGGAACGGCCCGAGACGCTGAGGTCCCTCGATGCGGGCGAGGCAGGCGGCCTGTCGGGCGCCCCGATCCGGCCGTTCGCCGAAAAGGCTCTGCGCGCTGCAGCCGACGCCGCCCAGGGCCGCCTGCCCTTGATCGCCGTCGGCGGGATCGACAGCGGGGCCGAGGCCTATGCCCGCATCCGCCTGGGGGCGGACGCCGTTCAGGTCTATTCCGCCTTGATCTACGACGGCCCCGGTCTGGTGGGTCGCATCAAGCGCGACCTGGCCGCACGCCTGCGCGCCGATGGTTTTTCCTCAATTTCGGCCGCTGTCGGGGCCTCGCGTTGACAGAGCGTTAGCCTCGATCTGCGTCTAGTACCGCCAAGCGAACGACCACGGTTCGCATTGCCGGGAAGCTGGATGTCCAAGACGACTGCAGTCGATACCGCCACGAGCGGCTGGACCGTGGCCGCCCGCCATCGCCGCAGCACTTTGCTGCAGCGTGTGGGACTGGGGGCCGCCGTCGCCCTTGTCGTGACGCCGATGATCGGCTGGCGCGTCTGCCTGGCCTGGTTCGCGGCCTATTGCCTGATGCAGGGTCTGGAACTGCTCGCCTTCGCGCCCGTGAACCGTAACGAAGACGGGAAGATTCCCCTCTGGCGCCGGGGTCTGGCCTGCCTGAGCCTGTTCGTCAGCGCCTCGCTGTTCGGCAGCCTGTCGATTCCGATGTGGTTGATCGGCGGTCCGTTGGGCGGGGTCTGCGCGGCGCTGATGGTGCCGGCCCTGATGCTGTTTTCGATGATCAATTCGCCGCGCTCCAAGTCGATACTGGTCTCTTCGCTGACGCCGCCGATGCTGTATCTGCTGGCCATTCCCTTCCTAGCCGCCTGGTTCGGGGCGCCGCCGCCCCTGGTGATGACGGCGGCCGCGGCCGTGGTCCTGGTCATCTTCTTCACCATCATCAGCTGGCAGAAGATGAGCGAGGCGGCGGAAAACCAGATGCGCGCCCATGCCGAGGCAGAACGGCTGCGTGAGAAGGCCGAAGAGAACCTGGTCGCCCACACCGCCTTCCTCGCCGCCATCGGCCACGATCTGCGCACCCCGATCGGCGCCATACTGACCGGCGCCGCAGAGCTTCAGGCGCTGGACGCGAACTCGCGTGCCAACGCCCATCTGATCACCGACGCCGGGCTGATGATGAAGGCCCTGCTGGACGACCTGCTGGACCACTCCAAGATCGGCGCCGGCCGGATGACGGTCGAGGCCGTCGACTTCGACCTGCGCGTCATGCTGGCCCAGACCTTGCGCCTGTGGCGCGGACCGATCGAGGCCAAGGGCCTGAAGCTGCGCGTCGAGGGCGCGGCCCGCATGCCGCGCAGCGTCAAGGGCGACGCCATGCGGATCCGTCAGGTGATGAACAACCTGATGTCCAATGCGGTGAAATTCACGCCTCACGGCCAGATCACCCTGCGCCTGGACGCCTGGGCCGAAGAGCCCTCCGGCTATTGTCTGCTGCTGGAGGTTCAGGACACCGGACCCGGCATGACGGACGATCAACTGGCGCGCCTGTTCAACCCGTTCGACCAGACGGCCGAAGGCGTCAGCGCCCGGTATGGCGGTTCGGGCCTGGGCCTGGCGATCAGCCGCGACCTGGTCGAGTTGATGGGCGGCCGCCTGACGGCGCGCAGCGCGCCGGGCCAGGGCGCCAGCTTCACCGTCTCCCTGACCCTGCCCTTCGGCGAGGACGCCGCGCCGATCCTGGTTCCCGCCGACGACAGCCGTGTGGACATCGCCCTGGCCCTGGCGGCGAGGCCGCTCGACGCAGCGGCGCAAGCCGGAACGCCGCAGACCGTCGCAGGGAATGCGGACGCCCCGCCGGCGACCGACCTCGCCGACCAGACCGACGAAGACCGCCCGCTGCGCCTGTTGGTGGTCGACGACCACGACATCAACCGTCGCGCCGTCCAACTGATCCTTCAGCCCCTGGGCTGCGACATCGTCACGGCCGCCGACGGCATGATCGCGCTGGAGCGCTGCGCCGAGACGGTCTTCGACGTCATCTTCATGGATGTCCGCATGCCGGAGCTGGACGGACGCGAGACCACGCGCCGCCTGCGCGCCGGTGGCGGCCCCAACGCCCAAACTCCGGTCGTCGCCGTCACCGCCGACACCGCGCCCGAGGATGTCGCCGCCTGCCAGGCCGCCGGCATGGCCTATTTCGTTTCGAAACCCCTGACGCCCCCGGCCTTGCTGGGCGCCCTGCAGCATGTGCTGGACGAATCCGCTCAGGCGGCCGAGATCGCCGCCGCCTGATCCCGGATATCCGCGACGAGCCGTTCGGCGAAGCCCGGCGTGCGCAGGTCGCATTCCCAAACCGTCAGAACCCGCCAGCCGTCGTCCCGTAGATGGGCCGTCACCCGCGCGTCGCGGGCGCGGTTGCGATCGATCTTGGCGGTCCAGTATTCGGCGTTGGCCTTGGGCTTGCGCGATCCGCGCGCGCAATCGTGCCCGTGCCAGAAACAGCCATGGACGAAGACGGCGATCTTGCGCCCCTTCATCGTCACATCGGGCCGACCGGCCAGGCCCTGGCCGCCCAGCCGATACCCGATCCCGGCCGCGCGCAGGATCCTGCGCACGGCCAGTTCCGGCGACGTGTCCCGCCCCTTCACGCGCCGCATCACCGCGCTGCGCTGTTCAGGACTGAAGACGTCGGTGCTCATGATCAGTCCAGGCTCAAGTCGCGAAGCGGCAGCCTGGACAAACCCCTATCAGAGCTGCGCCAGCAGGTGCTCGGCCGAGGACACCTTGAACTCGCCGCCCTGTTCGATGTTCAGCTGGGTGACGGTGCCGTCCTTGACCAGCATGGAATAGCGCTGCGACCGCTCGCCCAGGCCGAAGCCCGAACCGTCCAGCACCAGGCCCAGTTCGCGGGTCAGGTCGCCGTTGCCGTCGGCCAGCATCAGGATGGACCCGTCGTCGATGCCCTGGCTTTCGGCCCAGGCCTTCATGACGAAGGCGTCGTTGACCGAGATGCAGGCGACGACATCGACGCCCTTGCCCTTGATGGCCTCCAGATTGTCCTTGAAGCCTGGCAGGTGGCGGGCCGAGCAGGTGGGGGTGAAGGCGCCCGGAACGGCGAACAGGGCCACGGTCTTGCCGGCGAAGATGTCGGCCGTATTGACGGGCTTGGGGCCTTCGGCCGTCGCCTGGGCGAAGCTCGCGTTCGGAATCCGGTCGCCGATCTGGATGGTCATGGGGATTTCTCCGCGCGGGTTGGTTGAGTGCGCCCGCGACAGATAGACGTCACCGCCGTCATCGCAAGCGGCAACGCCTTGCGCCCGCCCGTTTCACGCCCGATGATAGGATCATCATGACCGACGCCTCATCCCTGACGGGCCGTCTCCTGGTCGCCATGCCCGGCATCGGCGACCCCCGGTTCGAACACGCCGTCATCCTGATCTGCGCGCACGGGCCGGATCACGCCATGGGACTGCGGCTCGACCGCCCGGCCCCCGGCGTCGATCTGAAGACCGTGCTGGACAAGCTGGACGCCCCTGCGCCCGAGGATTCCATCGGTCGGGCCGTCCTGATGGGCGGGCCGGTCGAGCGCGAGCGCGGCTTCGTCCTGCACACCGACGACTGGAGCACGGGCGGCGACACCCTGCCCTTCGGCGACGGCCTGGCCATGACCGGGACGCGCGAAGCCCTGGCCGCCATGACCGACGCCGTGGCCGGCCCGCGCCGGTCGGCCCTGCTGCTCGGCTACGCCGGTTGGGGCGAGGGCCAGTTGGAGGGCGAACTGGCCGAGAACGTCTGGCTGACCGCCGACGCCGACCTGGATCTGATTTTCGACGGCGACCACCAGTCCAAATGGACCCGCGCCCTGGCCCGTATGGGCGTCGATGCGGGCCGGCTTTCCAGCCAGGGCGGGCGGGCCTGACCGGCTTTCGGCCGCACCGTCTGAATCTCCGCCCGCATTAACGAAATCGCTAGGCTGATACGCCAGATTGGGGTCTGCCTCGGGATCAGCCAATCGGTCTGGCCCGGGTCGGGAGGAATTATGATGCTGATTTCCAAGGGTGATCGTCGCGAACTGGTCGGCTTCCGCGTCGGCGAGCAGGCCTTCTGCATCGATATCACCTCGGTGCTGGAAATCCGGGGCTGGACGCCCACCACGCCCCTGCCCCGTGCGCCGGACTATATGAAGGGCGTCGTGAATCTTCGCGGCGTCGTCCTGCCCATCATCGACCTGGCGGCGCGTCTCGGCCTGCCGACCAAGGAACCCTCGGCCCGTCACGCCATCATGGTGGTGAAATGCGGCTCGCGCACGGTCGGCCTTCTGGTCGAGGCGGTGTCTGACATCGTCGAGCTGGATGACGGGATGCGACAACAGACGCCTGACATGGGCGACGACGGCGGCCCCGGCGTGATCGCCGGCATATTCGCCCTGGACGGCGAGATGATCAGCCTGCTGGATCTGGACAATGTGCTGCCGCCGCTGGCCGAAGCCGCCTGAATTCCGAACCCACGCCTGCACGAATTTGAAAACGGCCGGGGATCGCTCCCCGGCCGTCGTCATGTCTGGCGGGCGTCAGACCTAGAAGCGGTAGTTCATGCCGATGCGAACGGCGTGATTGCCGAACCGACCGTTGCCGCGCGTCATGTCGGTGCCGGTGGTGTTCGGCACCAGGATGAAGGGGTTGGCGGCGGGCGTCGTGCCGGTGTTGCCGACGCGGATCACCGGGCTGTCCACGTCCAGCGACGTATAGAGATATTCGCCGCTGACCGTCAGGCCGCGCCCCAGGGCGTATTCCACGCCGCCGCCGGCCTGCCAGCCGTCGCCGTCATCGGATTCGCTGGTTTCGGTGAAGCTGTTGGCGGTGTTCGAGGTGAGGAACTTGTTCTCGAACTTGCCATAGGCGTAGCCGCCGGTGCCGTAGATCAGCGCCGGTCCCATGGCGTAGCCCAGCTTGGCGCGCACGGCCGCCGTGCTCTCCAGTTCACGGGTGAAGCTGTAGAAGGCCGGGGTGGTGCTGAAGCCCGTCACCGTGTCCTGGACATTGTTGACGGTGTATTCGGCCAGGGCGCCGACGACGATATTGCCGAACTGCAGGTCATAACCGCCGCGCACGCCGGCCTCGACCCCGTCATTGTCGTCCTTGCAGCCTGTGGCCGGACCGGTGCTGGTCGCCGCGCCGCCGCAGAAGCCGGGGCTGAAGGCGTTCTCGCCGGCCGCCGTCGTGACCGGGTCGCCGTAGTTTCCATCCAGGTTGCGGTCGAAACGCAGGATCTCGTCGCCGTCGTCGTTTGATTGGTTGTAGCCGCCGAAGATCCCGACATAGGGGCCGGACCAGTTGGGGGCGACGGATTGGGCCAGGGCCGGGGTGGAGACCAGGGCCAGCGCCAGGGCGCTGCAGGCGAGTTTCATCATGGGTGTTCCTTCGTGCAAACGCGGGCTCGAAAGTCCCCGCGGCAGCCGAAAGGCCTAGCGTCGGCCTATGTTCCGCACACGTCATGTCGCCAAATGTCACGGCATCCGGCGCGCAGAGTCCGACGTAGCCGCCCCTATCGCGTCGCCAGCGACACCATCAGCAGCACGACCAAAACCAGACACAGCCCCTGCCAGAACCGCACCGGATCACGCTCGATCAGCGACAGGGGGCGCGGCGCGGGGGCGGCGGCGGCGCTGCCCGTCTCCAGCACATGGATCAGTTCCTCCACATCCTCGAACCGCTCGTCCGGGTCCACGGCGACGGCGCGCATGATGGCGGCCTCCAGCCAGGCGGGCATGTCCGGTCGGCGTCGGCTGGGCGGCGTCGGCGTGCGGTCAAAGCGCGGGGCGTCCGACGGATCGACCTCGCCCCACGGATAGGCGCAGGTGAACAGCCGGTACAGGGTCACGCCCAGGGCGAACTGGTCGGTCGCGGCGTTCCCGCTCTCGCCGTCATACATCTCGGGCGCCTTGTAGCCGGGGGTGCCGGGGGCCTCCGCCTCGGCGAACTCCTCGGCCCGCCGCAGCCGCGCGACGCCCAGATCGACCAGTTTCAGCCCGCCGTTCGCCTCCAGGATCACATTGTCCGGCTTGATGTCGCGGTGCGTCACCCCCGCCCGGTGCAGGGCCGCCACGCCCCGCGCCAGCTTCACAGCCACGCCGATTCCCTCGGCGATCTCGAACGAACCGTCCTCGGCCAGCCGGGCGTGCAGCGTCTGGCCCGGATAGAAGGGCTGGACGATATAGAGCCGGCTCTGGCGCCCCGCGTCCAGCGTCAGCACCTTGCCGACGAAGGGGCTGTCGATCCGCCGGCCGATGAAGGCCTCGCGCAGGAAGGCCGTCCGCGCCCCGCGCTCCGACACGGCCGCAGGCTTGGGAAACTTCAACACCACCCTTTCGTCGCCGGACCGCGCCAGGAACAGCCGCGTATAGCGGCCGTCCGCCACCACCCGCTCCAGATGAAACCCGTCCACCGTCTCGCCCTGTTTCGGCGGCGGCAGAATGGCCAGACCCTCGGCCTCGGCCGTGATCGCCTCCCAGTCGGGCGCGCCGATCCCCATGACGTCGATGACCAGGGCGGTGGCGTTGTCGCGCGCCCCGATCTCGGCCACCTCGGCCAGAATGGCCTTCGCATCCGCATCGGGCGATCCGCGCCGGCCCAGTAGCCGCGCCAGAGCCTCGTCCGTCAGCACCCCGTGCACCCCGTCGGTCGTCAGCAGCAGCCGGTCATGCGGCGCCAGGCCGACCTGGCGCACATCCAGCTTCACATCCGCCTCGATCCCGACGGCGCGGTAAAGCACATGGCTCAACCCCTGCTGGGCCCGGGTATGGTCCTCGGTCAGGCGGGTCAGCACCCCGTCGCGGAAATGATAGGCCCGGCTGTCCCCCACATGCAGCGCCGTCGCCTCGCGCCCTCTCAGGATCAGGGCGGTGAAGGTGGTCGCCGCCGCCTCCATGGCCGGATCGATCCTGCCCCGCGCATGGAGCCAGCGATTGAAGCCCCGCAGCGACTTGATCCCGTTGGCGGCGATGCCGTTCAACGGATTCTGATCCAGATAGCCGTCGATGAAGTTGCGCGTCGTCAGCTCCGCCGCCATCCGCCCGGCTTTCGATCCCGACACCCCGTCGGCGATGACCGCGACGACGCCATGCTCGCGCTGCTCGGCCGGCGTGCCCAGATGCACGCCGCCGAAATCCTGATTGTCCGCCTTCGGTCCCTGGGCGGTGGCGAAACCGGCGGCGATTTCCAGTCTGGCGTCGGTCATATTCCCCTCCCGACCGTCATCTAGGCACAAGGTCTAGGATGGCGAAATGGGAAACACATCCTCCTGAACCACACCGATTCTGGACAAGACGCTCATGGCTCCTATCTCAGTAGCTTAAGCTTGGAGCCGATCATGTCCCAGACGTCCGATGACGCCATAATGACCGCCTATTTGACCCGGTTCGGCGCGCTCAAGCTTGAAGAGCGGACCGACCCCCAGGCGATGCTTGAGATCCTCTATATGGCCGAGCGTTGCGAGGCCGGGGATGACCTTCAGCAGGCCCAAACCGACTATGATCCTGCGGTCTGGAACGGCGTCGACGCCAGCGACATGAAGCGCCGCCTGATCGCGCTGGACGGCTTTCTGAAGACGCTCGCCGAGCGTCGTCTGACCGCCTGGGGCGTCACCCGCCCTGTATCGCCTGGAAGCTCGGGTCCGACCTGACGGGGTCATATAGCGGGTCCGTCGTTTCTTGACGCGCCCAGGCCGCATTGAGACCGGCGAAGGCGCCCAGCGCCGTCAGCGCCGCTTCGCGCTCCCCCATTTGCATCTGCAGTCGTGCGATCCGACGCCAGACCCGATCCCATCCGACTCCCAGCCTCGCCGCGTCCGCGACACGATCCATGGCCCGTGCGTGATCCCCCGCGCGCAGGGCGCGTTCTGCGGCCACAAGCGCGTCGTTCGCCTGGCGCAGGCCGTACAGCCTTCTGAGCTCCGGAACGGGCGTGGAATGGGCGTCGATCCGAAGATCGACGTCCTGCCAGCCGCCTTCGGGTGTTCGGACCAGAAGCGCAGCAGACATGCGGCCGGTCGACTGGCCACCGCTCCTCTCGCCCGCTTCCAGCGCGCGCATCAGCCGTTCCGCCAACGGGCCGGTCGCGGCGAGAAAGGCGTCCCGCATCGCCGCCAGGACCTCTGGGCCGACGAGACCGTTGCCCTGAACACTGTAGCCTTCCCCCACTATCGTTCCGGCCCAGCCGGAAGCCAGGGCCTCTTTTCCCGTGTAGGCCGCGCCGCTTCCGGTCGCGGCGACAAGACCCACCTGACGATAGCTGACGTCTTGACCGTCGAAATCATTATCCGTGTCCAACAAGCGCTGCAGGACAACTCGAGCGGAGCCGCCCGCCTGCATCTGGTCCAGACCGGCCGGCCCGTAGTTGGGGTTGGTCTCGAATTGAGTGGCCAGGGCGCCCACACCGGCCCGCGCGTAGATGACGCTGGCGCCGACCGCCAGATTATTGGTCGCCACGGCCGCCCCGCAGGTTCGGGCGGCGTCGCAAGCGACGATCGAAAAGGTCGCCCAGGCGGGTGACGAGGCGAACAGAACCCAGACGCCGCTCATCAAGGCCAGCCACTTCATTTGATCGCTTCCCCCTGTAAAACCATAAAAGAAGCGGAAATCCTGGTCCGCTGACGGATCGCCCCTTCAGGCCGACCGCTGCTTCAGCGGCGCCGTGCCGTCCGCCAGGCTCTCGGCCAGATAGACCTCCGCCTCCTGGGCGGGCAGAGCCGGGGCATAGCCGAAGCCCTGGCCGTAGTGGCACTGGGCTTCCAGCAGCAGGGCGGCCAGTTCGGCGTTCTCCACCCCTTCGGCGACGACCTCCAGCGACAGGTCGCGGCCCAGGTTGACCACCGACTTGACGATCTTGGCTGAGCCCTCGTCCTTGTTCATCGTCAGGACGAAATAGCGATCGATCTTCAGCGTATCGAACGGCAGGCGCGCCAGATACGACAGGGACGAGAAGCCGGTGCCGAAATCGTCCAGCGCCAGCGAGGCCCCGACGTCCTTCAGCGACTGCAACACCTCGGCGGCGTGCGCGGTGTCGCGCATGATGTCGCCCTCGGTGACCTCCAGCTTCAGCGCCCCCTTAGGCAGGCCGCTTTCCTTGATGATCCGGGCCACGTCCTCGCACAGGTGCGGGCGTTCGATCTCGCCGACCGACAGGTTGACGCTGCAAAACATCTTGCCGGCCAGGGGATGGCGCTGGATCCATTCGGCCAGCTGCCGCGCCGACTGGGTCATCATCAGCAGGCCCAGCTCGTTCATCATGCCCAGGTCGGCGGTCAGGCCCAGGAACTCGTCCGGCGGCACCAGGCCGCGACGCGGGTGACGCCAGCGCGCCAGGGCCTCGAAGCCCGCCACGGCGCCGGTGTTTAGGTTCACGATCGGCTGGAAGAAGGGCACGATCTCGCCGCGCACGAAGGCGTTCCTCAGATCCGCCTCCAGCGCCAGTCGGCTCAGGCTGTCGCTCTCCAGCGCCCGGCCATAGGCGGCCGACCCGCCGCGGCCGGCGCCCTTGGCCGATTCCACCGCCAGCTCGACCCGGCGCAGCAGCTCAGAGGCGTCCGGCGCATCCGGCCCGCCCTCGACCACCACGGCGCCGATAGAGACGGTCGGATAGATGTCGAAACCGGCGACCCGCAGCGGCTGCTCCAGCGCCTCGCGCAGGCGATAACTGGCGTGGGACGCCGTCTTGGGGATGATGACGGCGAACTCGTCCTCGCCGATCCGGGCGGGCGAGGCCTCCTTGGAGAAGGCCGCCGCCAGGCGCGAGCCCAGGGCCGACAGCACCAGATCCGTCCGCTCGTGGCCCAGGGCCTCGTTAAGGCGGCGCAGACGGTCGACGTCGCCGACCACGATCTCGTATTCGCCGACCTGGGTCAGGACCTCGCCGACCCGGGCGATGAAGGCGCGGCGGTCCAGCAGGCCGGTCAGGACATCCCGGTCCGACCCGGCGAACTTGGTCTCCAGCGCCACCACCCCGGCGGCGCGCAGCCCGTCCTCCAGCCAGACCCCGCGCCACAGGCAGGTGTCGGATCCGCGCATGCGCAGGCGCACGGCGACCTCGGTCCCTTCATCCTGGGGCTTCAGCATCTTCTCGGCCAGCGACCGGTCCTGAGGCAGGGCCGAGGCGACGAAGCCGGCGCCCGAACATTCCGGCGCCAGCGGCCCCAGGCCCAGAACTCGCGTCGCCCCCGTGAACCGCAGTTGATCCTGCGACGGCGTCCAGACCCACAGGGCCGTGTCGGCGGCCGCCAGCGCCTCGATGGCGCTCGTGGCGTCCCAGGCCAGGGATCGGGGTCGCGCGTTCACGGCTGTCGCCCTCTCAAGACGGCGTCCGGCCGCCGCGAATCTCGTCCTCGACGAGGCCGAACAGCAGATGGTCTGCCCACTCGCCGTTAATTTTCAAATAAGCCCGCGCCAGCCCCTCGTTGCGAAAGCCGGATTTCTCCAGCACCCGCCGCGATCCGTGGTTGCTGGGCAGGCAGGCCGCCTCCAGCCGATGCAGCTTCAACCGCTCGAAAGCATAGGCCACCACCGCCCGCATGGCCGCCGTGGCGTAGCCGCGCCCGGCGTGAGGCTGGCCGATCCAGTAGCCCAGGGTCCCTGTCTCGGCCACGCCGCGCCGCACGTTCGACAGGGTGATGGCCCCGACCCGCGACTGGTCGGCGTCAGCGAAGATGAAGAAGGGCCAGGCGTT
>NZ_JAUSOE010000058.1 GCF_030656255.1 Brevundimonas sp. | reverse complement strand
CGGTGAGAATCTTCTTCATGGGATGTCTCCATCTGCGGTCGAACCATTCGACTTGCCCGCACTATGGAGACTGGCGGCTGAGGCGGGTCTGAACCGGCGAAGTCGCCTGCCGTTCAGACCAGGACCGCCTTTTGGCCTTAATCAGGCGGCGACTGAATGCTCTGACGCAGGCGGCATGGCGCCGCCCACGGCCTCGCGTCCGCCCGGAACCCGGCTCATCATCTCGGCCAATGCGCCGAAGTCGATGGGTTTGGTCAGATAGGCGTCCGCGCCCGCGTCCAGGCCGGCCTGATGATCTTCACTGCGCGCCGAGGCGGACAGCACGACGATGGGCGTATCAGCGTTGAGCCCCTGGCCTTCGCGAATCTTGCGGGTCGCGGTCAGGCCGTCCATCACCGGCATGTTGACGTCCATGATGATCAGGTCGAACTGCTGTTCGTTCGCCGCCTCCAGGGAAAGCTGACCGTTCTCGGCTGTCGCGGTGACATGAGAGGCCGTGCTCATCCAGGCTTCCAGGATCATGCGGTTGACCGGATGATCCTCGACCACCAGCACCCGCAGACTTTCGCCGCGTTCGATCTCGGCCTCGACCCGTTCGGTCGAAACGCGACGGCTCCATTCCACCACCTCGGCTTCGACGGACAGGGTGAAGCTCGACCCCTGCCCCACGGTCGAATCGACGCTGATGTCGCCGCCCATGATGTTGGCCATGCGCCGGGCGATGGTCAGCCCCAGGCCCGTGCCGCCGAACCGGCGCGTCGATGAGGCGTCAACCTGGGTGAAGGGCTGGAACAGCCGTTCGAGATCGGTCGGAGAAATGCCCGTGCCGCTGTCGGTGACGCAGAACTCGAAGCCAACCCTGCGGTCGGAAATACGCCGGCCGCGCACGACGTAACGGATTTCGCCCGCATCCGTGAACTTGACCGCATTCGAGAGGAGGTTCTGCACGACCTGGCAGACCCGCAGCGGATCTCCACGCACCACGGCTGGAATATCCCCCTCCAGATCCGACACGAAGGTCAGGCCCTTGGCCTCGGCCTGGGCCTCGAAGGGTCCGGAAATCCGGCGTTGCATGTCCTCGACGACGATATCGACGACTTCGAAAGTCATCTTCCCGGCCTCGATCTTGGTCATGTCGAGGATGTCGTTCAGCAGCGACAGAAGATTGTCGCCGGAATTGCGGATGATCGACAGATATTCCCGCTGGGTGGTTTCAAGTCGCGTCGCGCTGAGCAGTTGGGCGGCGCCGAGGACGCCGTTCATCGGCGTGCGAAGCTCATGCGAAATGACGCCCAGGAAATTCGACTTGGCGTCATTGGCGGCGTCGGCCTTGTCGCGCGCAGCCTCCAGTTCCTCGATCAGATGGGCTTGATGCGCCTGGAAGGCTTCGATCCGACCTTCGCGCAGCATGGTCATGGTGACCAGAACGAACAGGCAGGCCACGGTGAACGGCAGAACGGCCAGCATCGACCAGAACTGCGGCGTTCCCCACAGGCTGAACAGGATGATGCAGGCGGCGACGCCATAGGGCGAAGAGATGATGACGGCCTGCCGCGGCGAACTGCGCAACTGGGCGAAGACCAGTACATAACCCGAAATGATCAGGGCGACGGCCAGGGTCTGGCCGAACGCAGAATCCGAGAACCAGGCCATCAGCGGCGCAGCGGCCCATGCAGCGGTGGTGACGGTCGCCACGGCTGGAAACACCATGCCCCACCCGACATCGACACGGTGGCTGAGCTTGTGTTCGACGACGCCGCGAATTGACCCTGCAGCCAGGGTGACCACGAACCACATCATCGCCTGCCACCAGGCCACCGTGCCCAGCAGGCCCAGGGCCCAACTGGCGATAATCAGGTACCGCAGATACTGGGTCTGCAGGATGGCCGTCAGGGCCTGAGCAGGATCGCCCGCGCGCCGGTCGCCCGGAAAGGCCTTCGCGACGCCGTCAGATTCCACCATGTTCCAGCCGTCCCCACGTTCTGTTTGGTCGCGTGACGCTAGGGCGAAGGTTCTAAGACGGAGTGAACGCTGGTTTTTTCCGCAATCAGACGCTGTGGACATCCTCGGCAGGGGTGAGCGCCTTGATCGACAGGGCGTGAATCGGCCCCGCAAGCTCGGCCTTCAGCAGCCCGTTCACCGTCCGCTGTCGCAGCACCCGCGACTGTCCCTCGAACGCCGCGGAGACGACCACCAGGTTGAAGTGGCTTTCACCGCCGGGCCTGGCGTCCATGCCGCCTTCGTGGTGGTGACCGGCGTGCCGTGCGCTGTCGTCTTCGATCTCCAGCCGTTGCGGCGAAAGCGCGGCGTTCAGTTTTTCACGGATAATCGTCGCTACGGGGCCGTCTGACATGATCGTTTCCTTGAAGAGGTCCAATTCCACACTACACTTCGGGCGATGTCCGCTTCCTTTCAATACAAGCCGCGCTTCACCGACATTCGGGTCAAGCCGCCGAAGCCCGAGGAGGAAGCCGCCAAGGCGGACGTCCTACACCTCAAGCCGGGCGAGAAACCGTGCCAGTGGCCCGACTGCCGCAAGGCCGCGACCGCCAAGGCGCCCAAGTCGCGCGAGCGGCTGAACGACTTCTATGAGTTCTGCCAGGCCCATGCGGGCGAATACAACAAGGGCTGGAACTTCTACGCCGGGATGAGCGAGGGCCAGGTCCGCGCCGTCCAGGAGAACGAGGCCATGACCGGCGGGCGTCCGACCTGGGAGATGAAGGCCGGCAAGTTCACGCGCGAAGCCGCCGCCTTCTCCGCCAAGATGGGCACCGCCAACAACACCGGCGCGGGCTCGTGGCGCGACAGCTTCGGCCTGTTCGGCCGTCGCGGCGACCAGGCGCCCCAGTCCCCGACCGAGGATCGCCGAATCGGAAAGCTGGAACGCGCCGCCCTGGCCGACCTCGATCTCGATCCCGGCGCTGAAAAGGCCAAGATCAAGTCTCAGTACCACGACCTCCTGAAACGCTTCCATCCGGACACCAACGGCGGCGACCGCGGCGCCGAGGCCAAGCTGCAACGCGTCATCAAGGCCTGGAAGACGTTGAAAAAGGCCGGCCTGGCCTAAACCAAGCCGGCGGATCCGCGCCTTCAGTCGGCGTAGATCATCTTGCGGGTCATGCCGCCGTCCACCGTCAGCACCTGTCCAGTGACGAAGCCGGCGTCGGCGAGATAGAGGACGGCCTTGGCGATGTCCTCGGCGCGTCCGACACGACCCACGGGATGCTGGGCGTGATCGCTTTCGCTCAGGCCTTCCGGCGCGGCGATCCAGCCCGGCGCGATGGCATTGACCCTGATCTTCGGCCCCAGGCTGATCGCCATCGCATGTGTCAGGGCGGACAGCGCGCCCTTGGCCGCGGCATAGGCCTCGGTCTGCGGCTCCGACATGGTCGCTCGGGTCGAGGTCATATGAATGATGCCGCCTCCTTCCCGCAGGATCGGGATGGCGGCGCGCGACATCAGGAAGGCCCCCGTCAGGTGGCTGTCCACCGTCCGGCGCCAGGCCTCCAGCGACAGTTCGGCCAGGGGGCCGTTGGTCGGATCGGCGACGCCGGCGTTGTTGACCAGAAGATCCAACTCCGACCATCCCAGTTCGGCATAGGCCGCCGTGACAGAGGTCTCATCGCCGACGTCGCAGAGCACCGACCGCGCGCCGGACGAGGCGGGCTTGAGGTCAAAGGCGGCGACCTCCCAGCCCCGATCCGTCAGGGCCTGACAAAGCCCGGCGCCGATCAGGCCTGCGCCCCCGGTGATGATCGCTCTCTTTTTCATAGTCACGCAAACCGCTGAGCCGAAGCCTGGTTGCAGCCAGAAGTCAGGGCTGCCCCGCTCCATCGGTCGACGCCGTCATCAACGGGGCCGACGGCTCGCGGAAATAGCGGTCGATGCCGTCGGCGACGGACTTCATCAAACGCCGACGCGCACGTTCGTCGGTCAGCAGACGTTCGTCTTCGGGATTGGTGATGAAGCCCATTTCCAGCAGCACGGCCGGCACATCGGGCGCCAGCAGAACGGCCAGGCCGGCGTCGCGATGGCTGCGACGCAGCAACGGGTGGTCCGAACCTTCCAGATGGGTCAGCAGGACGCGGGCGAACTGGGCCGAACGGTTCTGGGTGGCGCGCTGGGTCATGTCCAGCAGGATGCGGTCCACCGACGGGTCTCGCCCCGGCAGGTGCAGTTCGCGGTGCCAGTTGTCGGTTCGCGTGAACTCGCGCACGGCCCGTCCTGCGCCCTGTTCCGACAGAGTATAGACGCTGGCGCCGCGCAGGGCCGGATCGGACCCGGCGTCGGCGTGCAGCGAGATGAACAGATCGGCGTCCGACTGGCGCGCGATGGACACGCGGCGATACAGATCGACATAGGAATCATCGGCCCGCGTCAGGCGAACACGATAGCGGCCGGTACGCTCCAACTCGGCCTTCAGAACGAGGGCGGCGGCCAGGGTGACCTGTTTCTCACGCGTCAGGGCTCCGCTGGCGCCGGGGTCCTTGCCGCCGTGGCCGGCGTCGATGACGATCAACGGGCGTTCGGCGCGACGCGGCGCCGGCGTCTGACGCGGTGCAGGCCGCGAAGCGGCGACTGCCCCGCCGACGGCCTTCAGATCAACGACATAACGATAATGGGCCACCCCGTCTCCGGGCGGCAGCAGAAAGCGGCGCTCGATCTCGCTGCCGCGCGCCAGCTCAAGCTCGACCCGAGACGCCCCGCCCGAGGCGCTGACCTGATAGGTGCGCACCAGGCCGGAACCGCCGCCGCTCAGGCCGCGCCCCGGCGCGACGCCGTTCAGGGCCAGGGTGACCCGCCCCCCGGCGCCCGTATCGATCACACGGCCCTGCGTCGACTTGTCCAGATCAATGACCACGCGGGTCCGGTCGCCGTCCGCGCCGAAGCGCACGCCCAGCACATCCCCCTGAGCGCCCCAGGCGAAACCACGCGTCGCGAACAGGGCGACCACGCAGATGACGACGAAGGCCAAGGCGGTCATCGCCCATTCCCTCGCGCCCCAGCGCTCTACACCTGTCAAAACACGACCGCCCATAGCGACGTCGAACCCAATCCTACTGGAACCTGGTCGCCATCATGCCAGACGCTCGTATTCAGGGGGTTAAGGCCGAACACCTTTTAATTCGCGTCCGGCGTGACTATGATGTGACTGCTCGCGAACCGATCGCGCCTTTTTCGCCTTTGCGGAACCCGGCGCGCCCTCCTCGCGGCGCTGACTTTCACCAATCCGAGAACCGCGCCGGCGTCGCCGGTGGTTCGAAGAGCGGACCAGGGTCGCGGCCTTCCCCGTTTTACGGATTGGCGCGCCCGGTTCAGGACCGACGACTTCCATGGGCCTTTCCGCCTGCGTTCCCCAACGGCTTGACCAAGCCCGCTTCGCCGTTTTCGGCGAGGGGATTTCGCGCGCCCCGGCCCTTTCCCCCATTCGGCGAGCCGCCGTGAGCCTGTCCAGAGTTCTGGAAGGCCCGGCCCGTGCGCGCCAGAGAGAGACTATCCATGTCAAAGACAATGCTGATCGACGCGGCCCACCCGGAGGAAACCCGGGTCGCCATCGTGGACGGACGCCAGATTGAGGAATTCGATTTCGAATCCCGTGCGAAGCGCCAGCTTCGCGGCAACATCTATCTCGCCAAGGTCACCCGCGTAGAGCCCAGCCTGCAGGCCGCCTTCATCGAATACGGCGGCAATCGCCACGGCTTCCTGGCCTTCAACGAAATCCACCCGGACTACTACCAGATCCCGGTCGCCGACCGCGAAGCCATCATGGCCGAAGCGCACGACGACGACGATGACGACGATCTGGGTCGCGAATCCGACGACGACGCCGATCCCGAAGCCGCTCTGGCCGACGAAGAGCGGCTGAAGCGCCGCCTGATGCGCCGCTACAAGATCCAAGACGTCATCAAGCGCCGCCAGATCCTGCTGGTTCAGGTCGTCAAGGACGAGCGCGGCGCCAAGGGTGCGGCCCTGACCACCTGGCTGTCGCTGGCCGGCCGCTACTGCGTCCTGATGCCCAACACGGGCAAGGGCGGCGGCATCAGCCGCAAGATCACCAACACCTCTGACCGTCGCCGCCTCAAGAGCGCCGTCTCGGCCCTTGAAGTGCCCAAGGGCATGGGCCTGATCATCCGCACGGCGGGCGCCAAGCGCACCAAGGCCGAGATCAAGCGCGACTATCAATATCTGCTGCGCCTGTGGGAGACGATCCGCGAGACCACCCTCGCCTCCCACGCCCCCTCGGTCATCTACGAGGAAGAGAACCTGGTCCGCCGCGCCGTGCGCGACATGTTCGACAAGGACTTCGACGGCATCCAGGTCGAGGGCGTCGAGGGCTTCAAGGAGGCGCGCGACTTCATGCGCGTGCTGATGCCGTCGCAGGCCAAGAAGGTTCACCTGTATCGCGGTTCGCGCCCCCTGTTCGCCGCCAACGGCATTGAGGAATTGCTGACGCAGATCCACCAGCCGGTCGTGCCGCTGAAGTCGGGCGGCTATCTGGTCATCAACCAGACCGAGGCCCTGGTTGCCATCGACGTCAACTCGGGCCGCGCCACCAAGGAACGCAACGTCGAGCAGACGGCGTTCAAGACCAATATGGAAGCGGCGGAAGAAGCCGCCCGCCAGCTGCGCCTGCGCGACCTCGCCGGTCTGGTCGTGATCGACTTCATCGATATGGATGAGGGCAAGAACAACCGCACGGTCGAGCGCGTGCTGAAGGACGCGCTGTCGTCCGACCGCGCCCGCATCCAGATGGGCCGTATCTCGCCCTTCGGCCTGATGGAGATCAGCCGCCAGCGTCGCCGCCTGGGCGTGATCGAGGGCGCGACCGAGGCCTGCCCCCACTGCCAGGGCACCGGCCGCATCCGCTCCGCCGAATCCGCCGCCCTGATGACCCTGCGTGCGGTCGATATCGAAGCCGGCAAGAACGGCGCGGGCGTCGTGGTGCTGAAGGTCTGCACCGCCGTCGGCCTGTACATCCTGAACCACAAGCGCGCCTATCTGCAGTCGCTGCTGGAACGTCGCGGCCTGAACGTCGTCGTCCAGATCGACGACAGCCTGGGCCAGGGCGAGCACAATATCGATCGGACCGAGACGAACGAGGACTTCGTCGCGCCCGAGATCGAAATGCCCAACCTCGACGACGACTTCGACCCGTCCCTGTACGAGGATGAGGACGAAGATGAGGACGAGGAAATCGTCGGCGACGACGAGGATGAGGATGATGAGGCGCTGGACCGCGAGGACAGCGACGACGACGAACCGCGCGAACGCGCGGAACGCGCCGAGTCCGGCGGTCGTGATCGTGGCCGGGGCCGCAATCGTCGCCGTCGCGGCGGGCGTCGTGACGACGAAACCGCCGATGTCGCCGAAACCGTCGAAGCCGCCGATACGCTGAACATCGACGACGCCTCGGACGACGAAGAGGACGAGAACGGCCGTCGCCGTCGCCGGGGCCGCCGTGGCGGTCGCCGCGTCCGCGAGGACGGCGAACGCGACGTCTATACCTGGGTCCGTGGCCGCACCCCGTCGCTGGACGATCCTTACGTCTGGTTCGACCCGCTGAACCCGGGCCGTCCAGAGGCGCGCGCCGAACGTCCGGATCGCGCTGAGCGTCCGCAGGCCGCCCAGGCCGAGGTCGAAGGTCTGGACGCCGTGGCGTCCGACGGCTCCGGCGAGGAAGGCGGCCGTTCGCGTCGTCGCCGTCGTCGCGGCCGGGGTCGCGGCGGCGACGCCGTCGGCCACGAGATCAAGGTCGAGAACCGCGCCACCAACGAAGGCATGCCGCCCGACGGTTCGCCTCTGACGCCGATGGCCGTGGTCACTGAAGCCGACGCCGTCCAGACCCAGACGCCGGAGACGGACGTCCCCGCCGTCGCGGCCGAACCCCAGCGCCGTCGCGTTCGCCGTAAGTCCGCCAGCGCCGACGCCGTGATCCAATCGGCGCCGGAAATCGAAGCCGCGCCGGAACCGGTCGAGGCCGCGGTCGAGCCGCACGCCGAACCCCACCCCGACACGGCCATCGAGCCGAACGAGGCCGCGGTCGAAGGCGCGCCGGTCGAACTGGACGTCACGCCCGAGGAAGCCCTGACCGCTGCGCCGGTCGAGGTCGCCCCGGTCGAAAAGCCCGTCCCGCCGGTCGCCCCCGAACCGCAGCCCGCCGTCCTGTCGGAACCGTTCGTGGCCCCCACGCCCGAGATCGACGTCGAGGCCATCATCGCCGAGGATCCCAACCAGATTTCGGCCCCGCCTGAAAAGCCCAAGCGTGGGTGGTGGCGCCGCTGATCGGTCACGATTAGACTGTCAGGATGCAGACGGGGGTCGGCCGCTACTGGAGTACGCCATGACGTGGCTTCCCCGATCCGCATCTCGTGTTCTGGCCGCGGCGGCGGTGGGCTTTGCAGCCCTCGTCGCCGCCGGCCAGGCCTCGGCGCAGAGCCTGATCCGCGACACCGAGATCGAAGGCATCATCCGCGACTGGGCCGACCCCGTCTTCGTCTCCATGGGGCTGAACCCTGCGGACGTCGAAGTCCTGCTGGTTAATGACAACGAGCTGAACGCCTTCGCCACGCGCGGGCGGATCATGGGGGTCAACACCGGCCTGATCCTGCGCACCAAGACCCCCAACGAACTGCTGGGGGTGATGGCGCACGAGGCGGGCCATATCAAGAACCGCCACACCCTGCGCGACGGGGCCCAGAACGCCGCCAAACAGCCGATGTTCATGACCATGGCCCTGGGCGCCCTGGCTATCGCCGCCGGCGCCCCGGACGCCGGCGTGGCCCTGCTGGGCTCCAGCCAGTATTTCGGCACGATCGGTGCGCTTCAGTATATGCAGGGCCAGGAGGGCGAGGCCGATCTGACCGGCGCCCGCGCCCTGGAAGGCGCCGGCGAGTCCGGCGCCGGACTGGTCTCCTTCTTCGAGAATTTCCGCGCCCAGGAGGTCTTCTCCGACGCCCGCCGCTATCCCTATTTCCGCAGCCACCCCCTGTCGTCGCAGCGGATCGAATCCATGCGCCGCTTCGTGCAGGACCAGCCCCACTATGAGCATCGCGACAGCCCCGAGCGGTTGGCCCAGCACGCCCTGATCCTGGCCAAGATCCACGCCTTCATGGATCCGCCGAACACCACCCTGCGCGCCTATCCCTCGACCGACACGGCCCTGCCAGCCCGCTATGCTCGCGCCATCGCCTGGTATCGCGACGGCCAGACCGACAAGGCCCTGTCGGCGGTGGACGCCCTGATCGCCGAGGACCCGCAGAACCCCTATTTCGCCGAGCTGAAGGGCCAGATCTATTTCGAGGAGGGCCGGCCGGTCGAGGCCGTCGCCGCCCACCGCGAGGCCGTACGGCTCAAGCCCGACGCCCCGCTGCTGCGCATCAACCTGGCCCACGCCCTGATCGGCACGGACGACCCCAAGAACCTGGACGAGGCCATCGACCAGCTGAAACACGCCACCGTGGCCGAGCGGGAAAACACCATGGCCTGGCGCCTGCTGGGCCAGGCCTACGCCGCCCAGGGCAAGGAAGGCGAGGCGCGCCTCGCCACGGCCGAATATTATTTCGCCGCCGGCCAGGAACGCGAAGCCACCCAGTTCGCCCTGCGCGCCCGCAGCATGCTGGACCCCAATTCGATGGAATGGCGCCGGGCGGTGGACATCGTCCTTGCGTCGGGCGCCACGCCGGACGATCTGCTGGACCTCGACCGCCGCGACGCCGCGCGCAAGCCGGCCACGCTGAACTGACGCCCTGCCCCTTACGGACTGCAAGCCATCATGACCGACGACGCCCCCGCGCCTGAGCCCCACGCCCCGCCGCCCGCCCCGCCGCCCGCCAAGAGCAGCCGCCTCACGGGCGCGGTCGCCGGCTATGTCGCCCTGGGCGTCTCGGTTGTGGCCTTGGGCCTGGCCGCAGCCCCCTATTTCGGCGGCGGTTCGGGCGACGACGTCCGCACCTATCTGCTGGCCCACCCCGAGGTGCTGCAGGAGGCCAGCCTGGCGCTTCAGGCCAAGGAGGGCCAGGCCCGCGTCAATGACACCAATACGGCGGCGGCGGCCAATGCGACCCTGCTGGCGCCCGACGCCCGCGACCCTGCCTTCGGCCCGGCCGACGCCAAGGTGACGGTGATTGAATTCTTCGACTTCCGCTGCCCCGGCTGCAAGGCCGTCGCGCCCCAGTTCCGCGCCCTGATGGCGGCCCATCCGGACGTCCGCTTCGTCTTCAAGGACTGGCCCATCCTGGACCGGGGCGAGGACGTCGCGTCCCAGTACGCCGCCCGCGCCGCGCTCGCCGCGCACCAGCAGGGCAAGTATCTGGAGGTCTACGACGCCCTGATGACCGAGCGCGCCCTGACGCCGGAGTCCATCGACCGCATCCTGGCCGAACACGGCGTGGACATGGCCCGCGCCAAACAGACCCTGGTCGCGCCGGAAACCACCCGGCACATCGCCGACATCCATACGGCCGCCGCGGCCCTGAAGCTCCAGGGCACGCCCACCTTCTTCGTCAACGGCAAGGCCGCCGCCAGCATCGACCCCGCAGAGATCGCCCGAATGATCGAGGCGGCCAAGCGCTGATCCGACGCCGCCTGCCCCAACCCAGACAGCAAAACGGCCCCCGGATCGCTCCGGGGGCCGTTCTGTTACGCTACTCAGTCTGTCTGGCCTCAAGCAGCGCGTGAGCGCGTTAGGCCACAAAAAGAATGATTACTCGATGATCTTGGCGACGACGCCGGCGCCGACGGTGCGGCCGCCTTCACGGATGGCGAAGCGCAGGCCCTGATCCATGGCGATCGGGGTGATCAGTTCGACGTTCAGCTCGGCGTTGTCGCCGGGCATGATCATCTCGACGCCTTCCTTCAGGTGAACGATGCCGGTCACGTCCGTGGTGCGGAAGTAGAACTGCGGGCGATAGTTGGTGAAGAACGGGGTGTGACGACCGCCTTCTTCCTTGGTCAGGATGTAGGCCTCGGCCAGGAACTTGGTGTGCGGGGTGATGGAGCCCGGCTTGCACAGCACTTGGCCGCGCTCGACGTCTTCACGCTTGGTGCCGCGCAGCAGAACGCCGACGTTGTCACCGGCTTGACCTTGGTCCAGCAGCTTGCGGAACATTTCGACGCCCGTGCAGGTCGTCTTCTGGACCGGACGGATGCCGACGATTTCGACTTCTTCACCGACCTTGACGATACCCTTTTCGACGCGGCCCGTGACCACGGTGCCGCGGCCCGAGATCGAGAAGACG
>NZ_JAUSOE010000052.1 GCF_030656255.1 Brevundimonas sp. | reverse complement strand
CGACTATGCGCTGAGCGCGCCTGGGGTCGTCTTGGGCCGCGCCCTATATCGACATGACCCGACAATGCTCGACGCTGACCGCTTTCCGCTGCTGGTCCAGCTGAGCTGGCAGGGCTTTCGGGCCTACCTGGACAATCCCGTCATCCTCGCATCGCTTCCAGGCAAGACCGCAGTCGAGCAGGTGATGCGCGCGGTCACTGATGGCGGGCTCGAGAGCGTGCTGGACGAGCATTTCTGGCTCCGCAAATCCAAGGTCGACCCGAATGGGCTCATCAAGGATCTCTCCGTTGCGCTGGCGGCCAATGTGGGCACTTTCGCTTTCAAAGGCGCGCGAAAGAAGGACCGAATCCGGATTCGCTGCCATGCCGCCGTTCCGTTCGGCGGCACAGAGCGCGAGGCCCTGCAACAGGACACGAAGACGCCGGACGAACCGCCACCCGCCCGATCCGAAGAAATCCGCAGCGCGTTCAACACACCTTTCTGGCCTCATGTCCTGGTGACCACCTCGGTGGGTCAGGAGGGGCTCGATTTCCATAGTTGGTGCGATCAGTTGGGACATTGGGATCTCTGTTCGAGCCCGGTCGATCTCGAGCAGCGCGAAGGCCGTATCCAGCGTTTCGGTGGCTTGACCGTTCGCCGGCCGATGGCGGAGGCGATTGGCGAACGCGCCCTGCGCCAGGCGCGGGATGACGGGGCGTCCCCTTGGGATATCGTGGCGCGAGAGGCGGGTAAGACTTATGGCGACGACAGCGGGTTAAGCCCGTGGTGGACGATGCCGGGAGCCGAGTTGAAGCGCCACCTGTTCGCCCTTCCGCAGAGCCGCGACCTAGATCGTTTCGCGCGCCTCCGAAGCCAACGCCTGCTATATCGGCTCGCACTCGGGCAGCCGGATCAGGAGGATCTGGTCGATATGCTGACCGATCATGATACGGCGGGTGGGGAAGCGCTGAAAGCTTTGACCCTCGATCTCTCCGCATTTTCTCAGCGGCGGCAGGACTGAACTGAAGCCGCCCTTTATTCGAACTCACTCTGCAGGACGATGAGATTCGTGTCGTCGATGACGTTGCAGTCGAGGTTGCCGGTGAGTAGCCGCGCCAATAAGCCAGATGCTCAGGCCCACGTCGATTTGAGGAACTGCGTCAACGCGTTTCCACCGGTCAGTTTCATTATGAAGGCTGGCGCGGGATCGGGGGAAACGACGTCCTAATCAACGCCCTTTCAACTGTTGTCTCGACGCATGGCGAGAAGCTTCGAAAGTCTAAACAACGCGTCGCCTGCATCACCCACACGGAGGTACGGCTTGGATGGCGGGGCTCGTGTACACCAAGCGACTGTAAAGTACTGCCCGCAGTCGGCTTCGAGGCCGATCAAAATTCTGTTGGACCGGTGCTGTCCTTCGCTGAGAGGACCTACGTGGCATCGAATGGGTCCCGCGCAGATCGTATGCCCGCTGCCGAATAAGCGGCGGGCATCGAACCAAACCGCTTATGATAGGCGGTCAGAGACGGCATCGAGCGATCTTTCGAAATCAGCCCTGTCGAAACCCTGCCTTCGCGGGCATGCAGTGCACGTAGCGAGGCCAACATCTCCTCATCTGTAATGCGGGAGCCCATCGGCCTGCCGAGGCGATTGGCTACGCGAGGCTGACCGATTAACTCGCAGGCATTCGATAGAGAGCCAAAGCGCTTGTAGTAGTTAGACGCCTTATCGTGGCCCAAGGTCCCATCAATCAATTGGTGAGAGACGCGCCCGTGGCGATCAACGACGGTTCTCAGATCTTCAAGCATCTGAGCATTGGTTCGATGGCGACGATAGCCGGGCACGCCTCGGAGATCCGCAGCTCGGCGAAAGTCGGCTTTGGATATGATTGGCTCGAAAACCTGTCGCTTGATCCATTGGTTTTCTGGATTTGGGATCGCTGCTTTGTGGAATCGCTTGGTCGTTTTGCCAAAGGTGACGACGCCAGTAAGAAGTTCGCAGAGCAAAACGTGCCGGATACGCTGGTTCGTCCATGGCGATCCGTCGATCCAGGTATCGCCGCGTCGGTTCAACGCGCAGGCTACCGCTGAGGGCCGAAGCCCCTTGACGAGCGTCATCCGGAATATCCGCCGCACCAAAGAGACTTCACTCGGGATGCCACGCGTGTGTCGCACCGTCTGGTGAGGACGGCTTTTTCGCTCGCCGCGTTCGAGCTGCCGTCCAAACGATCCGTCAGGATTCACCTCGACCCGACCAACCCCGATCGGACAGGGCGCGCCGGAGACGAAGCCCAGGTCCGCCATATGCAGCTTTGCGCGCGACACCCTTCGAGACAAGTCGCGGCTGTACTCGCCAGCCATAACGCGTTTGAGCTGCTTCATGATCGATCCGGCGGGATCGTCGGCGAACCCTTCAGTGCAGTATTGGACACGCACGCCGGCCTGCCGGCACATGAACTCGTAATGCGCCGCTTCGTCGGGGTCCTGATATCTGCCCCAGCGACTGACATCGTACACGAGGACCGCATCGAAGCCGCACCGACCGCCTACGACGTCCGACAACAGGTCGGCTAGCCCGGCGCGGCCTTTCGCCGTCACGCCGCTTTTGCCGGCGTCCCGGTAGGTCTCAACGACTGTGTAGCCGTGAAGAAGCGCATAGTCGCCAATGGCGTTGGCCTGATTATCGAGCGAGTATCTCTGGCTTTCTGTCGACATGCGTAGATATTGAGCCGCCAATTTCATATCGATCTCCGGACGATCATCATCAGCCAAGGCACGCTGCACATGGCGAACGAGACTATGGCCCGGCCCCGTCGGTCGCTCTCTTCCTATGATGGAGGGGATGACGTGTCCGACGCCCTGGAAGCGGCAGGTGCGATGTTCATCGACAACCTTTCGCCTGAACACGGCGCGCTCTTCGAGAGCGTTCTCGAACCTTATGTCCGGGCGGCAGAACAGCTCGGCCCCGACGCGGGCGTACCGGAGATTGTCGCACTGGCAAAAGAGCTGGCGCTTCGAACGACGTGAGGTCCGCGACAGCTGGCCTCTTCTAGGGGCATCAGGCGGCGTCCGTTTCGGCTTGAGGTTTGGTCTCGCAAATTACCATCGACGAAGATGCGGTTCGGTTAGCGAGCGTCCATATTTGAGCAGGCCTTGCTATCGCCCCCTCCC
Source organism: Brevundimonas sp. (assembly GCF_030656255.1). Lineage (GTDB taxonomy): Bacteria > Pseudomonadota > Alphaproteobacteria > Caulobacterales > Caulobacteraceae > Brevundimonas. Next base: position 34,756 of record NZ_JAUSOE010000052.1, on the reverse strand, counting down.
AGAGCGCCACGGCGCGCGGGGGCGAAGCTGCGGAAGACGCAGGCCGGCGGGCCGCATCGAACTCGACGCGGCTCACTCCACCGGCCTACTTCGCCAACCGGCCGATCAAGGGCGCAGGCTGCGCATCGGACGCTTGGCAGAGGCTCGGACCCGCCCTTCGCCACCAGCGGCGCACCGAACTCGGTGCGTTAATCCTCGGCGGCGACGGGTGGGACATCAATGGGGTTTGCGGGGTTCCGTGGTTCGCTTCGCCCGCGCCGCCCGTTTGACCTGTACGGTTTCTTTTTCTTCCGGCGGGACCATCGGCTCTCGCGGCTCCCAATCGCTCATGCCCTGCAACACGAGGTCGGCATGTTTGATGGTGTCCACATGGCCGTAATGCTCCTGGATCATCTGGACGGACGTGCCCATCTGCTCGGCCAGCAGCAACTCACTAACGCCTTCGGTCAGGCGAATGGTGGCGTAGGTATGCCGGAACGAATAGGTCGCGCGTAGAATGCCGGAGGGGCCGACACGCAGGTTGGCGTTGTCCAAAAGATCGGCGATATGCATCTTGTAGAGTGTGCGTTCTTCTTTGCCGGTGGCGCTGCTGAACACCGGCGCTTCCAGTGCGGTGCTCACCGCGATCGCGCGGATACGGTCGAGATATTTTCCGACGTTGCTGGTCGGGGCGACGAGCTGGCGCGACTTGCCCTTGCCGCGCACGGATAGCACCGTCACCGGCTGGCCGTTCTTGTCCGTCGCCTCGGTCACGTCGCGCCAACGCAGGTTGCGCGCCTCGGAAGGCCGCATGCCCGTGTTGCACATGATGAGGACGAATTGATAAACCATGTCCCGATACCAGCGGGCGGTCTTGGTCTTCGCCGCCGGAACCCATTTGGTGCGGGCGTGGGTGTGAAGGCGGCGATATTCCTCTAGGGTGAATGCATCGCGGCGCTGCTTCTCCAGCGACGGCATTCCCTCGATGCGGTGATGAGGTGGGGCTTCCTGCTTTGAAATCGCGTCATTTATGATGGCGCGGTAGATCTTCATCTCGAAACGGATGGTGGCGTCGCTGACGATTATCCATTCCGTCGGTTCCGGCTTGGGGTTCGCCTCGGGCAGCTTGTCGACCCGGCCAAGTTTTTCCTTTGCCTTGGTTTCGGCGACCTCTTTAGCGGCAAGGCGTTCGGCCGGCGTCATCTGTCGCACATTGCCGTGGCGTGTCATGCGCCCCTGACCCAGCGACCGTCGCCAGGACGGATAGTTCTGCCAGCGGTCCAGCGCGATCAGGTCGATCTGCGTCTTGCCGACATAGGGGTTGAGTTGGTTCTTCACGACGGACTCGATGAGTTTCACTCGGCCGAGAGTGATCTCGCCGCGAAGAGCGCGCAGTTTCTGTTCGGCGATGTAATCCTTCGCCACCGCCGCAAACGGGCGGTTGAACACCGGCAGATTGCGCTTCAACGCAAAGCGGATTTCGCTTTCGTGGTCGTAGGCCAGGGTGCGCGCCGTCGTGATGTCCGGCGTCTTCAAGGCGATGGTCTTGTAGCGTGTCGCCTTCGGTAGCCGAATGCGGCAGTACCAATCCCGGGTCTGCAAATCGCCGCGCCGGAAAATGACCAAACCGGGTTTCAGGTCTTCCTTGTCCGTGACAAACGCCATGACAGCCTCCATCGTCGTGCAGGTTTCGTGCACATCGCGGCGCTAAGTCATTGATCTGCCGTGACGTGCATACATCGTGTAGCGATATAATAGCAAGTAATGTTGTTTGTTTCTAGTGGTTTAGCGTTTGCGCCTTATCCCGGCGGGAGAGGGAGCTGGACACACTCGAACAAACCGGCAACATCCCGTCATGACCGACTCAGACACCTCGGGCCGCTGCGGCTGGTGCGGGACCACAGACCCGCTCTACATCGCCTATCACGACACCGAATGGGGCGTGCCGGAACGCGACCCCCGCGCCCTGTGGGAGAAGCTGGTCCTCGACGGCTTCCAGGCCGGCCTCGCCTGGATCACCATCCTGCGAAAGCGCGAAGGCATCCGCGACGCCTTCGGCGGTTTCGACCCCGAGATCGTCGCCCGCTACGACGAGGCCGACATCCAGCGCCTGCTGGGCGACGCTCGCATCATCCGCTCACGCGCCAAGATCAACGCCGCCATCCGGGGCGCCCAGATCTGGCTTGAGATGCGTGAAAACGGAGAGGACTTTTCCGAATGGCTCTGGTCCTTCGTCGGCGGCGAACCGATCCACACCCCCTTCGCCGACTTCCGCCAGGCCCCGACCCAGACCGAACAATCCGTCGCCATGGCCAAGGCCCTGAAGAAACGCGGCTTCAACTTCTGCGGCCCGGTCATCGTCTACGCCTTCATGCAGGCGGTGGGCATGGTCAACGACCACCAGACGACCTGCTTCCGACATGGGGAAGTCCGGGCGATGAGCCTCTGACGCCAAGGTCTGGATTCAGGTCTTGTATGATGGACGGAGATCGAACCGTTAGCGACTTTCGGACTGTCCGCTTTGGGCGAGCGGTGTGGCGGCGTGGGAGTCCCAGAATGCCTCCATGAATGAACGAAACCATCCGCTGTCCATCCCCATCGACCGGCTTCCCTGATCGAGGGTGGCGAATACCAAGCCCCACGGCGACAGGGGGCCGAACCCATGCTCGCAGTAGACGATCAAGGTATCTGACTCCGCTTCGTGGTCGAACACGACCCAACCCTCGAACTGCTGTCCAGGAGTTCCGTAGTCCCAGTCGAGGGTAACCGGACGTGGATCGACAAGCCCGTGAAGAACGGCCTGCTTAACGCTGTCGTCTGTGAGGACTGATAACTCACCGGCGATCAGGCGAGCGATACTGGCTGGGGGTGTCGACATATTTGAAGCCTAACCCCGCAAAACGCCAATGTCGCCTTTCCAGTCATCGGCGACTTCCCGAGTGTCCAATCTCGGACCGGCGCATGGATCATTATCAATTGTTAAGCTGTAGCGATCGGTAAAGTCTGTCACGCCCCGCCCATGACAATGAAGAAGCAGATTCCCACCCTGTTCGCCGCAGTGACGGCGGCTGTGTTTGCCTTGCCCTTGGCTGTGCAGGCTTCGGATGGCGACTTCACGCCTTGCCGCGACGCGGCCGTCGGCGAAGCGCTGGAGGGAAGCCTCTGCGCGACGATGCAGGCCCCGCTGGATCCGGCTGTAGCGGACGCCGGTCAGGTCGATCTCTTCGTGCGCAAATTTCCTGCGCGGGGCCTCAGCAAGGGGGACGTCTGGCTGATCGCCGGAGGTCCCGGCGAAGCGGGCGTCAGCTTCTATCCATTGATCGATCGTCTTCGAACCGCGTTCCCCGGCTACGACCTGATCATCCCCGATCACCGGGGAACCGGCCTTTCGAGCCGGCTGTGCGTTGAGGAAGAGGCGGAGACCTCGCCCGGCGGTTATCAGCTGGAAGGGGCGGAATGGAAGACCTGCTTCGATTTGCTCAACAGCCGGTCGGCGTGGACGCAGGCCTTCACCATCACCAATGCCGCGCACGATCTGAACGGCCTGATCGGCCAGGTCTCGGCGGGCCGAAAGACGGTCCTTTACGGCGTCTCCTACGGCACCCAGCTGGTCTTGCGCTCGCGGGTCGTGGCGGACCCTGCTCCGGTCGACAGCATCATTCTCGACTCCCTCATCCCGCCTGAAGCCGATGAGGTATGGGACCTGAGCCGACGTTCCCAGGTCGTCGATGAGGTCGGGCGCCAGGTCCTGGCGGATTGCGACCAGGACGCCGACTGTCGGCAACGCCTCGGCGGGTCGGCGGTGGACGCTCTGAAGGCGCTCGAACAGGATCCGGAGATCGCGGCGAAGTTCCCAGGCGGTCGCCCCAAACTGGTCCTCGGCGCCCTTCTGAACAGTCAGGACGCCCGGGCGCTCATCCCAGATGTGATTGCAGGCGCAAGGGTCGGCGACTGGTCGAAGCTGGAAGAAGCGAGAGGTCGGCTCGCGCGCTTCGGAGCGCCTTTCGAGGCTGCCCAGGCCGCCTCCTCCATCCCTCTGGTCTCCCTGATCTCGGCGTCTGAGAACAACGCCCGCCCCAACCTGACCCGCGATATGGTCACGGCCGAGGAAGCCGAATTGCTGTTCACCAGCAGCATCCCGTCGCAACTGATCGGCGGGGCGTCGCTCGCCTATCCGCGCGACGCCGCCTTCGGCGTCACCCCCCGGTCCATGCCGCCCGTTCTGGTGCTCCAGGGCGATATGGATCCGAAGACCCCCTATGCCGGAGCCCTCGCGCATGCCGAGCAGCTCTCCCGTGCGGGCGTCGTCAGGTTCGTGCGTATTGAAGGCGCGCCGCACTTCGTCTTGCTGACGGCTGAGGCCTGCGCGGTAGAGGAGATTCAGGCCTTCTCCGCCTCGACTAGCCCCGGCGATAGGACGTGCGCCAAGTAGGCGAACCAGACCGCTCCGCAAAACGCCTAATGCTCCGCTTCCGTCACGCCCAGGTTCGTGCGATGGCGGGCCATGGCTAAAGCCCCCGCGAATCCGAAAGCCTTCCCCACTCTCGCGCTCGAGACCGTGCTGATCCAGCGCGTCAACGGCCCCGTCTGCGGCGTGGACGAGGCGGGGCGCGGGCCGTGGGCGGGGCCGGTGTCGGCTGCGGCGGTGATCCTGAACCCCGACGATCTGCCGCGGGGCATCGACGACTCAAAGGCCCTGACCGAAAAGCGGCGCGCCGCCCTCGAACCCGAAATCAAGGCCCGCGCCGTCGCCTGGGGCGTCGGGTTTGCGTCGGTGGAAGAGATCGAGGAACTGAACATCCTGCACGCCACGGGCCTGGCCATGTGCCGCGCCATCGAGGCCTTGCAGGTCCAGCCGGTCGCGGCACTGGTGGACGGCAACTATCGTTTCAAACTCCCGTGCGAGATTCAGACGGTGGTGGGCGGAGACGGCCTGTCCCTGTCCATCGCGGCGGCGTCGATCCTGGCCAAGACGGCGCGGGATCGGCTGATGATCGAACTGGACGCCCAGTATCCCGGCTACGGCTTCGCCGGACACAAGGGCTACAACGCCCCCATTCATCAGGCGGCGCTGAAGTCATTGGGTCCCTGCCCGGCGCACCGACGCAGCTGGTCGCCGATCAAGGCTTTGCTGGAACAGGTCTGAAGCGCGGACCGGCGCGTCAGATGTGCATAAAGCCGCCCAGCAAGGCGCCCATCAGGGCGGCCACGGCGGCGCCCGCCAACATCATCATCCAGTGCGGCGGCTGACCCAGACTGGGCTCGACGTCATCCTGAGCGGTCTCGGTCGCCGCCGGCTCGCGCCGTCCAAACCGTTCGGCGTTGTGCGGATAGATGCGCGAAGCCAGCCGATCCGACGAAATCTCCACGACCGGTTCAGCCGATACCCATGACTTCGGCTCCGGCGCGGACCGCAGGCGGTAGTCCTCTTCGCGCGTGGAGGCCGGGGTTTGAGAGACAAGCGGTTGCATGTCTCCTCAACGACATCGACTGTGTCGGGTTCCCGACACAGTCTGCGAAAACCCATTTGCAATCAGGCGGCGGCCGACAGTTCGACCGGGCGATCCGTGACGACGAACAGGTGTTCGACGTTCTTCAGACGGCCCACCTGGCCCACCTTGACGCCCTTGGGATTATGGATGCCGATCCGGGCGCCGACATAGCGGGGGTGGATGATTTCAACGACCTGCACATGGCCGCGCGACGACAGCATCTCGACCAGGTCGGCCCGGCTCAGATAGCCTTCATCATTGAAGCTGACGATCAGGTTGGGCGCGCGCACCCGTTCGATCACCGTCCGCAGCGCCGGGCCGATGCCGGGGCGGCTGTTGAAGGCGCTCTTGCGGGTCTTCACGTCCACCCGCTTGTTGGCGATCCCATAGGTTTCGGGCCGGTCCCACAGCACCAGGCTTTCCCAGCAGTGGTAGTTGGCCAGGTAGGAGTGCTGGTTATACGGCGGGTCCAGATAGACGAGGTCCGCCTCGACCTGTTCGGCCATTTCGACGGCGTCGCCCTGGGTCGCGCGGCACGGCGACCCGACCGACGGCAGCAGGTCCGGCAGGCGCAGCTCCAGCGGCTTCAGCGCGCGCGGCGCCCACTGTTTCATATAGGCCATCTGCACCCCGGCCGTGGAATCGACCCGGTCCGCCGCCTCCATCAGACTGACCAGGACGATGGCCTTCAGCTCGGGTTCCAGCCCCATGGCCTCGATCCGGTCGCGCAGGGCGTCGATGCGCGCGCCATTGTCGGGATGGAAATAGCGGGCGTCGTGGCAGAAGGCCTGGGTGAACCAGCCGGCCTGCGGCGTCACCGTCCGCAGTTCGGCCAGCACCGTCTCCGCCCGTTCGACCCAGCGCTCGCGATCCGCCTGGACATAGGCGGTCGCCAGGATGTGGGCATAGGCGTTGTGGTCGTTGGACCAGACCTGAAACCCCTGTTTCTTCAGCGCATGACCGACGCGGGCTGTGCCTGAAAACAGATCACAGACCTGGCCGCCCTGCGGCAGAAGCCCCGTCACCACGCCGGTCACATGCCCCAGCAGGGCGCGTTTGGAGCCGATGTATTTGATCATTCGGGCCGCCGATTCATCGGCGCACAGTAGCGTTATAGTTCGCCCGCGCCAGCTTTCCGCAAAAGGACCGCCTCAGCCCTTCTTGCGGCCCTTGGCCTTAGCCGCCGGCGCATGGGCGAGACGCAGCAGATTGGCCGCGCCCGGCGCCCCGAAGGGGGTGCCGGCCAGGATCAGGATGCGTTGGCCGGGCTCGGCCAAACCGTATCGGACCGCCCCTTCCACAGCGTCGTCGGTGACGGCTTCCAGCGAATCGGGCTGATCGCCCAGGCGCGGCTCCAGACCCCACACCAGAGCCAAGCGGCGGGCCGTATTCGGATTGGGCGTCAAGACCAGGATCGGCTTCAGCGGCCGCTCGCGCGCCATTCGCCGGGCGGTGCCGCCCAGGGTGGTGAAGACCACCAGACAACCGGTGGACGGCGCATTGGCCGCCATGGCCGCAGCCCCGACCAGGGCGTCGACGTCATGTTCGTCCATGCCGGCGTGTTCGGCGCCCATCAGCTTGGGCCACATCGGATCGCGTTCGACCCGCTCGATGATCCGGCTCATGATCTCGACGGATTCCAGCGGATAGTCGCCCGAGGCAGTCTCGGCCGACAGCATCAGGGCGTCGGCGCCCTCATAGACCGCATTGGCCACGTCGGTGGCCTCAGCCCGCGTAGGCGAAGGGGCGCTGGTCATGGATTCCAGCATCTGGGTCGCCACGATCACCGGCACGCCGCGGTTTCGGGCCGCGCGCACGATCTGCTTCTGCGCCACCGGCACGTCCTCGGGGTCCAGCTCGACGCCCAGGTCGCCCCGCGCCACCATGACCCCGTCACAATAGTCGAGGATGGCCTCCAGATCGGCCAGGGCCGCCGGCTTCTCGATCTTGGCCAGGCAAGCCGCCTGACCGTTCACGATCCGCTTCAACTCGGCCATGTCCTCAGGCTTCTGCACGAAGCTGAGCGCCACCCAGTCCACGCCCTGACGCAGGGCGAAGGCCAGGTCCTCGCGGTCCTTGGGGGTCAGGGCCGAGACGGGAATGACGGCCTCGGGCACGGCCACGCCCTTGCGGTCCGACAGTTTGGTGCCGCTCTCGACCGTCACATCGGCCCAGTCATCGGTCCGGTCGTTGACCCGCAGCCGCACCCGGCCGTCGTCCAGCAGCAGCAGCATGCCGGTGCGCAGGGCCTTAAAGATTTCGGGATGCGGCATCTGCACCCGGGTTTCGTCGCCGGGCGTCGGGTCCAGATCGAACCGCATCTTGTGGCCCGGCCTGACCGCGATCTCGACATCCTTGAACCGACCCAGCCGCAGCTTGGGCCCCTGCAGGTCGGCCAGTACGCCCAGCGGACGCTGAAGCGCCATCTCGGCGCCGCGCACAGCCTTCAGGGCGGCGGCGTGATCTTCGTGCGTGCCGTGGCTGAAGTTCAGGCGGAAGACGTCCACCCCCGCCTGGGCCAGGGTCTTGACCGTGCCGGGGGCACGGCTCGCGGGACCCAGGGTCGCGACGATGCGGGCGCGGCGGGCTCTGTTCATGGGGACGTTTCCTGTTCGCTTCTGAGGCCGCCCAAATCACGCCCCGAAGGGACGGTTGGACGATTTGTCCCCTTCTGCCGATGAAACGTCCCCGACGTAAGGTCACGCCCCCGCTGGGAAACACGAGTTTACGACGCGAAACAGGAGTTTATCGCGCCGGGGTCGTCTCCGTCACGGGACAGTCGGCCACGGCGAAGCCGTTCAGGTCGATGCAGCGCCCTTCGACCTTGGGCGTCGCCACCCCGATCACATGCGCCAGGGTGGGGGCGATGTCGATGGTGCGGATGGGCAGGAAGCGTTCCTCGCCGGTCGCGCCTGGCCACCAAAAGATGATCGGCACGCGACGATCGTATTCGAACGGGCTGCCGTGCCCGGCCAGGGTGCTTCCGACCCGGCCGCCTGCATTGACGTTCTGGGCGAAGGAAAACTGGATGTCGGGCGACCGCTCGGCCACGGTGGACAGGCGCATCCGCTCGCGCAGGCTCATCATTTCGGGCTCGTTCGTGGCCGGCAGGGGTTCGGCCAGCAGCCGGTCGCGCGTTTCTGCAAACCCCACGTCCGGCAGAGCGCGCAGCAGTTCGACGGCCGCCTCGGCCACCTGGGTCCGCAGCGGATCGGGCAGCGACCGATGCTGGGCGTCGGCCACCATCAGGCCGCTGCCGCCGGCCTGAAGCGGATCGGCGTCCAGATTGAAACGGGCCTTCAGCGCGTCGTTCACGCCCTGGATCGCGGCCAGATCGGCGCGGCGCGCGTGGGGATAGCCGTGGTCGTGCAGCCGCTCAACAAAGTCCGAACCGCCATGGTCCGCCGTCAGCACCACCAAGGCGCCGCCGGGAACCTGGGCCAGCCGGTCCAGGAACTCGCCCAGGGCCGTATCCAGCCGCAGCATCTGTTCGCACATCTCCGGCCCCTGGGTGCCGAACATATGGCCGATCCGATCCGTCGCCGATAGGCTGACGCCCAGCATGTCGGTCGCCGCCCCCTGCCCCAGCTTTTGGGTGTCCAGCAGGTATTCGGCGGCCTTCAGCGTCTGCTCGTCCAGCAGGGGCGAGGTGTCGAACTTCAGCCCCGCCGGCGGCAGGGTGGAATGGAAGGTCTGGCCGCGAATGGTCCAGTCGCCGGCCAGGGCGCGGCACTGGTCATTCGTGTAATCCCAGGCGACGGGCGCCAGGCTCATGCCCAGGCGGAAGTCGCGATTGAAGTCCGCGACCGGCGCCAGCTTGGCGTCAGCCGTCTCGCCCGGTTCGACATAGGTGGTCAGGCCGAAACCCTCGGTGAACCAGAAGGCCCGGCCCTGATGGCCGGCCAGGTTGATGGCGCCCCGATCCTTGCCGGAAACCGCGAACACCTTGCTGTCGGGACTGACGGTCTTCAGCCAGTCGCCCAGGGTGGTGGCGCGCAACTGTTCAGGCCCGACCGGGCCGTTGTCGGTGTCGTCGCGTCCGTGGGCCAGATGGTTCTGCGGCGCGGCCAGGCAATAGACATCCTTGCCGGTCTTGCCGTCGATCCAGTCGTTGGCCGGGATGCCCGCCTCGCTGGGATGAACGCCGGTCAGGATGGTCGCATGGCCGGGGCAGGTCTCGGTCAGGCCGTGGGTCTGATAACCGTTGATCGACACCAGACCCTGGTCCGCCATCCGGCGCAGGCCGCCGGTGTAGCGGCCGCGATACTGGTCGAACAGATTGGCGCTGAACTGATCCACCACGATGGTGACGATCAGCTTGGGCGGCGTCAGGGCAGCCGTGGAGCTTTGTGGCGATGCTTGAGCCTGTCGCGCCATCGCCGGCATTGCGACTCCGACCAGCGAAACAGCGGCCAGGGCCGCCAGGGTGATGCGCGACAGGGGCATGGGCTTACTCCGGAAACAGGCGTCGGGGTCTAACGGGCCGGGATTGCAACAGCGTGACAGCCGCAGCGCGTGGGATTTTCAGTGCGCAGGCTTGGCCCGCAGCCGGCCCAGTTGATGCACCAGCAGGGCGATCAGGCCGCCGATGATCACGCCCATGAGCGCCGACCCCAGGGCCGTCACGAACCAGCTGACGATTCCTTGCAGAGGCCCCGTCGCGGCCCCGACCGCATGGGCCAGATGCTCCAGCGGTTCGGCCGGCCAGTGCAGACCCAGCGTATGGGTTCCGTGAACCAGAATGCCGCCGCCGACCCACAGCATCGCCGCTGTCCCGATGATCGACAGGGCGTCCATCACCACCGGCATCCCCTTGACCAGGCCACGCCCCAGGGCTCGCACCCCGCCGTTCGGCCGCTCGGCCAGATGCAGGCCGATGTCGTCCATCTTCACGATCAGGCCGACCGCGCCATAGACGGCGACGGTCATGGCGATCCCGACCACGGCCAGAACCGCCGCCTGGGTGAGGATCGGCTGGGCGGAGACATCGGCCAGGGCGATGGCCATGATCTCGGCCGACAGGATCAGGTCGGTGCGAACGGCGCCCGCCACTGTCGTCTTTTCCAGGGTCGCAGGATCGCCTTCGGCAGGGGCTTCGTCGGCATGTCCGCCATGCCCGAAGGCCTCCATCAGCTTCTCCGCCCCTTCGAAACACAGATAGGCCCCGCCGCACATGAGCAGCGGCGTGATGGCCCAGGGGGCGAAGGCGCTCAGCAGCAGGGCGGCCGGCAGGATGAATATGAGCTTGTTGCGGAACGACCCCAGGGCGATCTTGCCGATGATCGGCAGTTCGCGGCTGGGCGACAAGCCGGTGACATAGCGCGGCGTCACTGCGGCGTCGTCCACCACCACGCCCGCCGCCTTGGTCGAGGCCTTGCCCGCCGCCGCCCCCACGTCGTCGATCGAGGCGGCCGCCATCTTGGCGATGCCGGCGACGTCGTCGAGCAGGGCGATCAATCCGGACGGCATGGCGTTTCCTTGAAGTGTGCGCCGCAACAGACGGCGAGCCTCCGCCTAAGACGCACGGAGCCCTTTGTCGAGCCGGCCCGCCGCCTCAAGGGCAAAAGCCCCGCCGGCTGAGCCAGCGGGGCTTTTTTCGAACGCCTCTCGATGGATTTTAGAACTTGCGACCCACCCCCACGGAAACGACCCACGGGTCCAGATCCACTTCGCTCTTCAGAGCGCCGTCATTGACGTCGGCGTCGACACTGACCCACACCTTCTTGACGTCGATGTTAAAACTCCACGGCCCCTGGATGCCGATGTCAGCGCCCGCCTGCAGGGCGTAGCCGAAGCTGTCGTCCAGATCGACCTTGAAGCCGTTCTTGTCCTCGCCGCTGTAGAACAGCATGTAGTTCACGCCCGCGCCGACATAGGGGCTGAAACGGCCCTCGGTCAGCGGACGATATTGCAGGGTCACGATCGGCGGCACGACCCAGGTCTCGTGAACCTCGACGTCGGTGGTTCCGCCCTGGGCGCGGATCTCATGCTTGGTCGTGCCCAGGATCGCCTCGACCGCCAGATGGTCGGTCAGGAAATAGGTGAAGCCCAGGGTCGGCATGACGCTGTCGCCCACATCGACCTTCAGGCCGGAATCGACGCCGGCGGCGGTGGTGATGGCGTTGTCGGCGCCGGAAAAGACGTCGGTCACGCGGCCGGTGATGATCCAGTCGCCCTTCTTGGGCATTTCCCAGGCGGCCGGGCCCCCGTTTGCTTGGCTTTGGGCCAGGGCCGGCGCCGCGAAGGCTGCTGCGGCGACGGCTGAGAGGATCAGGGTTTTCAGTTTCATCTTGCTCATCCCCGACGCCCGCTGCCGCCTCATGCGACTTGTCCGAGCGTCTTGAGGGGGGAATGCGCCCACTGCCCGACCATGGCCTTGATTTAGCGCAAACCCCACTGGGGGTTGGACAATCTGTCCATTCAGACCACGCGGGCGTGGCGTTTCTCGATGTCGGCGGCGCCCGGATCAAAGGCGGCGCAGACGGCGCGAACGAACGGCCGGCCCAGATCGGTGACCGTCACGGCCGCCCCGTTCACCTCGGCCAGGCCGTCCAATTGAAACCGCAACAGCCTGGGCCAGGCCGCCGCCACTTCCGCCAGATCACGACCGCGTTCGCGGGCGATCTCGGCCACATCGACGGTGAAGTCGCACATCAGCCGTTCGATGATCTCGCCCACAAAGGCGTCGCGCGGATCAAGGGCCACGCCCCGCGCGACCGGCAAGCTTCCCTCCGCCACGGCGGCGCGCCAGTCGCGCTCCTGCGTATGGTTCTGGACGAAGCCCAGGGGGGTGCGGCTGATCGACGAGGCGCCCAGGCCGATCAGCACCGGCGCTTCGTCGGTCGTATAGCCCTGGAAATTGCGACGCAGCCGGCCGGCGCGCGCGGCGGCGGCCATGGAGTCATGCGGCAGGGCGAAATGGTCCAGACCGATGGCTTGCCAGCCCTTCTGCACCAGATACCGCGCCGCAGCCTGGCTCTGAGCGAAGCGCGCCTCCGGTCCCGGCAGATCGGCTTCCTTGATCAGTTTCTGGTGCGGCTTCATCCATGGCACATGGGCGTAGCCGAACAGGGCGATCCGGTCGGGCCGCAAGGCCACGATCTGCGCCACGGTCGTGATGACATTCTCGGCCGCCTGAAGCGGCAGGCCGTACATCAGGTCCAGATTCAGCGACGTGACCCCTTGGCCGCGCAGCGCCTCGGCCGCCCAGCGAATGGTCTCGAAGGATTCGGGCCGGTTCACCGCCGCCTGCACCTTGGGCGACAGGTCCTGAACCCCCAGGCTGGCGCGGCTCAGACCGATACGACCGGCCGCCTCGACCCAGGCCTGGGTCAGGACTTCGGGATCCAGTTCAGCGGCGATCTCGAAACAGTCGCCCAGGTCGAACCGGGCGGCCAGACCGGCGAACAGCCGCTCCAACTCATCGGGTGGCAGCATATTGGGCGTGCCGCCGCCCAGGTGGATCGAACCGACCCGCACGGGGCGACCGATCCGTTCGAGCACGAGATCGGCTTCCTTCAACAGGAGATCGACATAGCTGCTCATGGGCGCGACCCGGTTCATCGCCCGGGTGTTGCAGCCGCAGTACCAGCACAGCCGCTTGCAGAAGGGGATGTGCAGATACAGCGACACCGCACGATCAAGGGGCGCGGCGCCCAGCCACGCCCCCCAGTCGGCGGCCCCGACGGCAGGCGTGAACTGCGCCGCCGTCGGGTAGGAAGTATAGCGCGGCGCGTGGGCGTCGTAGCGGGCGATAAGCTCGTGCGTCGCCAGAACGGCAGGGCGCGCGCCGGTGGGGCTAGAGAGGGACATCGACCTCTTTCGACGCATCGACCGACAAGCCCTCATCGCCCTCGTCGAACAGGTGGAACTCGTGCCACAGGCCGTTCAGCACGCCGAAACCGACCGCCAGTCCGACACCCAGGATCCAGGAAAAATACCACATGACTTGATGCTCCTTGAGCTCAGTAGAGGTCGGGGTTGGTCTTGAGGGCTGCGGTCGAGGTGCGGCCCCACAGCACGGAATAGACCCAGCTCGTGTAGATCAGGATCAGCGGCAGGAAGATCGCCGTGCAGATCAGCATGATGAACAGGGTCAGTTGGCTGGACGAGGCGTTCCAGACCGTCAGGCTGGACTGGGGATCGATCGAGCTGGGCAGGATGAAGGGGAACATCGAGACGCCGACGGTGGAGATTATGCCCACGGTCGACAGCGACGAACCGCCGAAGGCCAGGGGCGCCGAACGAAGCCACATGCCCGCCAGACCCACCACCGCGCCGACGAAGCCCAGAGTCGGGGCGATCATCATCCACGGATAGCGGCTGTAGTTGTCCAGCCAGGCGCCGGGCGCGGCCTCGACCGTGGTGCGCAGCGGGTTGGAGAAGCCCTGCACGTCGACGGCGCCGGTGATCCGGAAGCCCACGCCGCCGTAGGCCATATAGAGGCCGCCCGCCGCAAACAGGACCAGGGCCAGGACGCCGGCGACCGTGCCGAACAGACGCGCCCGATCCAGCACGGGGCCTTTTTCAGCCTTGATCGACAACCAAGCCGCGCCGTGCAGCACCAGCATGGCCACCGACAGCAGGCCGGCGATCAGGCTGAAGGGGGTGAACAGGCCCAGCAGACTGCCCTCGTAGAAGGAGCGCAGGTCGCTATCCAGGCGGAAGGGGGCGCCCAGCAGGACGTTACCGACGGCGACGCCGAACACCAGGGCCGGAACAAAGCTGCCGGTGAACAGCGCCCAGTCCCAGAAGGACCGCCACTTGGGCGAGACCCGCTTGGAGCGGTACTTGAACGACACGGGGCGCAGGATCAGGGCCGACAGGACCAGGAACATGGCCAGGTAGAAGCCGGAGAAACTGACGGCGTAGACGAAGGGCCAGGCGGCGAAGATGGCGCCGCCGCCCAGGATGAACCACACCTGGTTGCCCTCCCAGGTCGCGCCGACGGTGTTGATCACCATACGGCGCTCTTCATCCGTCTTGGCGACGAAGGGCAAAAGCGAACCGACGCCCAGGTCGAAACCGTCGGTCAGGGCGAAGCCGATCAGCAGCACGCCCAAGAGGGCCCACCAGATCAGGCGCAGGGTTGCGAAGTCGATTGGAAGATCCATGGTCGGATGTCCTAAAATCTCTCTGGGTCAGGCCACGGCGGGCGCGACGGGGCGCGGGCCAGGCGATTGGGCCGGGGTTTCAGGCGTGGTTTCACCGAACAGTTCCTGCTCGTGGAACGGCCCCTTCTTGATGGCGAAGAGCATCAGCCGGACCTCGACCACAGCCAGGGCGCCGTACAGGACGGTGAAGCCGATGATGGTCGCCCACAGCTGAGGCACGCTCAGGGACGAGGCGCCCAGGAAGGTCGGCAGCACGCCTTCGACCGCCCAGGGCTGACGCCCGAACTCAGCCAGGATCCAGCCGAACTCGATGGCCACCCAGGGCAGCGGCAGGCACAGGACGGCCAGACGCAGGAACCAGCGGGTGTCATGCTTGCGCACAGTGCAGAGATAGAAGGCCGTGGCGAAGAACAGGATCATGAACATGCCGACGCCGGCCATGATGCGGAAGCTCCAGAACAGGGCCGGTACGTTCGGCACTGTTTCCCACGCCGTCTTCTGGATCAGTTCTGGCGAGGCCATGCGCGGATCGGCGACGTGACGCTTCAGCAGCAGGCCGTAGCCCAGGTCGCGACGGTGGGTCTCGAACACGCCGCGAGCGACAGGATCGGCCGGATTGGCCTTGACCTTCTCCAGGGCGTCATAGGCGATGACGCCGGATTCGATCCGCGTCTCGGCCGTGGCGACCAGTTCGAAGATCCCTTCCACCGGCTTGTCGATGGTGCGGGTGGCGATCAGGCCCATGACCCACGGCACATGAACGCCGTAGTGGGTCTCGCGATCCTTCATGCTGGGGATGCCGATCAGGGTCAGACCAGCGGGCGCGGGCTCGGTGTGCCACATGGCTTCGAGCGCGGCGAGCTTCATCTTCTGGTTGTCGGTCAGGGCGTAGCCCGACTGGTCGCCCAGGACGACGACGGACAGGGATGCGGCCAGACCGAAGGCCGAGGCCACAGTCATCGACCGCTTGGCGAAGCCGACATGCTTGCCCCGCAGCAGGTAGAAGGCCGAGACGCCCAGCACGAAGACCGAGGCGCAGACGTATCCGGCGCTGACGGTGTGGACGAACTTGGCCTGGGCCACCGGATTGAAGACCACGGCCATGAAGTCCGTGACCTCCATACGCATGGAGTCGGGATTGAAGGCGGAGCCGACCGGGTTCTGCATCCAGCCGTTGGCGATCAGGATCCACACGGCCGACAGATTGGTGCCCAGGGCCACCATGAAGGTGACGAACAGGTGGGCCGACGGCTTCAGCTTCTCCCAGCCGAAGAACATCAGTCCGACGAAGGTGGCTTCAAGGAAGAAGGCCATCAACCCTTCGATGGCCAGAGGGGCCCCGAAGATGTCGCCGACATAGTGGCTGTAATAGCTCCAGTTCATGCCGAACTGGAACTCCATGGTGATCCCGGTCGCGACGCCCAGCACGAAGTTGATGCCGAACAGCGTCCCCCAGAAACGGGTGATGGTTCGCCAGATCGGCCGGCGGGTCATGACATAGATCGACTCCATGATGACCAGCATGAACGACAGCCCCAGGGTCAGGGGGACGAACAGGAAGTGATAAAGGGCTGTCAGCGCGAACTGCAGCCTGGATAGGTCGACGACCGCGAGGTCGATCATGGCTCTAGGCTCCTTGTAGCCGGCCCCGACGACCGACGTTTCGTACGCCCTAAAACCAAGGCGGGGCGGTCGCCTTGATTTCGATCAAAGCCCCCTTGCACGGTGGATCGTAGTGGACTGATCGTCCTTGGACATTTCGACCAACGACGGTTTGTCCAATGGCCTTGGGGCCCGCCCTGAGGTTGGAGTTTGGAAATGACATCGGCGCCGATCACAGCCTCCTCCCCTGCGGCCTGGCTGAAACAGACCGCCGCGCCCTGGCGTCGGCTGACGATGCTGGCGGGGCTTCTGGCCGTCGCCGACGTGGCGCCCGCCGTCGGTTTCGCGGGCGGCCTGGCCATGACGATCGCAACCTTCGGATCATCGCCTCTGGCCGCCCTGCCCTGGCTGCTGCTGGCCGTGTTCAGCCTGATGGCGCGCGGCCTGATCGGTCAGGCGGCGGTGGTTGTCGGCTCGCGTCTGGGCCGGTCGATCAAGACGGACGTGCGTGATCGGCTGCTGGCCGATCTGTTCGGGCGCGGCGGCCGGTCCGACGACCGGCTGACCGCCGTGGTCGAGGGCGTCGGCGCGCTGGACGGCTATGTGTCGCGATTTACACCGCTGAAGATGGCGGCGGGCCTGTCGCCCCTGCTGATCATCGCCATCGCCGCCATCGCCAGCCCGTTTTCGGCCGGCATATTTCTGTTCACCCTGCTGCCCTTCATCTTCGGCATGATCCTGGCCGGAACGGCTGCGGCCGGCGAAAGCCGTCGTCAGTTCCAGGCGCTGGAGCGTCTGTCCGGCCTGTTCGTCGATCGGGTGCGCGCCCTGCCCGCGATCCTGGCCTTCGACGCCCGCGCCCGCACCACCGCCGAAATCGTCCGCGCCTCCGACGAGTTGGAGCGCCGCACCAACCGCGTGATGCGGATCGCCTTCCTGTCGTCCGGCGTGCTGGAGTTCTTCTCGGCTCTGGCCGTGGCCCTGATCGCCGTCTACTGCGGCTTCAACCTGCTGAAACTGCTGCCCTTCCCTGCGCCTGAGACGCTGGACCTGCCACGCGCCTTCTTCGTCCTGGCCCTGGCGCCCGAGGTCTATCAGCCGCTGCGGCGACTGGCCGCCGCCTATCATGACCGCCAGGCCGCCGAGTCCGCCGTCCCCGCCCTCGTCACGCCTGAGGCCGCGCCGCGGGATCGCCACATCCTGCACGAGGACGCGCCGGCGATCCGCTTCACCAAGGTCGCCATCGCCTATGGCGACGCCGCTCCCGTGATCGCCGACTTCGATCTTGAGGTCCGCCCCGGCCAGATCGTCGCCCTGGTCGGCGCCAGCGGCTCGGGCAAGTCCAGCCTGCTGCACCTGTTCCTGGGCCTGTCGCCCCTGACCGCCGGCGAGGTCGAGGTCGGCGGCGCACGCCTGAGCCAGGCGGGCGATTTCGCCGGCCAGATCGCCTGGGCCAGCCAGAACCCCATCGTCGTGCCCGGCAGCCTGGGCGACAATATCCGCCTGGCCGATCCCTCCGCCTGTCCCGGCCGCATCCTGGTCGCCGCAGGCGAAGCCGGCCTGTTCGGCGATCTGGACCGCCCCCTCGACGAACGCGGCGGCGGCCTGTCGGGCGGCGAGCGGCGGCGGCTGGGCCTGGCCCGCGCCATTCTGAAACGCGCGCCGATCCTGTTGCTGGACGAGCCGACGGCCAATCTGGACCCGGCCTCCGAAGAAGCCATGCTGGACCTGATCCGTCAGGCCACGCGCGGCCGCACGACCCTGATCGCCACTCATTCCGCTGCTGTGGCGGCCATGGCCGACCGTGTGGTGCGCCTGTGACCAAGACCATGACCAAAACCCCGCCCTCGCGCATCGGCGAACTGATCGCGGCCCAGCGTCAGGCCCAGCGCGCTCGCCTGCGCATCGCCGCAGCCGGGGGCGCCGTCGTCGCCGTGGCCGCGACCTGTCTGCTGGGTCTGTCGGGCTGGTTCATCACCGGCGCGGCCATCGCCGGGGTCGCCGGATCGGCGGCGGTTCAGGCCTTCAACTATATGATGCCCAGCGCCACCATTCGCCTGCTGGCCATATTGCGCACCGGCGCCCGCTATATCGAACGGGTCGCCGGGCACGAGGCCGCGCTGAAGGCTCTGGCCCGGCTGCGCCCGCAACTGTTCGACGCCCTCGCCGCCGCCCCGCCCGCCCAGGCCCTGGCCTTGTCGTCCGGCGAGGCTTCGGCCCGACTGGTTCAGGATGTGGACGCGGTCCAGACCCTGTTCGTGCGTCTGTCGGCGCCCTGGGCGCTTGGAGCCGGCGCCGTCTCGGCCGCGCTTCTGGCCGGCATGGCCAGCCCTGTGGCCGGTCTGATGCTGTTGCTCGCCATGGGCCTCAGCGCGGCGGGCTCGGTGCTGATCGCCCGTCGTCTGGCCGCCCCGGCCGGGCGCGAGGTTCAGATCGCCACGGGCCGTCTGAAGGATCGGCTGGCGTCGCTCGAAGCCGTCTCGCCGGAGCTGAAGGCCTATGGCCTGGACCGCTGGGCGGCCAGTGAGGCGGCCCACGCCGCCTCCGGTCTCGACCGGGCCCAGATCGCCCTGAGCCAGGCCGGCGGCTGGATGGCCGCCTGGCAGGCCACCGTAACCGGCCTGGCCGTCGCCGCCGTCGTACCCGCCACCCTGGGGGCCTCCCTGCCGATGACGGCCCTGGCCGCCCTGGCCGCCGTCATGGGGATCGAAGCCGCCGCCGGACTGGTCGGCGCCCTGCAACAGAACGGCGCCGCCGTGGAGGCCGCCCGCCGGTTGGACGCCCTGGCCTCGGTCCCTTCGCTCGCGCCTTCGCCCGCCCCTTCTGAGGCCAGCCTAGTCCTGTCGGCGGATGGCGCCCATCTGGCTCCGCAGATGCGCCTGGGCCTGATCGGCCCATCCGGGTCGGGCAAGACCACCCTGGCGGAACGTCTGGTCGGCCTGCGCGACGCCCTGCCGAACGAGGCGCGGCTGGGGGGATTGGACATCGCCGCCATCGCCCCGGACGACCGCCGCCCCCTGTTCGCCTACGCCGCCCAGGACATCCGCCTGATCGACGGCACAATCCGCGACAATCTGCTGCTGGCCGGCCCCGCCGACGATACGGCGCTGTGGCGCGCGCTGGAGGATGCGGCCCTGGCCGAACGGGTCCGCGCCGATCCGGCCGGCCTGGACGCCCGCGTCGGCCCCAACGGCGAGAGATTGTCGGGCGGCGAGCGGCGTCGGTTGGGCCTGGCCCGCGCCTATCTGCGGTCCGCGCCCTGGCTGGTGCTGGACGAACCCACCGAAGGTCTGGACCCGGCCACCGAGGTCCAGGTGCTGAGCGCGCTCGACCGGCGGCTGAAACACTCGGGCCAGGGTCTGATTGTCGTCAGCCACCGCCCCGCCCCGACTGAGTTGTGCGACCGGGTGATCCGGGTGGAAGGGATCGCCGAAGACGGCAAAATCAGCCTGAGCGCCGCGCGCCAGCTGGCGCCGGTCTAGACGGTGCTATCGCTGCCCGAGGAAACGGGGTTCAGGCTTCGCCTTCGGCGATGTCGCGCAGGCGTTCGGGCTGTTCGATCCGCAGTTCGTTCAGTGACAACAGGCGGATCACGCCGGTCGTCTTCAACTTGGTCAGGACCCGGCTGACGGTCTCGATGGTCAGGCCCAGATAGTCGGCGATTTCAGACCGGGTCATCGGCAGTCGGACCTGATCCTCGGTCGATGGCCGCAAGGGATCGCGCGTCGGCAGGTCCAGCAGGAAGGAGGCGATCCGCTCCTGGGCCGTCTTGCGGCCCAGCAACAGCATCTGGTTCTGCGCCGCCGCCAACTCGTGGGTGGCCCGATCCAGCAGGGCCTCCTCCAGCAGCGGCCGCTCGCGGATCAGGGCGCGGTAATCGGTCTTGCGGAACCGGCACAGGGTCGCATCCTCGATGGCCTCCCCCGAAAACGCATAGTCCTGACCGGTGGCCAGACCGACGAAGTCGCCGGCGAACAGGAAGCCCGTGATCTGGCGCCGCCCATCCGGCAACAGCTTGTAGATTCGCACCGACCCAGATGTGATGTTGAACAGGTGGACCGCCGGATCGCCCTCGCGGATCAGGGACTCGCCCGCCTTCAGCGACACCCGCTCGGCGATGGAGTCCAGCCCGGCCAGATCAGCCGGATCCAGACTGCTGCACACGCTGAAGGCCCGCGCGCCACAGGTCGAACACACCGAGTCCTGTCGGCGCTGGGCGCAGTCCGTAGGCAGGGATCTGAGTTCGAGCATGGTTCGTTGAGGTTAGGCCTGACGACCGACACACGCAAACGGATTGATGGAGATCAAGGCGGCCATTTCGTCCATGGCCTAATGGGCCGGAAATGAGCGCCCTCCAGTATCGCCGCCTCGACAGCGACGAAGCCGACCAGGCCTATGTGCTGGCCCACATGGCGAACCCCAGCCTGACTCTGGAATCCTGGCGCGCCGTCGTGGATTCGGCGCCGGCTGTCGGCGGGGTCATCGCAGCTGTAGCGAATGACTGCGTCCGGGCCATACTGGCCTATTCCATCTCCACGACCCCCTCGGGTGAGCGACAGTTCATGGTCGATACCCTGGTCGCCTTCGATCTGTTGCGGCCGGAAAAACTGATCGAACCGCTGGTCGCCGCCGCCTGCGATCTGGCGCGCCGAGGGTGCAGTTCCATCGGCCTGTCCAGCCGCATCGACGCGCCGGGCTATGACGCCGTGATGCGCCAGATCGCCGACGCCGCCGTGCTTCACCGCGTCATCTGATCTCGTCCTGCGCGGCCTGGGCGTAGCGGCGCGCCAGGACCGCGCAGGCGAACAGCTGGATCTGGTGGAACAGCATCAGGGGAATGACGATCAGGCTGACGCTCTGGCCCGCGAACAAGATGGCTGCCATGGGCAGGCCGCTGGCCATGCTCTTCTTCGAACCGCAGAAGACGATGGCGATCTCGTCCTCACGCGAGAAACCCAGCCGACGGCTGGCCATGGTCGTGACCGCCAAGGCCGCCGCCAGGATCAGGACGTCCAGAACCACCACCAGCCCCAAGTCCAGATGTGACAGACGGCTCCAGGCCCCAGACACCACCCCGGCGCTGAAGGCGACATAAACCACCAGCAGAATCGAACCCCGATCCACCGCCGAGGTCAGACGGCCGTGCCGCATCAGCCAGGCGCCGATCAAGGGCCGTGCGGCCTGTCCCACGATAAAGGGCGCCAGGATCTGCAGGGCGATGCTCTCGATGGACGACAGCGACACCCCCGCGCCGCCTACGGGCAGCAGCAGCATCACCAACAGGGGCGTAATCACCACCCCGGCCAGATTGGAGACGGAGGCGGCGCACAGGGCGGCCGGCACATTGCCCCGTGCGATGGCGGTGAAGGCGATGGAGGATTGGACCGTCGACGGCAGCAGGCACAGATAGAAAAGGCCGATCCTCAGATCCTGAGCCATCCACGGCCCCGTCGCCCAGAAGACCGCCAGCCCCAGAAGCGGGAACAGCAGGAAGGTGGACGCCAGCACCATCCCCTGCAGCCGCCAGTGCGACAGGCCCGCCCAGATGGCGCCGGGCGACAGGCGCGCGCCGTACAGGAAGAACAGCAGGGCGATGGCCGCCGTCGCCGCCCCCTCTGCCACGTCCGCACCCGCGCCTCGGGCCGGAACCAGGGCGGCGAGGACCACCGTGCCGATCAGCATCAGAAGATAGGGGTCGATCCATCGGCGCAAGGCGTTCATGGCCCGGACCTAGGCCGCACATCGGTCAATCGGCAAGCCCCACGCCGTCCCTTTTGCGCGCGAAACGCCCCTGCTGCGGCTCAAGGCGCGGCAGTCGCTAAAGAGAACCATGCCCTTTCGAGACAGTGAGGGGCCTTATACGTCCCCGTCAGAGCAAGATCAGTCCAAAGCTGTTTCTGTCCGGTTCTATGCGACGCATCCTATTAACGGGCGCCAACCCGGAACGAAATCATGAGGCATAGACGAGCTTAACGATAACTTCACAACCTGAATACACTGTATTCATCAAGTAATCGTTTTGCGTCAACTACAGGGAATTCACCATAGGTATTTCCCCTTACTGTTAAGACCATGATTTCATCGCCCGCGAACAAAACTACGCTGGGCCGGAGGGAAAACAAGTGCGGGTTCTGGAAAACACGAAAATCGGCGTCAAGATTGCGGCCATGATGGCGGTGCTGGGCGCCATCTGTATCGGCATAGCGGTCTATGGCGGCCATCAGATGATGACGCTCGACACGGCCTATTCGGTTCTGACCGAGGTTCGCGGACCGGCCCGGGTAAAAATGGCCCGCGCCAATCGAAACGCGAACCAGATGGGGTTTGACGCCGCCATGACCATCTTCCTGGACGGCGCCTCTCCTGATGGTCGCAAGGCGAAGGAAGACTTCGAAGCCGCCTACACGGCGTTGCAAGCCAATCTGAAGGAAGGTCGCGAAGGGCTTCCTGACCACTCCGAACAAATCCAGGCGCTGTCTCGCGAGGCTACGGTCTTGAAGACCGATCTCGACAAGGTCGTCCAACTGGGCAGTCAAAACCGCAACGAAGAGGCGACACAAGCTCTGATTTTCGCCCTAGACGAGGTCATCGCTTTCGGCGCCAAAAACACCGAGATCGTCAATGAATCGATCAAAGATGGCGAGGCGGAATCCGCCGCCATGACTGCGACCGCCAACCGTACGCGCTGGCAACTGCTGATCATCGCGGTCATCGGCACCGCTCTGGGCGTCGGGGGCGCCATCCTGATGACAGGCGTCAGCATCACCCGCCCGCTGAATCAGTTGGCCGAGCGGATGCGTCGCCTGGCCGCCGGAGATCTTGCGGTCGAGGTCGACGGCCAGGCTCGCGGCGACGAGGTCGGTCTGATGGCCAAGGCGGTTCAGGTATTCAAGGACAACGGCCTGAAGGCCCGCGAAATGGCCGGCGACGCCGAACGCCTGCGCGCTGAAGCCGACAGCGAACGTGGTCGGTCCGAAGAGGAGCGCCGCCGGACCGAGGCCGAACAGGCCATGGTGGTCAGCGCCCTGGCCGCCAGTCTGGCCAAGGTCGCGCAAGGCGACCTGACGACACAGATCAATGCCGAGTTCACCGGCCAGTACGCCCAGATCAAGTCCGACTTCAACAAGGCCATCGCCAGCCTACGCGAGGCCATGACCGCCATTTCGGGCTCGACCGGCGCTATTCGCGGCGGCTCGGACGAGATCGCAGCCGCTTCCGACGACCTATCGCGACGCACCGAGCAACAGGCCGCCAGCCTGGAAGAGACCGCCGCCGCCCTGGACGAAATCACCGCCACGGTGAAACGCAGCGCAGAAGGCGCCCGCCAGGTCTCGACCGCCGCTTCGGGCGCCAAACAGGACGCCGAACAGTCCGGTCAGATCATGCATGATGCGGTCTCGGCCATGACCGAGATCGAAAAGAGCGCCAACGAGATCACCAACATCATCGGCGTAATCGACGAGATCGCCTTCCAGACCAACCTGTTGGCCTTGAACGCGGGGGTGGAGGCGGCGCGCGCCGGGGACGCCGGCCGCGGCTTCGCCGTCGTGGCCCAGGAAGTCCGGGCCCTGGCCCAGCGCTCGGCCGAGGCGGCCAAGGAGATCAAGACCCTGATCGCCAACTCGTCCTCTCAGGTCGAGCGCGGGGTCAAGCTGGTCGGCGCCACCGGCCAGGCCCTGACCGACATCGTCGGCAAGGTCGGACAGATCGACGTCCTGATCTCGGAAATCGCCCAGTCTTCGCAGGAACAGGCCACAGGCCTGGCCGAGGTCAATGTCGCCATCAACCAGATGGACCAGGTCACCCAGCAGAACGCCGCCATGGTGGAACAGGCCACCGCCGCCGCCTCCAACCTAAAGAGCGAGGCCAATGAACTGACCCGGCTGGTGACGCGGTTCGAAACCGGCCAGGGGGGAGGATCGGCCCCCCGCATCGAACCGGCCAAGCCCGCGAGCGCTCAACCGGCCGCAAGCCGCAATCCTGTGGCCCGGCTTCAAGCCAAGGTCGCCAGCCTGGTCCGACCCGGCGCAGGCGGGGGTGGAGCCGCCCTGGCTGTCGCGGCGGCGCCCGACGCCGACGCCTGGGAGGAGTTCTGACCATGAGCGGAATACTGGACGTGATCGACGGCGACCGCAGCGCGGAAAGTCTGGAACTGATCTCGTTCGAAATCGGCGGACAAGAGTTCTGCATCGACATCCGCATGGTGCGCGAAATACGAGGATGGGCGGCCGCGACGCCGGTGCCCCAGACCCCCTCCTATGTCCTGGGCGTCATCAACCTGCGCGGCGTGGTGATGCCGGTCCTAGACCTGCGCCATCGCCTCGGCCTGGGCCTGACCGAGGCGTCGTCGCGTCATGTGATCGTGGTGGTCCAGCACGGTGATCGGCTGGCGGGCCTGCTGGTGGACGCCGTTCAGGAGACCTTCATGGTGGACGGGTCCCTGGTTCAGGCCCCGCCGCCGATGGACTCACAAGCCAGCGACCAGTTCGTGGACGCCATCATTCCGATGGACGGCCGGATGCTCAGCCGTCTGGTCGTCAGCGCCCTCATGCCGGTCGATCACCTGATAGCCGCCTAGTTTAAATCCCCGCCTCCTGCCCAAAGTCCCCAGCCCCAGCCCCAGCCCAGCTGGGGGCTTTTCGCATTCAGGATCTTGGACCAAAGCTCTTCGTAACCATTGTCATTTCGCGGGTGTCCACGAAGCGACGGACGACGAATCGTCTTCGATGGCTTCCTGGAGGCCTGCATAAATACGCAGAACGAACCGATTTGATTCGGCCTACGTCCGGACGGTCCTGCACGGCCTTGACGCCGGTAGATCGAACGTCGCCCCTAAAGTGCGGCTTGATGGTGTGGAGTGCACCACGCGAAGAGCAGACCGCCCTTGCACGACTAGCGACATTCCATCCCTATTCCATGGCCCCTTACGAACCGCTTTCTTCGTCCAGCGGCTGGTGCGTAAAGCCTGTGACGCCGCTTAGCGGCTTGGCGTCGCGGCGGATCTCGACCTCGCTTTCAGCATAGGCCACCAACAGGCGCGCCAGGTCCTCAAGCGCGCTTTCATGGATCCGCTCGTAGCCGTGACTGGCGTCGATGCCGAAGGTCACCAAGGCTGTTCGAATGTCCGCGCCCGCCTCAAGCGCCGAGGCGGAATCCGAACGGTAGTAGCGGAACACGTCCTTCTGATGCGGGATCGCGTGGTCGCGCGCCAGTTGGACCAGTTTGCGGGTCAGGTGCCAATCGAATGGCCCGGTCTGATCGGCCATGGCGATGGTGACCCCGAACTCGGACGAGTTCTGTCCGGGGGCCGTGGTGCCGTTATCGACCGTGACCATGGCCGCCACGTCCGGGATCAGAACAGACGAGGCGCCCAGCCCCACCTCCTCGGCGATGGTGAACAGCCACCAGGTATCGACCGTCGGGGTTCGCGCCTCGCGGATCATGCATTCCAGCGCCGCCAACAGGGTGGCCACGCCCGCCTTGTCGTCCAGGTGGCGCGAGACGATGAAGCCGGTGTCCATGAACTCGGGCTGGGGGTCGATGGCGACGATGTCGCCGACGTCCACGCCCAGGGCCAGGGTGTCCTCGCGGCCGTGGGTGACGGCGTCGATGCGCAGTTCAACCTGACGCCAGCTGACCGGCTGGGTGTCCACCTCCTCGTTGAAAGTGTGGCCCGAGGCCTTCAGCGGCAGGATGGTCCCGCGCCAGCTTCCACCCTCGGAAAAGATCGTCGCCCGCGCGCCCTCGGCGAAACGCGACGACCAATGGCCGATGGCGACCAGTTCCAGCCGGCCGTTGTCCTTCACAGCCTTCACCTGGGCGCCCAGGGTGTCGACGTGGGCCACGATGGCTCGCGCGGGCTTGCGGTCTCGCCCCGGCAGGCGGGCCCGAATGGCGCCGCGCCGGGTCAGCTCATACTCCAGACCGAGCCGCTCCAGCTCGCGGCACAGCAGCCAGACGGCCTCGTCGGTGTAGCCGGTTGGGCTGGGCGTATTCAGCAGGTCGGCCAGGCGGGCCTTCAGGTAGTCGAGGTCTATTGCGGGGCGGGCCAAAGGACCTCCTTCAGGCTTCGGATCTTGGAACGGCCCGCGCCGAGGTCGGGGCGGACAGGGGAAAGAGCAGATCGACGAAACGCTCGGCCGTCGGCTGGGGCTCATGGTTGGCCAGGCCGGGGCGTTCATTGGCCTCGATGAAAACATAGTCCGGCTCGCGCGGCGACTTCACCATCAGGTCGATGCCGGTGACGGGAATATCGATGGCGCGGGCGGCCGCGATGGCGGCGCGGATGAGGGCCGGATGCACCTCTTCGGTCACATCATGGATGGTGCCGCCCAGGTGCAGATTGGCCGCCTTTCGCACCAGAACCTCGGCCCCGTCTAGGGCCACGTCGTCCAGACCATAGCCGGCCTCGGCCAGGGTGCGTTCGGTCTCGCCGTCGATGGGAATGGTCGATTCCCCGCCCGTCGCGGCGGCGCGGCGGCGGCTCTGGTGTTCGATCAGGGCGCGCAGGGTCGAACGGCCGTCGCCGATCACGCGCGGCGGACGACGCAGGGCGCAGGCGACGACCTTGTAATCGATAACCACCAGCCGCAGATCCTCGCCCGGCGCCTGTTCCTCGATCAGCACGTCGGAACAGATGCGACGCGCCTGGGTCAGGGCGGTCTGCACGGCCTGCGGGGTCGTCAGGCCGACGGCGACCCCCTGCCCCTGTTCGCCCCTGGCGGGTTTGACCACCAGCGCCCCTAGCCGAGCCAGGGCCGCGTCGATGGCGGACGGGTCTTCGGGATCGATCCGTTCGGGCACGCGCACGCCGGCCGCCTCGACGATGCGCCGCGTCATCCGCTTGTCGTCGCAGATGCTCAGCGCCACGGCCGAGGTCAGTTCCGACAGGCTTTCACGGCACCGCACCGAACGGCCGCCCCAGTTCAGACGAAACAGGCCGCCCTCGGCGTCGATGATCTCGGTATGAATGCCGCGCCGGCGCGCCTCGTTGACGATGATCCGGGCATAGGGGTTCAGATCGTGGTCGTCGGTCGGGCCGACGAACAGGGCCTCGTTGATCGGGTTCTTGCGCTTCACCCCGAAGAAGGAGACCCGGCGGAACCCCAGCTTGTCATACAGGGCGATGGCCTGGTCGTTGTCGTGCATGACCGACAGGTCCATGTGCGCCAGACCCTGTGTCCGGAAATGTTCGGCGAGACGCCGAACCAGGGCCTCGCCGATTCCCGGCTGGGTCGCCTGAGGATCGACCGCGAGACACCAGAGGGACGCACCCTGCTCGGGGTCGTCGAAGGCGCGCACATGATTGACCCCGGTCACCGTGCCGATCACCGTCCCCGTCGTCGCATCCTCGGCCACAAAATAGGTCAGGCTGCGATCATCGCGTCGGGACCAGAAGAAGTCGGGCGGAACCGGCACCATCTTGCGCTTGGCGTAGATCTCATTGACGGCCTGGGCGTCCATTTCGGACGTCAATCGCCTGACCGTGAAGCCGCGGGGCTGACGGCGGCTGGCGCGATAGGTGGCCAGATCCAGGCGATAGGTGTGCGACGGATCCAGGAACAACTCCTGCGGCGCCTGGGCCAGAAGGACATGCGGATTGCGGACATAGAAGGCGATGTCGCGTCGGTCCGGCCCCTCGGCCCGTAAGGCCTCCACGAGAGGTTCGGCGGTTGCGAAGGTCTGGGCGAACAACAGACGTCCCCAGCCGCAATCCAGCACGGCGTCCTGCGTCGGCCCCTCCCCGTTGCGGACCGGCGGTTTCAGGCCCTCGTGACGCAACCGCTTCAGCCGGTGCGCCTTGGTTCGGGCGGGACGCGCGTCAGACGCCATGCTGCTGCATCCACAGTTCCAGAACAGCCACCTGCCAAAGCTCAGAACCGCGCAGCGGCGTGATGTGCGCGGTCGGATCGGCGAAAAGGGTGTCCAGATAGGCGGGCTCGAACAGGCCGCGGTCGCGCGCCGCCTGATTGGTCAGGGCTTCGCGCACCATGTCCAGATACGGACCCTGGATGTATTTCAGCGCCGGCACGGGGAAATAGCCCTTCTTGCGGTCGATGACCTCGGACGGGATCACCAGACGCGCCGCCTCCTTCAGCACGCCCTTGCCGCCTTGCGATAGTTTGTGTTCGGGCGGGATGCGGCCGGCCAGTTCGACCAGTTCATGGTCCAGGAAGGGCACCCGCGCCTCAAGACCCCAGGCCATGGTCATATTGTCGACCCGCTTGACCGGGTCGTCGACCAGCATCACCTGACTGTCCAGGCGCAGGGCCTGATCCACCGGCGTCGCGGCGCGGCCTTGCGCGAAATGGGCCTCGACCAGGGCGCGGCTGACGTCGGTGTCGGCCATGTATGCGCCGTTCAACTGGGTCTTCAGCGTCGCATGGCTGCGGTCGAAGAAGGCCTTGGCGTAGGTCTCGACCGGATCGGTCGTCTCCAGCATCGGCGGGTACCAGTGATAGCCGGCGAAGACCTCGTCCGCCCCCTGCCCCGACTGCACCACCTTGATATGTTTGGAGACTTCCTGGCTTAGCAGGTAGAAGCCGACATTGTCGTAGCTGACCATCGGTTCCGACATGGCGCCGATGGTGCCCGGAAGGGCCTCCATCAGACGGGCGTGCGGCACGAAGATCTGGTGGTGCTTGGTCCCATAGTGTTTGGCGATCAGGTCCGAATAGACGAACTCGTCGCCCTTCTCGCCGTTGGCTTCCTCGAAGCCGACCGAGAAGGTCATCAGGTCGGTCTGGCCCAGCTCGGCCAGCAGGCCGACGATCAGGCTGGAATCCACCCCGCCCGACAGCAGCACCCCGACCGGCACGTCCGCGACCATGCGGCGCTTCACGGCTTCGCGCAGACTGTCCAGAACCCGGTCGCGCCAGTCCTCGGCCGTCAGGGCGGCGTCCTCGGCATGGCGGGTCATGTCAGGCTGCCAATACAGCCGGTCCTTCGCCGTCCCGTCCGCCTCGATCACCCGGATCGTCGCCGGCGGAAACTTCTTCACGCCCTTCAGTATGGTGTGCGGCGGCGGAACGACGGCGTGGAAGGTCATGTAGTGGTGCAGGCCGACCGGATCGATGGTCTTGTCCACGTCGCCCGCCGCCAGCAGGGCCGGCAAGGTCGAGGCGAAGCGCAGGCGCTTGCCGCTCTCGGCCAAATACAGCGGCTTGATGCCGAAACGGTCGCGGGCGATCACGGTGCGGCCGGTGTCGCGTTCATGCAGAACGAAGGCGAACATGCCCTTGAACCGCTCGACGCAGGCCTCGCCCCAAGCCTTCCAGGCCTTGATGATGACCTCGGTGTCGCCATGCGAGAAGAAGCGGAAACCCATCCCCTTCAGCTCTTCGCGCAGTTCGGGATAGTTGTAGATGCAGCCGTTGAACGCCAGGGTCACGCCCAGATCGGCGTCCACCATCGGCTGCTCGGCCGCGTCAGACAGGTCGATGATCTTCAGCCGTCGATGCCCCAGGCCCACGGGGCCGCGCATCACTATGCCGGACCCGTCCGGTCCACGGGGCGAGAGCGCATCGGTCATGCGTTGAACGGCGCCGGCGTCGGCCGGTCGTCCGTCGAAATTGATCTCGCCGCTAAGACCGCACATGGGTCCTCCTTGATTTGTGGAAGCAGCGTGTACAAATGGTTCGCACACGAAAGAGTTCAACCGGATGAGCGATATTTCTCCCGACGCGACTGAAGACCTGTCCACGTCCCTGCTCCGCTCGGTGCGGCGGATCGCCCAGGCGATCGACGTCCGCTCGCGCGAGATCGCCCGGCTGACAGGCCTGACCCTGCCGCAACTTCTGGTGCTTCAATCGATCCGCGCGATGGGCGAGGTGAGCACCAGCGCCATTTCACGCGAAGTCTCCATGTCGGCGCCCACTGTGGTGGCCGTTCTCGACAAGCTGGAGGCCAAGGGGATGGTCGTCCGTTATCGATCCAGCATTGACCGACGTGTGGTTCATACGCGCCTGACCGAGTCCGGTCGCCAGGCTTTGGCGGCGTCGCCCGGCCTGATGGGCCAGGACTTCACGACCCGGTTTGAAGGCCTTTCGCGAGCGGATCGAGAGACCATGACCGCCGCAGCACATCGCCTCGCCACGATGATGTCCGTCCGGAGCGCCGCCGCCGAAGATTAATTCCCGCCCTGCCCTATGGCCCGATGATGGCGGGGCCCGGCCTTAGCCCGGCCGCCACTCGCTGAGCCCTTGGCCTTCGGCGTCCTCAAAAGCGACCCGGTCAAGCTGAACCGCGCCGATACAGACCGGGCGCTGATCAGGACCGTCGGCGCGACAGCGTATGGCGCGGCCGTCGGCGAAGGCCGCCATCCGCCCCTCCAGCACCAGCCGATACCCGTTCGTCGGCGCGACCGGGGCCTGATCGCCCTCGGCGCGGACGGTGAACTCATAGGCCCGACCATTGCGGCGGCCGAGGCGCGAGCCGTCTTCCTCGAATACGGCCGCCAGACCGACGGTCTGGGGCGAGGCCGCCGCCGCGTCGTCCGTTTCCGGATTGCTCAGAACGCCCGGACAGCCGTCGGCGCGCAACCACGGGCGAGGCAGCCAGAACCCCTCGGCCGCTTCCCAGCTGTCGGCGCCGCCCGCGAGCATAGGCGACCCCGTCCAATCGGCCGGCGCCAAGGTCAGTCTCAGGCTTTTGCCCTTGTCGATCCGGGACCAGGCGGCCAGCCCGTCGCCAGCCGGCGCTCCGACCGACGACTGAACCGTCGGCGACGACCCAGCGCAACCGAAGGCCTGACGGATGACGAAGCGGCGACCGGCCAGGGTGGCCCCGCCGGGATCCTTGCCGGCGGCATAGGCCGAGGCCGCGACATCCATGGCCTGCAAGAGCCCGGCCCGGTCCAGCACCGGCGCGGGACCGACAGCGACGACCGGCGGCGCGCTGACGGCCGGGGCCGGCGGCGGAACGGGGGCGGCCTCCTCACGCTGGCAGGCGGCGAGGAAAACAAGGGACGCCGCAAGCGCGACGACCGACGGGCGAGGCGACACGGTCGGTTCCAGCATGACCCCACCCTAGCATGGGTTCGCGCTTTCGGGGGCGAGCGCGCGAAAAAGGTTGACGAAAGCTGCTGAGACCGGTCTGCACAGAGCCATGACCTTCGACCAGATCGCCGCCCTGGCGGTGCTCATCGGCGTGGTCGGCGTGCTGATCCACGGCAAGCTTCGCGCCGATGTCGTCGCCCTGACTGGAGCCGCCGTCCTGCTGTTGCTGGGGGTGGTGCGGCCGGTCGAGGTGCAGAGCGCCTTCGCCAGTCCCGCCGTCATCGCCCTGGCGGGCCTGTTCGTCATCGCCTACGCCATCGAACTGTCGGGCCTGTTGGGCCTGCTGATCCGCCAGGCCACCCGACTGGCGGCCCGGATCGGGGCCATGGGCATCTGGATCGTCATCGGCCTGTGTGGGGGCGTCGGCGGTTTCCTGAACAATACGCCGGTCGTGGTCCTGGCGGCGCCGGTGATCCGCGACGTGGCCCAGTCCCTGCATCTGTCGCCCAAGCGGTTCCTGATGCCCCTCAGCCATGTGACGGTGATGGGCGGCCTGCTGACTCTGATCGGCACCTCGACCAATCTGCTGGTCAACGACATGGCGCGCAATGCGGGCCAGCCGGTCTTCGGCCTGTTCGAGATCACGCCCGTGGGTCTGTTCATCGCCGTGATCGGCGGCCTGTGGCTTTATTTCGTCGGCGCCCGGCAACTGGGTCGGTCGGTGGCCAAGGACGAGGCGCAGGCCGCCCTTCTGGCCGAGATGGAAGGCGCGCGACGCCGCGCCGAGGCGGAGGCGGCCGGGCGACGCCGTCGCGCCCTGCCCTTCGGCCTGCCGCGCCTCGGGGAATCCCGCAATCAGTCGGACGGTTCAGGCGACGCCCATTTGGGCGACGTCGCCCTGTTCGGCGCGGCCGATCGCCCCTTCCGGCTGCGGCCCGCACTGGTCTCCCTCGCGATCTTCGCCCTGGTGATCGCGTCCGCCGCGCTCGGCTGGGCTCCGATTGCGGCCTCGGCCTTCGCCGGGGCGGTGGCGCTGATCCTGCTCAGGGTGATCACCCCCGAAGAGGCCTATGCCGGGCTTCGGCCCGAGATTCTGCTGCTGATCGCGGGCATGGTGGTGGTCGGCACCGCCATCGAGGTGACTTGCCTGGCCTCCGCCGGCGCGGACCGGCTGATCGACGTGATCCGGCCTATGGGGCCTCTGGGCGCGCTGATCGTGCTTTACGGCGTGACGCTGTTTGCGACGGAGCTCTTGTCCAACGCCACCGTCGCCGTGTTGATCACCCCCATCGCCGTGGCCCTGGCCGAAAGCCTGGGCGTCGATCCCCGACCGTTCCTGGTCTGCGTCATGATGGCCGCCTCGGCCGCCTTCGCGACCCCCTTCGGCTATCAGACCAATGTGCTGGTCTTCAACATGGGCGGCTACAGCTACATGGACTTCGTCCGCGTGGGCCTGCCCTTGAACCTTGTAACCTGGGTCGCGGCCATGGTGGCGATCCCGGTTTTCTTTCCGTTCTAAGGTGAAGCAAAGACGTTTGCCGCGCCTCCGCACCCAAAGCCTGCACGGGTCGCGAACGTCGTGAAGTTGTGCGTCATCATCTGGTTCTCGACCATGGTGATGCGGACAAAAGCCCTCCTCGAAGAAGACAGGGACCGCCCGACGGTCCCTGTCTTCGCAAAACCGTTCAGGGGACGACTTCGAAGCTTGTATGCAGTTCGGCGTTGGAGTCGCCGCCTACCCAGACGTCGAACTTGGCGGCATCGACCACCCAGTCCCTGTCAGCGGCGCTCCAGTATCGCAGCTCCGCCTCGCCCAGGGTGAAGGTCACGGTGCGGCTTTCGCCGGGCGCCAGCGTCAGGCGCTGGAAGCCCTTCAGTTCGCGTATCGGTCGGGTCGCGCGGCCTGATTTCTGGTGGATGTACAGTTGCGCCACCTCGTCGCCGGGACGATCCCCGGTATTGGTCACCGTCGCGGTGATCTCGATGGGTTGGCCGATGCCGACGGTGGACCGGGCGACCTTCAGGTCGGAGAAGGCGAAGGTCGTGTAGCTGAGCCCATGGCCGAAGACGTACAGCGGCGTCGACGGCACGTCCCAATAGCGTTTGCCCGCGTCTTCCGGCGCCTTGGTCGTGGCTTGCGAGTAGTAGACCGGGATCTGACCCACGCTGCGGGGCCAGGTCATGGGCAGCTTGCCGCCCGGATTGACGTCGCCGAACAGAGCATCAGCCACCGCCGCGCCACCCTCTGTGCCGGGGTACCAGACCTCGAGGATCGCCGGAACTTTCTCAGCGGCCTCGGCGATGTCGAGCGGACGCCCGTTCATCAGAACGACGACCACGGGTTTGCCGAGCGCAGTCACCGTATCCAGCAGGCGTTGCTGCTCTCCCGGCAGAGTGAGGTCCGTCCGCGACGCCTGTTCGCCGCTCATCAGCTGGGTTTCGCCCAGCACCATCACGACCACATCAGAGTTACGCGCAAGCTCCACGGCGCGTTCGAACTCCTGGGGCTTCTGGTCGTCGGTCCAGGCGGCCGGTCGGGGACGAAGCCTGGCCAGATCCGGCATGATTTCGAACAGCGACGGGAAGGTCCGTTTGAGCTCGACGCCTGGCGCCGTCTGAACCACGCCGTTCGTCCCGACCCGATCGCGGATGCCCTCGTAAATGGAGATCGTCTCGTTGGGATCGTGTGCGAAGACCCAGGAGCCGAGGGTGTCGTCCTTGGAGTCCGCCATAGGGCCGATCACGGCGATCCGCTGACCCGCGGCAGGGTTCAGCGGCAAGGCCTTGCCTTCGTTCTTCATCAGCACCAGCGAGCGGGCGGCGGCGGACCGGGCCTCCGTGCGGTGCGCCGGGTCGGCCAGCACGCCCGCCGTCAGGGAGGCGTCGACGTAGGGGTTTTCGAACAGGCCCATTCTGAACTTGGCGACCAGGATGCGCCGCACGGACTCATCTAGAACCGCCACGGGCACCTTACCGTCATGGACCGCCTGGACGAGGTTGGCGTAGGCGGCGTCGCCCAGCGCCATCTCCATGTCGTTGCCGGCGTTCATGGCGCGAACCGCAGCGTCCGTCTCGTCGACGGCGAACCCCTGTGGGACCAGGCTCTTCACGCCGTTCGCATCGCTGACCACGAACCCCTTGAAGCCGAGATCGTCCCGCAAGACATCGGTCAAAAGCCACTTGTTCGCGGCGGCAGGGACGTCGTTGATCTCCATATAGGCGCTCATGACATTGCCGGCGCCGGCGTCGATCGCGGCCGCGAACGGCGGCAGATAGACGTTGTAGAACTGGCTGTCCGACACGTGGACGGCGTCATAGTCCCGGCCGCCCTCCGAAGCGCCGTAGGTGGCGAAATGCTTCGGCCCGGAAATGATATGCCCGGGCGCGCCGATCGTTTCGCCCTGGAAGCCGCGAACCTGCGCCCTGGCCAAGGCGGAGGCCAGATAGGGGTCTTCCCCTGGGCCCTCGACGATACGGCCCCAACGGGGATCGCGCGTGACGTCGAGCATCGGCGCAAAGGTCCAATGGATGCCGCTCGCCCGCGCCTCATTGGCGGCGATGGCCTGGGCGCGTT
>NZ_JAUSOE010000048.1 GCF_030656255.1 Brevundimonas sp. | reverse complement strand
ATCACCTTCGTCGAGATCTCGGCCATCGCGGCGGCGGTCGAGATCACCGTCTCGATCCTGAAATACCGTGCGCCCGGCATGTCGTTGGACAAGATGCCGATCTTCGCCTGGTACGCCCTGGTCACGGCCCTGATGATCCTGACCGGCTTCCCGCCGCTGATCCTGGGCTCGATCCTGCTGGAGCTGGAACGGGCGTTTGGACTGCCCTTCTTCCAGGCCGAGTTCGGCGGCGACAGCCTGTTGTGGCAGCACCTGTTCTGGCTGTTCGGCCATCCTGAGGTCTACATCATCTTCCTGCCGGCGGCGGGGGTGATCTCGACCATCCTGCCGGTCATGTGTCGCACGACCCTGCTCGGCTACGGCTGGATCGTGGCCTCGGCCGTCGGCCTGGCCTTCCTGTCGTTCGGGATCTGGGTCCACCACATGTTCACGACCGGAATCCCGCACATGGGGCTGGCCTTCTTCTCGGCGGCCTCGACCCTGGTGGCCGTGCCGACCGGGGTTCAGCTGTTCGCCTGGATCGGCACCATGTGGAAGGGCAAACCCAGTCTGCGCATGCCTATGCTTCACCTGCTCGGCTTCTTTTTCACCTTCGTCATCGGCGGCCTGACGGGAGTCATGGTCGCAGTGGTGCCGTTCGACTGGCAGGCGCACGACACGGCCTTCATCACGGCCCACCTCCACTATGTCCTATTCGGCGGTTTCGTCTTTCCGATCCTGGCCGGGCTCTATTACTGGATGCCCCACGTCAGCGGCCGTGCGCGTTTCTTCCGGCTGGGCGAGCTGGCCTTCGCCCTGGTCTTCATCGGCTTCCACGTCACCTTCCTGGCCATGCACTGGGTCGGTCTGCTTGGCCAGCGGCGACGGATCTCGACCTATCTGCCGGAGGACGGCTGGACCACCGTCAACCTGATCTCGTCGATCGGCAGTTTCGTACTGGCCATCGGCATCGCCATGGTGATCGTCGACCTGGTGCTGCACGCCTTCACCGCGCGACGCAGCCGTCGTGATCCGTGGAAGGCGGGGACGCTGGAGTGGGCGATGATGACGCCGCCGCCGACGTATAATTTCGCCAGCTTGCCGCACGTGAACAGCCGCCAGCCGCTCGCCGACGATCCCGAGCTGACGCTTCGCCTCGCGCGCGGGGAGGGCTATTTGTCCGAGCCCGAACAGGGATGGCGCGAAAGCCTGACGGTCGATATCGCGACCGGCAAGCCGGACTTTCACATCATCTATCCGACCAATACCCGCCTGCCGATCCTGATGGCGGCGGTGACCGGCGTGTTCTTCGTCTCCCTGTTGCTGAAGTTCTATTGGACGGTTCCGCTGGCGGTGGTCGGGGTGACGATCCTGGCCTGGCGCTGGGCCTGGTCGCTGGGACGCACGAAGGATCTGCCGCCCCGCGCTATCGGCCAGGGGCTGGATCTGCTCACCGCCACCCAGGTCGGGCGCTCACCCCCCCGGTGGGGGTCGGCCTTCCTCCTGCCGGCCAACGCCACCTTCTTCGGCTCGCTTCTGTTCGGGTTCGCCTTCCTATGGACGGTCGCCCCCGCCTGGCCCCCGCCCGCGTGGTTCGACGCCTCTGCGGTTGAGCTGGCGGTTGGGTTCATCGGCGCAGGCCTCGGTGTGGTGTCGATCCGCCGGGCCGCGCGGGCCAATGCGCAGGGCGGGGAGGTTCGGGTCTGGCTCGGTCTCGCCCTCCTCGGCGCGTTGTTCCTGGCGGCGGCGGCCTTCGGCATTATGCTGCGCGCGCCGACGCCCTCGGACCACGCCTATGGCGCGACGCTTCTGGTGCTGGGAGGATATGCGCTGTTTCACGCTGCACTCGTGGCCCTGATGATCGCATTTCTGTGCGCGCGCGTGGTCCGGGGCTACACCTCGCCACGCCGTCATGCCGAGTTCCCCGTGGTGATCCTGTGGGTCGATTACCTTGCCGCGACCTCGGCGCTGATCCTCGCGGTGGCCCATCTTCCGGGGCTGGCGGCGTGAAGGACATCATCCGGATCCTGATCGCGCCCCTGGTCTGGCTGGCCAGCTTCAGCGCCGTTTATGCTTTGCACGGATTGATCTGCGGGCACGGGATCGACGGCACGGTGTTCGGTTTCCTTTCCCTCCCGCGCATGCTGATGGGCGCCGCCTACGGGGCCGCGGTGCTCGTTCAGTTGGGCTTGATCTGGGGGCTCCATTCCGAGCGTTTCAGTTCGCCCACGCCGTTCGTGCGTTTCGTCAGTCGCGCAACGGGTTGGGTCGGACTTGTCGCCGCCATCTGGAGCCTGCTTCCGACGGTGACTACGACCTATTGCCTTTGAGACGCGGCGTGTTGATCCGCGTCAAGGCCCTTCGGCCTGCCTCAGGCGGAAGAAGTCGGTCCTGTTAAAATACAGCCATGGATTTGACGGACTCGTCTATGACTAACGGGCTGCGCACCACCAGCCGGACGACATCGTGCGTGTTCTGAACCAGACGATGCGGCGCGAAAGAGCCTGGCTATGACGAGCACCGAGTCTTCCACCGCAGAGGCGGCAATGGCTCCCACTTCTGGTTGGCTTGCCCGGCTTCGCCCGCATGGCTGGGCCCTGTCGGTCTTGATGCTGTGCCAACTGGGACAGGTGACGGCGTCCCTGCTGCTTCCCGGGCTCAGCGCCGATATCATCGACAAGGGCATCGCTGCGGGGGCCGCGGGCACGATCCTGGGCTATGGCGGATGGATGGCGGCCGCCTCGCTGGCGCAACTGGTGCTCAGCGTCGCCGCGGTGGTGCTCGGCGCACGGATCGCCTTCCAGATCGGGCAGGCTCTGCGGGCCGACGTCTTCGCCAAGGTTCACAGCCTGGCCCTGGCGCAGGTCCAGAGCTTCAGCATCGGTTCCCTCATTACCCGCTGCACCAATGACGTGCTGCAGGTGCAGACCATGCTGACCATGATCCTGGTCATGATCGTGATCGCCCCGATCATGGGCATCGGCGGCGGCGTCATGGCCCTGCGTCAGGACGTGCAGTTGTCGAGGCTGTTGCTGATCGTGGTGCCGGTCCTGGCCCTGATCATCGGTTATCTGACGCTTCGCGCGACGCCGCTGTTCCAGCGGATGCAAGCCCAACTCGACGGGGTCAACACGATCTTGCGCGAACAGATAGACGGCATCCGCGTCATTCGCGCCTTCCTGCAGGAGGATCGCGAGAGCCGGCGGTTCGGGGCGGCCAACAACGAACTGACGGCGACCGCCCTCCATGCCGGGCGGCTGATGGCGACCATCAGCCCGGCGGTGACTGCGGTGATGCAGTTGGCCTCAGTGGCCCTGGTCTGGGCCGGCGCGGGCCGGATCATCAGCGGCGATCTGCAGATCGGGGCGCTGATCTCGTTTCTGTCCTACGTCTCGCTGATCCTGATCTCGGTGATGATGATGGGCATGCTGGTGGTGCTGTTGCCGCGCGCCCTGGTCAGCGCCCGACGGATCGGCGAACTGCTGCGGAGCGAGGTCATGGTGGGCCCGCCCGCCCGGCCGCAGGCCCTGCCGGCGAAGGGGACCGGCCTGCCCCTGCGCTTCGAGGCGGTCAGCTTCGGCTATCCCGGCGCCGAGGCCATGGTGCTGGAGGCCATCGACTTCGCGGTCGATCCGGGCGAGGTCCTGGGCATTATCGGAGCCACCGGCTCGGGCAAGTCCACCATCGTCAATCTGATCGCGCGGCTGGACGATCCGACCACGGGACGAATTCTGCTCGGCGGCGTCGATCGGAAGACGATCGCGCCCGAGGCGCTGAACGGACGGATCGGCTATGTGCCGCAAAAGACCTATCTCTTCTCGGGCTCGGTGGCGGACAGTCTGCGGTTCGGCAATCCGCAGGCCGATGACGCCGCCCTCTGGCGCGCCCTCGAGATCGCCCAGGCCGCCGATTTCATCCGCGCCCTGCCGGAGCAGTTGGCGGCGCCCGTGGCCCAGGGCGGGACGAATTTTTCCGGCGGTCAGCGACAGCGGCTGGCCATCGCCAGGGCGCTGGTTTGCGACGCCGATCTCTATCTGTTCGACGACAGTTTCTCGGCGCTCGATCAGGCCACCGACGCGCGGCTGCGGGCGGAGCTTCGCCGCGCGACCGCCCATGCGGTCACGGTGACCGTCAGCCAGCGTGTCGCCTCGATCAAGGACGCGGACCGCATCCTGGTGCTCGATCGCGGAAAGATCGCCGGGTACGCGACGCATGAGGCCCTGGTGCGGGACTGCCCCATCTATGCCGACATCGTCCGCTCGCAGCAGGGCGTGACGGAGGACGCCGCATGAGCAAGGTGGAGGAGTCGCGCCCGGTCGCCCTCTCAAGCCCGGCCTCGGGCGCGCGGGGGCAACGCACGCCCGGCGCCGCGATTGGCGGGGAGAAGCCGAAGGACGCCGGCAATACGGCGCTGGCGATCTGGCGGGCGCTTGGCGCCAGCCCACTGGTCCTCATCGCCATCCTGATCCTGACCGTCGGCAGCGTGGCGGCCAGCACGATCGGGCCATGGCAACTAGGCGAGGCGACGGATCTTCTGGTCAGCGACGGCTTCAACAACGCCGCGCTGGTGCGCCAGCTCATGATCGTCGCGGCCATCTATCTCATCGCCTCCCTGCTTAACCTGGCCCAGACCTGGATCATCAACGAACTGGTGCAGACGCTGGGCCGCGAACTACGGTCCCAGGCGCAGGCGAAGCTTTCAGCGGTGCCGCTGAGCTGGTTCGACGCCCAACCCCGCGGCGAGGTGCTGTCGCGGTTCACCAACGATATCGACAATGTGGTTCAGAACCTGCAGCAGGTCGCCAGCCAGGTGTTCCTGATGCTGCTGACGATCGTCGGCGTTCTGGCGATGATGGTCGTGCTCTCCCTGCCGCTGGCAGGCGTCGCTGTGGCGGCGATCGGCGTCTCCCTGGTGCTGACCTGGCTTCTCACGCGGGTCTCGGGGCCCCAGTTCGCCGCCCAGTGGCGCGAGACGGGAAATTTGAACGCCACTGTGGAGGAGAGCTTCACCGGCCAGACCCTGATCCGGGTGTTCGGGGCGCGCGACCGGATTGAGGCGCGCTTCGCCGATCAGAACGCGGCCCTGACCAAGGCCAGCCGGACCGCCCAGATCCTGGCCAGCCTGATCCAGCCCGTGACCTCGGTCGTGACCAACCTGGCCTATGTGGCGGTGGTCGTCTTTGGCGCCTTTCGCGTGCTCGCCGGCGGGCTGTCGCTGGGCGAATTGCAGGCCTTCATCCAGTATATTCGGCAGATCGGGCAACCGGTCTCCCAGCTGGGAAGCATGGCAGCGCAGGTGCAGTCCGCTCTAGCGTCGGCCGAGCGGGTCTTCGAACTGCTCGACGCGCCGGAAATGTCGCCGGATGAAGCCGGAGAAGGCCGGTTGGAACGCCGAGTCTCCGGCCATGTATCCTTCGATCACGTCCGGTTCCGCTATCAGCCCGATCAGCCCCTGTTTGAGGACGTGAGCTTCGAGGCAAAGCCCGGCCAGATGATCGCCATCGTCGGCCCGACCGGGGCGGGGAAGACCACCCTGGTCAACCTGCTGATGCGGTTTTACGAGATCGACGATGGCGCCATCCGGCTCGACGGCGTCGACATCCGTGAGCTGTCGCGCTCGGAACTGCGCGGCCGGATCGCCATGGTGCTGCAGGACACCTGGCTGTTCACGGGCACGATCCATGACAACATCGCCTTTGGCCGCCCGGACAGCAGCCGCGAGGCGGTGGTCGCCGCCGCCCAACGTTGCCACGTCGATGATTTCGTCCGGACCCTGCCTGGCGGGTACGATACAGTGCTGGAGAATGGCGGCGCCGCGCTGTCACAGGGCCAGCGCCAGCTCATGACCATCGCCCGCGCCTTCCTTCTGGACGCGCCTATCCTGGTGCTCGACGAGGCCACGAGTTCGGTCGACACCCGCACGGAGATGCTGATCCAGAAGGCCATGTCCGAGCTGCGTCAGGGCCGGACCAGCTTCGTCATCGCCCACAGGCTGTCGACCATCCGCGACGCCGACCTGATCGTCTATATGGAGGCCGGCAACGTCCGCGAGACGGGTTCCCACGACGCGTTGATGGCGCTGAAGGGCGGCTACTGGACACTGCAGCAGGGCGCAGCGGCGCAGCCGTCGCGAGACATCGAGACTGCGGGGGGCGACCCGAAACTACAGGCTTCGGCGTCGTAACCGCGTCCCGGGTAGAGCGACGCGCAAGAAGACGACGCCAGGCTCTTCGGCTGCACGGATCACCTGAGGGGGACTATGTTC
This sequence comes from Brevundimonas sp., assembly GCF_030656255.1. Lineage (GTDB taxonomy): Bacteria > Pseudomonadota > Alphaproteobacteria > Caulobacterales > Caulobacteraceae > Brevundimonas. The sequence continues at coordinate 34,488 of NZ_JAUSOE010000048.1, read as the reverse complement.
CGGCGGGCCTCGCGGCGGCCCAGCAGGTCGGCGGAATCCTGATCCCCGGACCATGATCTAAGCCGTCCCGGCCAACTCCGCGAGCACGTCGGTCAGGTCGTGGAAGGCGGCGTTGGCGGCGGGAACGCCGCAATAGATCGCCGATTGAAGAATGACTTCCTTGAGCAGGTCCGCCGGCATGTCATGCTTGAGGGCGGCGCGCAGGTGGAGTTTCAGTTCGTCCGACCGGTTCAGGGCAATCATCATCGATATGGTCATCATCCGGCGTGTCGGATGATCGATGGCTTCGCGGGTCCAGATCGTGCCCCAGGCGTAGCGGGTGATCAGGTCCTGGAACTCGGCGGTGTACTCTGTCGTGTTCTTGATGGAGCGATCGACGTGGATGTCGCCCAGCACGCTGCGGCGGGTCTTGAAGCCCAGTTCGAGGCGTTCGGCTTCATCCATGGTCAGGACTCCAGATGGGCGATGACAGCGCCGGTGAAGGCGTCCGGCTGTTCGAGGTTGGACAGGTGGGCGGCGTCTAGGACGATGTGGCGCGCGCCGGGGATGGCGTCGGCCAGGGCCTGGGTCTGGACCGGCGGGGTGGAGACGTCCGATGCACCGCCGATCACCAGAGTGGGCGAGTTGATGGCGGCGACGGCCTCGCTCAGATCGGCGTCGCGGAGGGCGGCGCAGCAACCGATATAGCCGTGGGCAGGGGTGGCGATCAAAGCCGCCCGCACCGGAGCAATGACCTCGGGATGGGCGCCTATGAAGGCGGCGTCGAAGAAGCGACCCACCGCCATGTCGGCGATGCAGGCCATGCCGCCGCCGCGCACGGCGGCGATCCGCTGGTTCCAACCGTCGGCGGAACCGATGCGAGCGGCTGTGTTGGCCAGGATCAGTCGGTCGAGCCTATCCGGAAACTTCAGGGCGAAGGTCTGGGCGACGGCGCCGCCCAGCGACAGACCGCAGACGTGAGCCCGCGCGGCGCCCGCGGTGTCGAGTACGGCGGCCAAGTCCCTGGCCAGCCGATCCAGCGTATAGTCCCCCTCCGGCGCTTCCGAACGGCCGTGGCCGCGCGTGTCGAACCGGATCAGGCGCAGGCGCTGGGCCAGGGGTTCGACTTGCGGCGCCCACATCTCGACAGTGGAGCCGATGGAGTTGGCGAGCAGCAGGACGGGGGCGTCAGCCGGGCCGTCTTCGGTCCACCACAGGGAGACGCCGTCATCGGTCAGGGCAGTCGGCACGTCAGTCGTCCTTCAGAACGCGGTCGATGAAGCCGTGCGTGACGCCGAGACGGCGGGAGGGATCGAACAGGGCGGTCAGGTCGTCGTCGCTCAAGTTCGCCGCGACCTCCGGCAGGGTCTTCAGCACCGCGATCAAGGGGCGCCGCTCAGCCACGGCGGTCTTGGAGGCGGCCTCGACCAGGGCGTGGGCTTCGGCCCTGCCGAGCCTGGGCGCCAGGGCCAGAGCCACGCCCTCGGCCAAGGGCAGCCCCTGGGTCAGGTCCAGGTTGGCGCGCATCCGGGCGGTGTCGATTCCCAGCCCCTCCAGGATCTCGGCCGCATGGTCGGCGGCGCCGGCGGCGAGGCGAAACAACTCCGGCAAGACTTCCCATTCGGCGTGCCAACCGCCGACGGCGCGCTCGTGTTCTTGCGGCAGCACGGACAGCAGAGTCGAGGCCAAGCCTGGCGCGCGGGCGGCGGCGGCCACGAGGACGACCGCGCCGACGGGGTTGCGTTTGTGCGGCATGGCGGACGAGCCGCCCTTGCCGGCGGCGGCGGGTTCCAAGGTTTCGCCGACCTCGGTCTGCATCATCAGAGCGATATCGCGACCGATCTTGCCCAGCACGCCGATCTGCAGGGCCAGGGCGGCCCCCAGATCGGCGATCCGTTCGCGGCGCGTATGCCAGGGCAGGGCGGCTTCGGGCAGGCCGAGAGCCTGGGCGAGGGCGGCGCTGATCCGCAGGCCCGCATCATCGAGGGCGCTCAAGGTGCCGGCTGCGCCGCCAAACTGCAGTCGGGCGGCGGCGTTCACGGCCTCCGTCAGTCGTTGATCGACGTAGCGGACGCTGTCGAGCCAACCCGCACACTTCAGCCCGAAGGTGGTAGGAAGGGCGTGCTGCAACAGGGTGCGACCCGCCATAAGGGTGTCGCGGTGGGTTTCGGTCAAGGTCGTCAGCGCCGCCGTGATCCGGGCGCGGACCGGCGCCATGGCGGCGTCCGCCGCGACGATCTGCAGCGCCAGGCCGGTATCGATGACGTCCTGGCTGGTCGCGCCCCAATGAACGAACCGGGCGGCCTCGGGCGCGGCGGCCTGCACCTGCGCCGTCAGGGCCTTGACCAGGGGAATGGCCGGATTGCCAGCCAGACGCGTCGCCTCGGCCAACTGGCCGATGTCATACGGGTCGGGATCGCAGGCGGCGGCGATGGCGGGCGCGGCCTGGGAGGGGATCAGTCCGGCTTCGGCCTGGACCTGGGCCAGGGCGGCTTCGAACCGCAGCATGGCCTCCAGGCGGTAACGGTCGGCGAAGATCGCCTCCACCGCCGCGTCCCCGAACAGCCGTCCCGTCAGTATGCTCAAGCCCAGGTCTCCCGGATCAGACGTCGAAGAAGACCGTTTCGTCGGCCCCCTGCAGGCGGATGTCCAGCCGGTAGCCGCCAGGGACGGGCGTAGCGATCAGGGTGGCGCGCCGATCCTCGGGAACCAGGGCCAGGATTGGATCTTCGGCGTTCGAGGCTTCGTCCGCGAAGTACAGGCGGGTGCAAAGGCGTTTGATGACGCCGCGCGCCTGAACCCCCACAGCGATATGGGGCGCCTGCAGGCCGTTGCCGGGACCGGGCGCGCGGCCGGGCTTCACGGTGCGGAAGCGGTAGACGCCGTTCTGGTCGGTCGACGAACGGCCGAAGCCGATGAAACCCTGGTCCAACGGCAGATCGGCGCGATCGTCCTGCGGGTCAGCATATCGCCCCGCCGAATTGGCCTGCCAGATTTCGATCATGGCGTCCGTGACTGGCGCGCCGTCGGCGTCATACACGACACCCGAGATCTCGATCGACTCGCCCGTCACCTTGCCGCGGGGGGTGGTGTTTGGATTGAGGACATAATGACCTTCGGGGATCAGATCCATGCGAGCGCCCAGGTCGGCGCCGACCTCGATCAGGTCCGCGCCGCCCTTCCACGCCAGGCCGTAGTGGAAATAGGGGCCCACGGTCTGCCAGGGGGTTTGTCCAGCCATGCTTAGGCCTCCATCGGGGTGGCGTGACGTCCGCGCAGGACAATGTCGAAGATGTAGCCGAGGGCGTAGTGATCTTCCGTCGTCTCGATGTCGAAGCGCGACACTAGACGCTGAACCGCCGCCTCGGGGATGGCCTGGCAGATGGGGTCGATGGCGATCAGCGGGTCGCCGGGAAAATACATCTGGGTCACCAGGCGCGTCGCGAAGGCCGGCCCCAGCAGGGAGAAGTGAATATGTTCCGGCCGCCAGGCGTTGAAGTGGTTCTTCCATGGATAGGCGCCGGGCTTGATGGTGATGAAGCGATAGCGGCCCTGGTCGTCGGTGACGACATGGCCGGCCCCGGTGAAGTTCGGGTCCAATGGCGCGTTCCACTGATCGTTCTTGTGGATGTAGCGGCCGGCGGCGTTGGCCTGCCACACCTCGACGACGGTGTTGGGTACTGGGCGGCCGTTCTCGTCCAGCACACGGCCGGAGACGATGATCCGCTGACCCAGCGGCTCAGCCTTGTGCTGTTTGGTCAGGTCCATCACGGCTGGACCCATCAGTTGGTCCCAGACGCCCGTGGGGCCGGTCACCTCGGTCAGGGTGTGGGGGACGCTCACCAGAGGCTGGCGCGGCGAGCGGGCGATCGTCGAACGATAGTCGGGTGAAAGGGAGGCGGGATGGCCGCCCTTCTCTTCGCGGTAGTATTCGATGACATCGGCCATGATCAGACCCTCTCGATGACGATGGATACGCCCTGTCCGACGCCGACGCACATGGTGATCAGCGCCAGACAGCCGTCAGTTTTTTCCAGGGCGTGGGCGGCGGTCAGGGACAGGCGGGCGCCGGTCATCCCCAAAGGGTGACCCAAAGCTATGCCGCCGCCGTGCGGGTTTATCCGGCTGTCGAACGGATCGACGCCCAGCTCGCGCATGGAGGCGATCACCTGACTGGCGAAGGCCTCGTTGAACTCGATCAGGTCGAAATCGGCCATGGTCAGTTTCAACCGGTCCAGCAACTTGCGCGTCGAATAGATGGGGCCGACGCCCATGATGTCCGGTTCGACCCCGGCCGAGGCGAAGCCCAGGATGCGGGCGCGCGGCGTCAACCCCTGTGCGGCCGCGCCGCCCTTGGAGGCGACGAACATGGCGGCGGCACCGTCATTGATGCCCGAGGCGTTGCCGGCGGTCACCGTGCCGTCGGGGCGGACGACCGGCTTCAGCTTGGCCATCATCTCCAGCGAGGTTTCGCGCGGATATTCGTCGGCGTCGAAGACGAAGGGCTTGCCCTTGGCGTCCTTCGCCTCGACCGGGATTATCTCTTCGGCGTGGAAGGCGCGCGCCGCCGCGGCCTTTTCCTGGCTCCAGAGGCCGAAGCGATCCTGGTCCTCGCGGCTGACCTTGTAGCGGTCAGCGACCATCTCGCCGGTCTCAGGCATGGACGCCGCGCCATAGAGGGATTTCATGACCGGGTTGACGAAACGCCAGCCGACGACCGTGTCCTCGATCTGTGCGCCCCGCTGAAAGGCGGACGTCGCCTTGGCCATGACGAGCGGGGCGCGGGTCATGGATTCGACCCCGCCGGCGATGGTCAGTTCGGCCTCTCCGGTCTTGATGGCTCGAGCCGCGGCTCCGACCGCGTCGGCGCCGGATGCGCATAGACGGTTCAGGGTGACGCCGGGAACGCTGACCGGAAGGCCCGCCAGCAGGGCGGCCATGCGGGCGATATCGCGATTGTCCTCGCCGGCCTGATTGGCGCAGCCGTAGAAGACCTCGTCGATGGCGGCGGGATCGACGCTGTTGCGGTCCATCAGCGCCTTCAGCGGAACGGCGGCCAGATCGTCGGCGCGGACGTGGGCCAGCGAGCCGGTGTATTTGCCGATCGGGGTCCGCGCTGCATCGCAGATGAAGGCCTCGGTCATCGGAAATTCCCCGTATCCAGCGTCGCCTCGGTCTTGGCGAGGACCTCCGACACTTCGACGTCCGGGGCCAGTTCCACCAGGGTCAGGCCCGAACCGTCGGGCTTCACATCGAACACGCCCAGATCCGTGATGATCCGATCGACCACGCCCGCGCCGGTCAGGGGGAGCTTGCATCGTTTAAGCAGCTTCGACTGCCCATGCTTGTTGGCGTGATCCATGATCACCACTACGCGCTTGACGCCGGCGACCAGATCCATGGCCCCGCCCATCCCCTTCAGCATCTTGCCGGGGATGGTCCAGTTGGCGATGTCCCCGTTCTCGGCGCACTCCATCGAGCCCAGAATGGTCAGATCGACATGGCCGCCGCGGATCATGGCGAAGCTGGCGGCGCTGTCGAAGAAGCTCGAGGTCGGCAGCTGAGTGATCGTCTGTTTGCCGGCGTTGATCAGGTCGGGGTCGGCTTCGCCCTCGTAAGGGAAGGGCCCCATGCCCAGCATGCCGTTCTCGGATTGAAGAGTGACGTGCATCCCCTCGGGGATATGGTTGGCGACCAGGGTCGGGATGCCGATGCCCAGATTGACGTAGAAGCCGTCCTTGAGCTCGAGCGCCGCACGCTGGGCCATTTGTTCGCGGGACCAGGGCATCAGGCGGTCTCCTCGGAACGCGGCCGGGTGGTCAGTTTCTCGATTTTCTTTTCATTGACGGTCGAGACGATGATCCGGTCCACGTAGATGCCCGGCGTGTGTATGGCGTCGGCGTCGAGCGCACCGGCCTCCACCAGCTCCTCCACCTCGACCACCGTGATCGCCCCTGCCGTCGCCATAACCGGATTGAAGTTGCGCGCGGTCTTGCGGAAGACGAGATTGCCTTCCGGGTCCGCCTTCCACGCCTTCACGATCGACAGGTCGGCCTTCAGCCAGGTCTCGCGCACATAGTCGCGGCCTTCGAAACGTTCGACAGGCTTGTTGTCGGCGACGACCGTGCCCACGCCGGTCGGCGTGTAGAAGGCGGGAATACCGGCCCCGCCGGCCCGGATGCGCTCGGCCAGCGTGCCTTGCGGATTGAGCTCCAGCTCAAGCTCGCCAGACAGATACAGGCTCTCGAACAGCTTGTTTTCGCCCACGTAGGACGAAATCATCTTCTGGATTTGACCATTGTCGAGCAGCATCCACAGGCCGAACCCATCGGCGCCGCAGTTGTTGGAAATGACCGTCAACTTCCTGACGCCCGCGTCACGCACGGCAGGGATCAGGGATTCCGGATTGCCGGACAGACCGAACCCGCCGGACATGATCGTCATCCCGTCGAACAGCACGCCTTCCAGCGCGGCCTTAGGCGAAGGATAGATCTTGCCGGTCATCACAGCCGCTCCAGCGGCAGGCCGACATAGTTCTCAGCCAGCACCATCTGGGCCGCATGAGATTGGGCCAGATAATCGATCTCTGCGGTTTGGAGACGGCGGTCGATATCCGACGTTTCCGGAAAGCGATGGGTCAGGCTTGTAAACCACCAAGAAAACCGTTCGGCCTTCCACACCCTTCGCAGCGCCAGGTCCGAATAGTTGTTCAGGCGGCGGATATCGTCCCGCAGACAAGCCTGAACCAGCGCGTCGGACAGGATGGCCACATCCGAGGCGGCCAGGTTCAACCCCTTGGCGCCGGTCGGGGGGACGATGTGTGCGGCGTCGCCAGCGAGGAAGAGGCGGCCCCACCGCATCGGTTCGGCGACGAAGCTGCGCAGAGGCGCGATCGATTTTTCCGTCGAGGGCGCCCGCGTCAGCTTCTCGGCGTCTTCGCCGAGCCGGATCGCCAGCTCGTCGTAGAACCGGTCATCGCTCCAGTCCTCGACCCGGTCGGTCAGAGGGCATTGGACATAGTAGCGGCTGCGGGTCGGCGAGCGCATGCTGGCGAGGGCGAAACCGCGGGCGTGGTTGGCGTAAATGAGTTCGTGATCGACAGGGGGCGCATCCGCGATGATGCCGAGCCAGCCGAACGGGTAGACCTTTTCAAAGGTCCGCAATACGGAGGGCGGAATGGAGGCGCGGCTGACGCCGTGGTACCCGTCGCAGCCCGCGACATAGTCGCATCGCAGCTCATGATCTTGCCCGTCTGATCGCCAGCGAACGATGGGATGATCCGTGTCGAGATCGCTCAGGGTGACGTCTTCCAGGTCAAAGAGGATCTGAACGTCGCGTTCCTCGGCGGCGTCGAAGAGATCCTTCATCACCTCCTGCTGGCCATAGACCGTCACCGTCCGACCGCCGGTGCATTCGGCGAAGTCGATCCGGAACGACTGACCGTCGCGCGACAGCCGCGTGCCGCCATGCACCAGGCCTTCGCGTCGCAGGCGCTGGTCGAGGCCCAGCTCCGCCAGCAGATCGACGGTGACCTGTTCGAGCACCCCCGCCCTGACCCGCGCCTCGACATAGGCGCGGTCCCGACGTTCGAGGACCAAACAATCGACGCCCGCACGACGAAGCTTGTGGGCGAGCAGCAGGCCTGCGGGACCCGCTCCGATAATGGCGACTTGTGTGCGCAAAGGAATTCCTTTCGTTTCCAGAGCGGCGCCTCGAGCGCGCTCGGTCGGACGAACTTCATCGAGAAGGGCTGCCCTCGACGCTTTCATTGACCGTCGGCGGCGGCCATCAAGGCAGCAGCCTGTGTGACATATCGGTACCGAGCAGTACGTTATTAGAGGGGAGTTGACCAGCGCATATGTGAGGAATTCCATATATACCGGAATTTTGTTGCTGTAACTCGTCCCCCATGTCTGGGGAACCCTCAGCACGGAACATCAAGGACGTCCCGATGACCTCATCACCGTCGCGCAAAGGGCGATGCGGCAAGGTCAGGGCCTTGCTCCTCGGTGCCCGGCTCGAGCCGATGGGGTGCACCGCGCAACCGCACATCGCACGCGGCGCCGCTGACCAGGGCGACGCTTAGCCGTGATCACTGCCCAGTCACCCGCGCTTGATATGGATCGGGCGCCTAGATAGCGCCCCTCAATTGACGCCAGGCCCACGCGACGTGTTGAGATCCGCAGACGGGCTTAGAACGGCGCGGGTTGAATCGACCGTGCCATTTCGGCGATGTCCTGGCTGAACTGCAATCGCGAAGTCGCGTCGCGGTAGAACATGTGGCCGCCCGTATAGCAGTGATAGGTCATGACTGATCGCAGCGTGTCCGGCAGGCGGCGATGTAGTTCGTCATTGGCGGTGCAACTGGACAGGGAGTCGTACTGTCCGGCGGCGACCAGAACCTTCAGTCCCGGCGCCAAGGCGATGGCCTCTTCGGTTCCGGGCAGGGGTGGGCCGATCCGGGGTGGGCCGCCGCCGCGCTGGATGGCTTCGCGGATCGCGGCTTCCACCTGTTCCGGAGAGGCGTCGATAGTGGCGTAGTTCCAGCGCTCGCCTACGCCGGCCGGGTAACGGTCGTGGGGCGCGTAGCCGACGTCGCCTTCCCGGAGACCCACATAGGGGAGGTCGGTCACATAGCCCAGGTCACGGCGCAGATAGCGGTCGATGGAGTCGTTAAAGTTCGTGGGCGGGTTTTCGGTCAAGCGCATGTCGAAAATGTTCAACGTGCGGCCTTCGGCCTGGAGGACGCCGCGCAGGTATTGTCGCGGGGTGAAGGTCAGGCTGGTCCGATCAACGAGATCGACGGGGATCCCCGTGAAACGGGAGAGGTCGGCGGCGATGGCGGTGCGCTCTGCTTCGGACAGGTCTGCGGCTTTGATCAGCGCGGGCTGATAGACATCGCGCGCCCAGGTCTCGGCGGCGCGTCGGACGGCGTCAGGGCCGTCGCCGAGGGTGGGGTCCAGCTTGCCGTGGAAGAGGGCGACGGGCGCCAGGTCGGCGACGCTCAGCGCCGTCGCGGCCTCCTTGGGGAGATAGGCGGTGTTGAGGCCGTCCCCTCCCGAAATCAGGATCAGGCCGTGGACGGGGACGCCTTGGTTGAGAAGCCGGTAGGCGACGCTGGCGGCGCGTCCGGCGCCCCAGCTTTCGCCCGCGAGGAGCACGGGACGATCCTGCGCCTCGTGCAGAAGGATCCAGGAACGGACGAACTCGGCGACCGAGGCGACATCGCCCACCGTGCCGTAGAATTCGTCTCCGGCCTCGGGGGTGACCGGGCGGCTGAAGCCGGTTCCGATGGGATCGACAAAGACCAGGTCCGCGTCGGCAAGCCATGTCTCTGCATTGTCGACCAGGTGATCGCCTTCGCCACGGCGAGGGCCGGCGACTTCGAAATGGAGTGTGGCGGAGTTGGCGCCGGGGCCGCCGTTCCAGATGAAGATCAAGGGGCGCGGCGCGCGGCTGGGCGTGCGGTAGCTGATATAGCCCATGAAACCGCGCGGTTCGGTCGTTTCCACGTCGCGGATTGCGATCCGGCCGATCTCCGCGACATAGTCGAGCCTGCCCCCGCCGGTGCGGATGCTGTGTCTGGTTTCGACGGGCGAGGGGGGCACGGCCGAGCGTTCCGAGAACCGCGGTGATGATGCAGACGGTGTTTCGGCGAGGGCGGGCCCCAACACTGTTTGCAGACCAGCACAGATGATCAGGGCAAGACCGGCGATCCGTCGTCGAACTATCATCTGCAGTCTCAAGCTGTGTCTGTGCGTGTGGGGGCAAACTACGACGTCAAGGTCGCAATCATTATGCAAACTTGACGGCTGCCCCCGCGTCTCATGACGAAAATCGCTCGGGAGCGTTTGAAGGCGAATAGATTTTGAGTCGCCTTCAAGGCATGCCGCTCAGGTCCTTTGCGGCATATCTATGCGCGAAATTCCTGCAACCCGGTTTGGAGCCTCATGGCCTGCCGTGATGCCGATTTGCGGACCTGAGTGAATCCAGGCCGTGTGGCTGGTCCTCTTCGGGGGTGAGGGCGCCGCCGCGGAGATGGCGCTGCTCCAATGCGGACAATTGATGTGGGTATATTTCTTTCGCTTAAAACGCGACAGCTGCATGAAACTTGTGTGTCGTAATGTTGCTGCCCGGAAATAGGAAAGATTGTGCCGATCATGCGGGGTTAGCCTTGGGCAGACGCGGAACGACGGGGGATGTCGGACGTGATCAAACAACACGAATGAGGGGATAACGATGAACCGGATGTCGATGAAGAGGCGCCTGCTGGGTTCGACGGTGGCGGGGTCCGCCCTCCTGCTGTCCCTGGTCTCCACCTCGGCCTTGGCCCAGACAGCCCTGCAGGCCGACGCCCTGGTCCAGGAAGAGGCGGGATCGGTCGACGACATCGTCGTGACCGGGTCGCGTATCCGCCGGGTCCAGACCTCTACCGCCGCGCCGGTCACGGTCATCGACGCTCAGGTTCTGACCGAGCGCGGCTTTGTCCAGGTCGGCCAGGCCCTAAACCAGATCACTTCGGCGACGCCTTCCGCCCCGGTCGCCAACGGTTCGGGGACAGCGGCGGGTTCCGGTCAGCAGTTTCCCAATCTGTTCGGCCTGGGCGCGGGGCGCACGCTGTCGCTCGTGAACGGCCGGCGGTTCGTGACCTCGTCGTCCGGCATGGGCGACCGGGTTGTGGATACGAACCTGATCCCCGTCGGTTTGCTGGAGCGGGTCGATGTCGTTCAGGCCGGGGGCGCGGCCGTCTATGGTTCGGACGCCATCGCCGGCGTGATCAACTATGTGCTGAAGGATGATTTCGAAGGACTAGTGGTGGACGCCCAGTACGGCGTCTCCTCACGCGACGACTATCCGCAGAGCAGCCTGCGCATGACCCTGGGCGACAATTTCCTGGACGGCCGGGCGAATCTGGCGGGCAATGTCGAATGGTCCAAGACCGATCCGCTTTATGGACAGGATCGTCCGCGTTCAGACCTGGCGCGGCTGACGGTCTCTAACTCGGCCAACACCAGCGCCACCGACGGAATTCCTGCCGTGCGCGAACTGTTGGACTCTCATTTCTGGCCGTTCAACACCAATGGCGTAATCTTCTCGACCCCGGCGCCCGTCTCGGCATTTCTGGTCCGTTCCGGCGGCGTGCCCCAGCAGTTCTCGGCCGACGGGACGAGCCTCGTATCCTACGACACCGGGACGGTTGCAGGCGTGCCCTTTGCTTCGGGCGGCGACGGATATGATTATCGCGACCTGGCGGCTCTCTATACGGGCGTAGAACGGTTCAACGTCAATCTGCTGGGCCGCTACGACCTGACAGATCGGATCAAGCTGAAGGGCGAACTTCTCTATTCCAACACGGAAGGGACCGATCCCTACGGCACCCAGGGGGCGACGCGCACGGTGCTGAATTCGGCCGCTTCGGGCGCGGGTCCGATCGCCTTCTACAGAACCAACCCCTTCCTGACGTCCACAGCGCTGGCGCAACTCAGCGCCGCCAACGCCACCTTCGCCGCCGGCGGGCCTCTGTGGTTGTCCAAGAGCTTCTCGGACATCCTACCGACCCGGGAGTTCGTGACCGAGACCGACGTCTGGCGCGGCCTGATCGCGCTGGAAGGTGATTTCGACTGGGCCGACCGCAACTTCTATTGGAGCCTTTCGGCCAGCCGCGGCGTCACCAAGGGCGAGGAGTCCGGCTGGGACACCTGGACCTCGCGTCTGACCAATGCGGTCAACGCCGTCAGCAGCGGCGGCCAGGCCGTCTGCGCCATCAACGCCGACGCCTCGACCACCAACGACGACGCGGCCTGCGTGCCCATCAACATCTTCGGCACGGGGGTCATCACGGATGAGATGCGCGCCTATGTCGCCGTCCCGGTGGGCGAGCGGTTCGAGAACACCCAGGACGATATCCTGGCGACCATCGGCGGCGAACTGTTCACCCTGCCGGCCGGTCCGGCGAGTTTCAGCCTCGCCTATGAGTACCGGCGCGAGAAGGCGGAATATAATCCCTACGAGGCCAATCAGCTGGGGCTGACCGGTTCGGGTACGCCGACCCTCGCCACCAGCGGCGCCTATAACACCAACGAGTTCTCTGCAGAGGTGCTGGTTCCGGTGTTCGGCGGCGACTTCACCCTGCCGTTGGTCAAGTCGCTGGAAGTGGACGGCGCTTATCGGACCGTCGACAACTCCATCGCGGGCAAGGCCGACGTCTGGGGCGCGGGTCTGCGCTGGGAAGTGGTTTCCGGCGTGACGGTGCGGGCGTCGCGCAGCCGCAACTTCCGGGCGCCGACCCTTGACCAGTTGTTCGCGCCTTCCAGCACGACCTTGGATGCGATCGCTCAAAATCCTTGTGACGCCGACCGGATCATTAGCGGGCCAAACCCTGCGGTCCGTCTGGCTAACTGCCAGGCCCTGTTCGCCGCCAATCCGGGTTACGGCTCCCTGACCGGCTTCCAGGATCCGGGTGAGAATTTCAGCTCTGTCCTCGTCACGACGGGCGGCAACCCGGACCTGAAGAACGAGATTTCCGATACCACGACCTTCGGCGTCGTGCTTCAGCCCGGCTTTGCGCCCGGCCTGACGATCGTCGCCGATCGTATCCAGGTGGAGTTGCGTGACGGTCTTTCGTCCTTCACGCCGCAGAACTTCCTGGCGACCTGTTTCGATTCATCGCCGCAACCGGCCGACGTCTGCAGCCAGTTCACCTTCAACGCCCAGGGTCAGGTCGCGACCGCAAACTCGACCACGTTCAACGCCGGCACAGTGCGGTACGAAGGCGAAATCTACACCGTCAACTACGCCTTCGACGTTGCGGATCTGGCGGGACGGGATGCGGACTGGGGCCGTCTCGAACTCGGGCTGGAAGTCACGCACAACGCCCTGCTGGAAACCTCCGTCACCGGCTTCGATTACACGCGCACCGACGACACCACCCTGACGCCCGACTGGGTCAGCCGGTTCGACGCTCGCTACGCCCTCGGACCCGTGCGTCTCAGCTATTCGGTGAACTATCTGCCGAAGTCGCAGGTGAACCGGTTCGACACGATCGAGACCACGCCGACGCCGGTGATCGACGAGAACATCCGCCACAATCTTTCGGGCGAATATCGTTTCGGCGACTATGCGATCCGGGCCGGTGTGACGAACCTGACCGACGAAGAACCATCGTATCCGACCCGGAACTACGGCGACATCCTGGGCCGTCAGTACTTCCTCGGCCTCAACGCGCGCTTCTAAGCCTAGTCAGCGTCCCCGAGCGTCTCGGCGCTCGGGGACGGGTACCTTCGGAAAGACTCCGACATGGCCATTCCCCGCCTTCTGCGTCTCCCGCCGGCCATGGTCGTCGCCCTGCTTGTGTTGGGCGTGTCTCCGGCGTGGGCGGCGGGGCAGACTATGCAGGTGACGCTTCGGCCCGGAGAGATCGACGTCGCCCGGGGCGTCGCCCGGATGGATGTCGAACTGCGTATCCCGGCGATGGCGGCGGATGCGGGCCAGGCCGTTCTGACCCTGCCTGTCGTCATCGCCAATACCGACACAATCGCCTCGACCCTGACGGACCTGGTGGTGCGCGACGCTCAGGGTGTGGTGCCCCTGACGGTTCGCGACGATCCCGTGGCTCTGGTCTATGCGCGGCATTGGATTGCCGGACGGGCCGTCAGCGGCGACGTGACCGTTCGTTATCGCGCGCCGATCGACAATACGCCGCCCCGGCGCGGGTCGGGACCGCCCTATAGTCTGCGCACCGAAGGCGGCGGCGTCTCGGGCGTAGGCAACACCTTCATCCTGCTGCCGGAAGACGATCGGGACTACCGCATCGCCCTGCGCTGGGACGTGACCGATCTCGGGGCCGAGGCCGCCGCCACCTCCAGCTATGGCGAGGGGGGTGTCGATCTGGAACCGGGCAAGGCGTCCAGGCTGTGGTCGACCGTCTTCATGGCGGGGCCGATGGAGCGCGAGCCGCAACCCGTGTCCAACGCCGGCTTTTCGGCCGCCTGGATGGGAACACCGCCGTTCGAGGCGAGACCGCTGATGGCCTGGACCCATCGACTGCACGGCTGGATGAGCCGGTTCTTCGACGAGCCGGGCGAGCCGCCGTACCGGGTCTTCATGCGCTATAATCCGATCAACGCCGGCGGGGGCGTGGCCCTGACCCGGTCCTTCCTGGTGACTTACGGCCAGGCGACCGATCCGGCCGATCTCAAATCGACCCTGTCGCACGAGATGATCCACACCTGGACCCAGTGGGACGGACGCGGCCAATGGTATGGCGAGGGGATCGCCGTCCATTATCAGGGGCTGCTGCCCTATCGGGCGGGACTGATCACGGCGGACGACTATCTAGCCGACATCAACGACACCGCGCGCCGCTATTATTCGAACCTGCTGAACGACACGCCGGATGACCAGATTGCGCCGCGTTTCTGGGAGGACAGCCGCATCCGGGTGCTGCCCTATGATCGCGGCGGGATCTATTTCGCCGTGGTCGACGGCCGGATCCGTCGCGCGAGCAAGGGCGCGAGGTCTCTGGACGATCTGATCCTGGAGATGAACCGCCGCCATCGCGCCGGCCAGCCGACTGATGAAACCGTCTGGATCGCGCTTCTGACCGCCGAACTGGGCGAGGATGGAGGGACGCTGCATGCCGCGATGAAGGCGGGCGAACTGATGGTTCCTGAGTCCGGCGATTACGGCCCGTGCTTCACGCGTTTCGTCGGCCGGGCGCGGCGGTTCGACCTGGGCTTCGACCCGAAATCCCTGGTCGGCGACGTGAAGACCATCCGGGGGCTGGTCCCCAATTCAGCGGCCGAGCGGGCCGGGATTCGAGACGGGGACGTGGTCACCTATGCCGTGGCCATGGACGCGGTCCAGGGGGACCAGGATGCGACGCTGACCCTGCAGGTGACGCGCGGCGAGGCCCGGTTCCCGGTCACCTATCTGCCGAGAGGCGAGGAGGTCGATGTCTATCAGTGGCGTCGTGACCAGGACGCCACGGACGCCGCCTGCAAGATGTGAGTCAGTCGGCGTGGGCCGAAGCCGAATAGAGCAGGCCGGCGGCGGCGATGTCCTGAACGGCGTGGCCCAGAGATTTGTAGATCGTGATCTCGTCGCTGCGGGTTCGGCCAGCGGCCGCGCCGGACAGGACCGCGCCGATCTCGGCCGCGATATGGCCCTCGCCGATGCAGTCCGTCGCCCGCGCACGCAGGAATTCGCCGCCGTGGACCCGGACATGTTCGGCGTGATCGACGATGAAACGGCTGCGGGCCACCAGGTCGGAATTGATCTCGGCGGCGGACGGGCCGCTCGACCCCACGACATTGACGTGGGCGCCGGGCACGACCCAGGCGCCGTCCAGGATGGGTTCGACGGCGGCGGTGACGGTGCAGAGGATGTCGGCGTTCTCGGCGGCGGCGCGTGGGCTCGGGACCGCCGAGACGGGAAGGCCGGTCCGCGCGCTCATCTCGGCCGCGAAGGCTTCCGCCCGCCGGAAGTCGCGGCCCCAGACGCGCACGGACTCGAGGGTACGAACCTGGGCGATGGCGGTGATATGCTCGGCCGCCTGACGGCCCAGTCCCAAGATCGACAGGGTTCGCGCATCGGCGCGGGCCAGAACCTGGGTGGCGACGGCGCTGGCGGCCGCCGTGCGCAGCGCCGTGATCTCGCCCGCATCGGCGATGCAGACCGGAACTCCCGTATGACCGTCGAACAGGACAACCACGCCTTCGTGCGCCTTGCGGCCCGCGCCGTCGGCGAAGACGCTGACCAGTTTGGCGCCGAACAGGCCCTGGTCTGTGAAGGCGGCCGGCATCAGGGCGAAGGTCCGGCCCTCGCCCAGGCCGATGAAGCTGCGCAGATTCTGACGCACCCGCCCGTCCGACAGGGCGATCATGGCGTCGCGGATGACGGGGATCAGCCTGTCGGCGTCGAGGCCCGCGCGCACGGCTGCGGCGTCAAGGACGATGAGGGAAGGCGATGACGACATGAGCGGACGCACGCGACGAAGGACAGGACCCGTGCAGCCTATCTTATCGTCCGGGGCTATTCCTGTCTTTCGTTGCGCCTGTCCGCCGCCGGTTCGCAAATCTGATGCGCGGCGGTCGAGGCGCCGGGCGCCGTCAGCCGGGACTTCGCCCCGCCGTTCGACAAGACGAAAGGATTATTCCCGCGCGCCGTCCTAGAATGACCGTTCCGAGCCTCGTGCGAGCCCTGTCATGCGTTTCACCCGAAGATCCTTGATCGCCGCGGCCGCCGCGTCGCCCACGGTCGGTCTGGCCCCGAAGGTCAGGGCGCAAGAGACGCGATCGGAGGCGTCGCTGACCCTGCCCGCGCGTGGGGCGTTCGCGGCCATGCCGGTCACCTATCTGGACAGCGGATCGACCCACCCGATGCCGCTGGGCGCGCAGGCGGCGTTGGAGGACTATCTGCGTTACAAGACCCGCGCGACCGGGGCGCCTGAGTTCGACATGGGGGCGATGGAGGAGAATGCGGTCCGTCAGTTCGGCCTGCTGGTCGGGGCCGATCCTGATGAGCTGTGCTTCGTCCAGTCCACGACCATGGGCGAGAACCTGGTGTTGCAGGCCTTGGATATGCCGGCGACAGGCGGACGGATCGTCACCGACGCCCTGCATTTCTTCGGCTCCTTCTACACCTATGGGGAACTGGCCAAGGCTGGAATGGACGTCGTCACCCTGCCCATGACCGCCGAGGGACGGATCGACATGGCGGCGATGGAGGCGGCGGTGAACGACCAGACGCGGCTGGTGTCGATCAGCCATGTCTCGACGATCAACGGCTTCGAGCATGACCTGAAACGGGTCTGCGACCTGGCCCACGCGCACGGCGCCTATGTCTATGTCGATATCATCCACGGGGCGGGCTCGACGCCGCTGGACCTGAAGGCCGCCGGCGTCGATTTCGCGGCCTGCGCCTCCTACAAGTGGCTGATGGGGGACTTCGGCCTGGGCTTCCTCTATGTGCGCAAGTCCATGCAGGACAAGATCCGCCGGCCCTGGTGGGGCTATCATCAGCTGCGCGCCTTCCAGAGCCACGCCTATCCCTATGATGCGCCGGGTCCCATGCCCGCCGACTATGGGGCGCGAGAGGACGCCACGGGTCGTTTCGCCATGGGCACGACCTCTTGGACCGGCGCGGTGCAGCTCGACCATTCCC
Source organism: Brevundimonas sp. (assembly GCF_030656255.1). Lineage (GTDB taxonomy): Bacteria > Pseudomonadota > Alphaproteobacteria > Caulobacterales > Caulobacteraceae > Brevundimonas. The sequence continues at coordinate 17,346 of NZ_JAUSOE010000048.1, read as the reverse complement.
TGACCTGGATCAACCGGCTGGGCGTCGACGCCATCCAGCAGGCGCGTCAGCCGCTGGCGGATGCGGTGCAGTCGGAACTGCGGCGGCGCGGCTATGAGCCTCTGACGCCGCTGGACAGCCGCACGGCCCTGGTCGCTTTCGCGCTGAAGGATGCGCGGGCGAAACTGTCGGAGCGGTTGGCGGCGGCCAAGGTGCGGATCACGGTGTCGCAGCACCGGTTCCGGGTGTCGCTGGCGGTGTTCAACGACATGAATGACATCGACCGCTTGCTTGAGGCCTTGCCGGCGTCGCCGCCGGCTTGATGGGGCGCATCAAAAGGGAATGTGGACGCCCTGGTTCAGGCTAAGCGCCAGGTCGAGCAGATAGCGGGCGCTGGCCAGGTCCTGGGCGACGTGGCCCAGGGATTTGTAGACGGTGATCTCCCGGTCGGAGGTGCGGCCGGGTTTCAGGCCCAGGAAGACCTCGCCGATCTCGGCGACCACATGATCATCGTCCACGCGACCGGCGCGCTTGGCCGACAGGAACTCCGCGCCCTGGGCCAGCACGCCGGCTCTGGAATCCGCGATAAAGCGGGCGCGGACGACCAGATCGTCGTCGATCTCCACAGGGCCGTCGTAGCTCGAGCCCACCACGTTGATGTGGCATCCGGATGGTACGTCCGCCGCGTGGAGGATCGGTTGGGCGGAGGCGGTGGTGGTGCAGATGATGTCGGCGTCGGCGGCCGCCTCGGCGACTGTAGCGACGGCCGCGACGGTCAGGCCCGTTTCGTCGCTCAGACGGGCGGCCAGGGCGACGGCCCGCTCCATGGAGCGTCCCCAGATCGTCACCGACGAAAGCGGCACGGCGGCATGAAGCGCGCGGACATGGGCGGCGGCCTGTTCGCCTGTGCCGAGGATCGCCAGCCGCGAAGCGTCCGCGCGGGCCAGGGCCTGGGTCGCCGCCGCGCTGGCGGCCGCGGTGCGTATGCCCGTGACCTCGCCTGCGTGGACCAGGGCGGACAGGGCGCCGGTCTCCGGATCGAACAGGGCGACGCCGCCCTGGTGGGATTGCAGACCCGCCGCGTGGTTCTCCGGATAGACGCTGACCAGCTTGGCGCCGAACACGCCGTCCGCCGATAGGGCTCCAGGCATGACGCCGAAGGCTCGACCTTGGGCCAGGGGGATGATCGACCGCAGCGGCTGGCGTGTGTCGCCGCGTGAAAGCGCGCACATGGCGTCACGCATCAGCGGGATACAGGCGGCGTAGGTCAGATGAGTGCGGACGAATTCGCGATCCAGCACGAGCATGGCGGCGCTCCAGGCGGTCTTGTCTCAGAGATCGACGAAGGCGGTTCCGGTGACGAAACTGCGGATGTCGCGGGTGAAGGCCGTCAGCGCCGGCCGGTTGGTGTAGGCCATATGCCCGCCTTCGTAGCGACGCTGGATGACGCGTTCGGCCGGATAGTCGCTCTGCGCCACCAGATACTGGGCCGGGCCGACCGTCGTGGTCAGGTCGTAGATGCCGGTGCCGATCATCAGGCGGAACTGCGGATTGACTTTGAAGGCGGCGACGATCCGTGCCGGATAGTCGTATTCGTTGAAAGGCCCGCCGATGCCGCCGGTGGTGTTCCAGTCCCAGGTCGAGACGCCCGGCGCCATCGGCCGATAGTCTGCGGGATCTTGGGCGGAGGGCAGGTCCTGGCGCAAATAAGTCTGCATCATCGGCAGGATGCTGTCGGAAACCTTGGCGCCGAAGGGGTCCTGGGGGCGTTCTCCTGGCCCGGCAGCAGGGCCGACATAGCGTGCGTCGTAGATGCCCAGCCGTTGGCCCCGGTCCGCCAGAAGCTCCGTCGCGAAGGCGACTTTCGAAATGGTCAGGTCGCCGGCAAGGTAATAGTCGGCGCGGATACCCGTCAGGCGCTCCAGCTTTTCGGCGATGACGCGGCGGCGCGCCTGGGGCAGGGCTTGGCCCTGGACCAGGGCGGCCAGATAGTCGGTCATCCCCCACGCATAGACGTCGTCGATGAAGCGGTTCATCGATCGCCGGCCCTTGTCGGCCTTGCCGTGATAGACGGCGATGGCGGCGAGCGCGGGCAGGTTGGTCGCATAGGCGGTCATGTTGTCGACGCGCTGGGACGTCTCGATCATGTTGATCGCCTGGCCGAACAGGAAGACGCCGTCCAGCGGCATGGCCTCGGCCAACTGACCGGCCATGATCGCCGCGCGGATCGTGCCGTAGCTTTCGCCGAGCACATATTTCGGCGAGGCTTCGCGGCCGTTCTTTTTGATCCAGGCCTGAATGAAGTCGGTGACGACGCGAGCGTCGCCCTCGACTGAATAGACCTCGGTGCGGGCGGCTTCCGAGAACAGGCGGGTGAAGCCGGTCTCGGGAGGATCGATCAGCACGATGTCGGCCACGTCCAGAACCGTCTCGGGATTATCGACGAGCCGTGGCGGCGAGAAGGCCGGGGCGGCCGGATCCTGCTCCAGCTCGATCCGCTTCGGGCCCAGCGCCAGCATGTGCAGGGTGGCCGAGGCCGCGCTGGGGCCGCCGTTGAAGGCGAAGATCACCGGCCGGTCGCGGTTTTCGCCTTCGCGGACATAGCTCGTGCAGACGAAACGGACGAAGGGCGCTCCCTGGGCGTCGGTCACCACGGTTTCTTCCAGACCGGCCGTATAGTTGACGGTCTGGCCATTAAAGACGCCGCTGCGTCTTTGTCTCGGATGTGCGGTCGAATGGGCGAAGGCGGGCGAAACGCCGGATGCGGCCATCGCCACGGCGGCCGTCGCCGCGCCGATCAGGTGTCGTTTGGTGAGGTCGCTCATGTTCATCTCCGCCTGCGCCGCCAGTCTAGTGGGTGTCGGACCGACGATCTTTGCGTTGTTATCGACGAGGCGGAAATTGGCGAGGCGAGTGGGGCGCAGGGGCGAGGGCGCGCGAATAAATCTTGCGTAGGTAGGCCAGGCTTCACTACGCCGATGTCGGGCGTTTTTGTAACGATACCAGTCGTTATGAGACTCTCTGGCCCGAACATGGACGATCCACGATCATGTCGGAGTGCGACTAAAGCAGTCGCCTTTCCGCGGCGAGGCGAACGGGTTTGAATAGTCCTGCTCAGGTCTGCGCGCTAGGATCGAAGCGCGCGCCTGATGGTGCGGGTCGTTCGTTGGAATATGCCTGTGATCTCGTCCTCTCCCACCCCGTCAGCCGAACTCAGACATGGCGTGGGCCTTCTGGATCTGGTGATGCTGGGCGCGGGGACGGCGATCGGAGCGGCGATCTTCACGGTGCTCGGTCCGGCGGCCGCCGTGGGCGGGACCGGCATACTGATCACCGTCGCCCTGGCGGCGCTCCCCATGGTCCTGTTCGCCCTGGTTTATGCCTATATGGCCTCGGCGGCGCCCAGTACGGCGGCCTCCTACGAATGGCAGCGCCGCTTCACCCATCCGACGGTCGCCTTCGCCATCGTCTGGCTGCGGGTGCTGAGCAATGCGGTGGTCATGATCGTGCTGGCGCGGGTGCTGGTGAACTATCTGTCCATGGTGATCCCTCTGCCGGCCAAGCCGGTCATGTTCGGCCTGTTCGCATTGATCTTCGCCCTGAACTATGTCGGCGTCGCCGTGGCTGCGCGGGCCCAGACCGTGCTGATGCTGCTGTTGCTGGCGATCTTCACCGTCTTCGTCGTCGCTGGCGCGCCTGACCTCAAGCCGGGACTGCTGGTTGAGGCTACGGCGGGCGGATGGCTGCCGATTCTCGCCGCCCTGCCTCTGATGATTCAGCTGTTTCTGGGCATCGAGACCGCGACCGAGGTCGGGGACGAGGTCCGCAACGCCAAGGTCGTCGTGCCGCTGGGCATCGCGCTTGGACTGGCGCTGACGGTCGTCGTCTATCTGGTGATCACCTTCACCGCGCTGAGCCTAGTGGGGCCGGCGGCCCTGGCGTCCAGCGATGCGCCGCTTCTGACGGCCGCCGAGGCGGCGCTGGGCCCGTGGGCGGCGCCGCTGATCGTCACCGCCGCCGTGGTCGCCCTGACCAAGTCGATGAACGCCGTCTTTCTGGTGTATTCCCGCTTCCTGTTCGCCATGGGCCGGTCCGGCGTCCTGCCCTCCGCCCTGGCGCGAATTCATCCTCGTTTCGGCACCCCGCATGTGGCCACGCTGGTGGCCTTCGCCGCTTCCTCGGCGGCGCTGTTCCTGCCGTCGAGCCTGTTGTTCCTGCTGCTGGCGGTGAACGTGCCGACGATGATGAAATATCTCGGGACCTGTCTGGCGGCCTATAACGTCGCCCGCGCCCACCCGGAGGTGCATGATCAGGCTCGCATCAAGTTCAGTCGGACGACAGTCAAGATCCTGGCGGTTCTGGGCGTTATCGCCGCCACCGTCATCGCCGCCTTGGGCTTCAGCACCGACTGGCGGCCCTATGTGTTGCTGGGCGTCTGGCTGGCGATCGGTCTGGCCTACTACGGCTGGTCCCGCCGTCGGAACATGTCGGCTGGCTGAGAGGTCAGACGCCCTGGCGGACGGGCAGGGCGGTGGTCCGCTTCATTTCCGACAGGGCGACGGTCGAGCTGATGTCGATGACGCCGGGCAGTTTCAGGATCTTGCGGAAGATGAAGTCCTGGTACCATTTGATGTCGGGCGCGATGACCTTGATCATGGCGTCGCGCTCGCCCAGCACCGAATAGCATTCGACGATCTCGGGGATGGCGGCGATCTCGCGGATGAATTTCTCGCGGTCGCTGTCGGCGAGATTGTTCATCTTCAGCTGGGCGAAGATGTGCATCTGGAAGCCCATGCGTTCGGGATCGAGAATGGCCACCTGGGCCTTGATATAGCCCTCCTCGCGCAGGCGCTGGATCCGCCGCCAGCAGGGCGATTGGGACAGGCCGACACGGTCCGCCAGCTCCGAGGTGGAGATGGAGCAGTCGATCTGCAGCTGCTGCAGGATTCGGACGTCGATGGCGTCCAGGCCGGTGGACATCGTCTAGTCTCCGATTTGCTGATATCTCGCATTAGCTATTCAATCATTCGAAACCGCAAGCGGTGAAACGCAAAGAACCTCCGCCACCGCGACGGTAACAATGCAGGCTTGGAAGAGCGGCGCGACCAGGCTCGCGACGGGCACAGGCTTTGCGACACATGAACACCCGATCCGTATCTCGGTCGCCCATGGAGCGTCGCCCGTGAGCCAAGGCGAAGGCCCGGCGAGGGCGGCGATCTATGACATCCGGGATTTCGCCGCCTTCGGACGATCCCTCTATCGTCACATGCCCCTGCCGCCGGGGGCGTCGATCTTGTTCGAAAGCACGGTCGCGGAGCCGGAACCCCTGCTGGCTCGGCTCATTAGCGACGCCTTCACAGGGGAGGTGACGGACCGGTTCGAAAGCGTGTTCGGTCGGGGCAATCCCCACCTGCTGGCGGCCCTGGCGTCACGCTATGGCGTCGATGAGCAGTGCATCCTGCCCACGACAGGGGTGTGCAACGGCGTCGCCCAGGTGCTGGCCGGCCTGGTGGCGCCGGGGGATCATGTGCTGATCGAAACGCCCGGTTTCGACGTCCTCTCGGACCTAGCGCGATTGTCGGGCGCAGAGGTCGAGCTGCTGTCGAGGCGGGGCGAATCCTTCGCCTTCGACCTGGAAGAACTCAGCGCGAAGCTGAGAGCCAATACGCGGCTGGTGATCGTCACCAACCTGCATAATCCTTCCGGTCATCATCTGGGAGAAAAGGCTCTGGGGGACCTGGCCGCCGCTGCGGCGACCGTCGGCGCCCATCTGCTGGTGGACGAGGTGTACGCTGATTTCGCGATGGAAAGCGGCGACCTGCCGGCCGTGCGGCTCGCGCCCAATGTCATCAGCGTCAACAGCCTGACCAAGGTGTTCGGCCTGTTCTCCCTGCGCTGCGGTTGGATCGTCACGACGCGGGCGACGGCGCGCCGGATCGCCAACGCCAGCGCCGGACGGGAGTTCGGCGTGTCGAAGCTGACCCACGCCATCGGGGCGCTGGTGCTGGAAAATCCGCAGCCGTTCGAGGCGCACTGGCGCCAAATCCTGGACGCCAGCCGGCCCGTGGTCGAGCGCCATATGGCCGCCATGCGCGCCGATGACCTGCTTGCGGGCGAACTGCCGCCCTTTGGCTGTATCGCCTTCCCGCAGGTGATCGGCCATGCCGATACGCGCCGGTTGGCGGAGACCCTGTGGCGGGACTACGAGATCGTCACGGCGCCGGGCGAGTTCTTTGGCCAGGCGGGGCATATGCGACTGGGCTTCGGCGTACCGGCGGCCCTGATCGACAGGGGACTGGCCAGGCTTCACGAGGCCCTGTTCGCCCTGCGTCGCGCGGGTTCGCCGTCCGTCTCCCAAACCGCTTCGGTTCAATGAGGATGCCTATGCGCCCTTGGCTGACGCCCTTCGTCCTCGCCGCACTTATGATCTCCTGCCTCGGCGTATCGCCCGTCCGGGCGGACTCGATACGTTACGCCGTCATCGCCAACGGCGAGCGCGTCGGCCATCTGGTGGTCGATCAGGTCGGGTCCACAGTCGATATCGACTATCACGTCGATAACAACGGGCGCGGACCCAAGCACAAGGAACATGTCGTTCTCGGCCTCGGCGGCGTTCCAAAGCTTTGGACCATCGAGGGCGTGTCGCTGTTCGGCGCGCGCGTGGACGAACGGTTCGAACAGGGCGACGGCGTGCTGCGCTGGCGTAGTCAGGCGGACAGCGGCGAGCGGCCGGCGGCGACGCCGTCGCTCTATGTCGCCAATGACGACAGCCCCTGGAGTCTGGCGCTCTACGCCAACGTCCTGAAGGCGGCGCCGGAGCAGAGCCTGGAGGTGACGCCCGGCGGGCGCCTGACCCTGACCACGGTGCGCAGCCAGACCTTCGGGCCGGACGCCCTGCCGGTGACCATCTATCGGCTCACCGGTCTGGAACTGCAGCCAGGGTACGTCATGCTGGATCAGGCCGGTCAGTTGGTTGCGGAATTCTCGGGCGGACAGGTGACGGTCCGTGAAGGACTGGAGGCCGCGGCTCCCGAACTGTTGCAGATGACGGCGGCGCTGGAAGGCGAGCGGATCCATGCGCTGCAGGCGCAACTCGCGCACACGTTCGACGCCCCGGTGCGCATCCGCAATGTCCGGATATTCCAGCCCCAGACGGGACGACTGTCGCCTCTGTCGTCGGTGACCGTCTTCGGCGACAGGATCACCGCCATCGTGCCCGAGCCCGACACGCCGACGGCGGGCGGCGACTATGAAATCGACGGCCAGGGCGGGACGTTGTCGCCCGGCCTGCACGACATGCATTCGCACAGCACCCTTCAGACGGGCCTGTTCTATCTGGGCGCAGGCGTGACCTCGATCCGGGACATGGGGAACGGCAACAGCTTCCTGCTGAACCTCACGCGCGACATCGACCAGGGCGTCGCGCCGGGACCGCGCATCGTGCGCGACGGCATGCTGGAGGGACGCAGCCCCTATTCGGTGCGAACCGGTCTGCTGGCCGACACGCTGGACGAAGCCCTGGAGGACGTGCGTTGGTACGGCCAGCGCGGCTATCGCCAGATCAAGATCTACAACTCGCTTCATCCGGACTGGGTCGCGCCTGTCGCTCAGGAGGCCCACCGCCTCGGCATGGGGGTGACGGGCCACGTCCCCGCCTTCGTCACGCCGGACCAGGCCATCGAGGCGGGCTATGGCGAGATCGCCCATATCAACCAGTTGATGCTGGGCTGGCTGCTGCAGCCCGGCGAGGATTCCCGCACCACCCTGCGCCTGACGGGCATGGCCCGGGCGGCGGACCTGGATCTGTCCAGCCTGCCGGTTCGGCGAACCATCGCCCTGATGCAGGAAAAGGGCGTCGCCCTGGATACGACGGCCGTGGCGCTGGAGGTGCTGATGCTCAGCCGCGCGGGCGAAGTTCCGCCCTCCGCCGTCGGCTATGTCGATCATATGCCGATCGGATATCAGCGCTATCGGCGCCGGTCCTTCGTCGATATCGAGAGCCCGGCGGTCGATCAGACCTACAAGGCGGCCTTCCAGAAGCTGCTCGACACCCTGAAACTGCTTCACGACAGCGGCGTGCAACTGCTGCCGGGCACCGACGCCGGCACAGGCTTCACCGTGCATCGCGAGCTGGAGCTCTACGTCAAGGCGGGGCTGACGCCCGCCGAGGCGCTGAGCCTGGGTACGCTGAGGGCTGAGCAGTATCTGGGACGTGACCAGTCGCTGGGCAGCATAGAGCGTGGCAAGCTGGCGGACTTCTTCCTCGTGCCGGGCGACCCGACGCAGGACATCGGCGCCATCCGCGAGATCCGCATGGTGATGAAGGGCGGGGTGATCTACTTCCCCAGCGAGATTCACCAGGCGCTTGGCATTCGGCCCTTTGCCGATCCCGTCGTCATCCGGCCGCCGACGGCGCCGGAAGACGTCTCGACGGGCACGGCGGGAGATAGTTTCCTGTTTGGCGAGGGGATGGACGATGATCATGGTCACTGACAGGGCTCTTCGGACGCCGACGGTTTGGTTCGGCGGGGTCTTTGCGGCCCTCGCATTGCTGGGCTCCGTCCTCTGCGCCGGGCAGGCTCTGGCCGGCGAAACGGTCCAGGTCGCCGCCCCGGTGGTGACCCGCCACGAGACCACCATCCGGGGGCAGCGCATCGCATATACGGCCACGGCGGGCGAGACCCTGCTGCGCAACGACCGTGATGAGCCGATCGCCACGATCTACAGCTTTGCCTACGTCAAGGCAGGCGCTGAGCCGGGACGTCCGGTCATGTTCGTCTTCAACGGCGGGCCGGGTTCGTCCTCGATCTGGCTGCACATGGGGGTGGTTGGTCCGCGCCGGGTGCAACTCGACCACGAGGTGAACCCCAGCAATGTTCCGCCGTTCGGACCGACCGACAATCCGGACAGTCTGCTGGACGTGGCGGACCTGGTCTTTATCGATCCGGTCGGGACCGGATTCAGCCGGATCGTCGGGGTCGGCAAGCCCGAAGACTTTTACGGCATCGACGAGGACGCCGAGAGCGTGGCCCAGTTCATCGAGCTGTGGCTGACCCGCAATGGCCGCTGGAATGCGCCCAAATATCTGATGGGCGAGAGCTATGGCAGCGCGCGGGCGGCGCTTCTGCCGCGCGCCCTGATGGGCGGTCCAACCTATAGCGGCGTGATGCGGGGCATCACCGTCAACGGCATCGTCCTGTTGGGCTCCAGCCTCAATGGCGCGGGAACAGCCGGACTGTCGCCGTCCTTGGGCGCGGCGCTGAACCTGCCCGCCATGGCCGCCACGGCCTGGGTCCACCAGAAGATCGATCGCCGCGGACGGACGATCGAGGCCTTTGACGCCGAGGTGCATGGTTTCGCCACGACCGACTATCTGGCGGCGCTGGATCAGGCGGCGGCCGGTACGCTGGACGACGCCCAACGGACCGCCATCGCCGCACGCCTGTCCGCCTACACGGGCCTGCCGGCCTCGGCCTGGCTGCCCAGTCTGACGATGTCGCCAAAGGCCTATTCTCAGCAGGTTTTGGCGGATGAGGGCCTGACGGTCGGCCTCTACGACAGCCGCTACACCCTGCCGTCGGCGCACGATGGCGGCGAACCGGTGGCCGACGACCCCGCTATGGGCCGCTATGTGCCCGGCTTCGTCGCCGCCTTTCACGCGATGCTGACCGAGGATCTGAAGGTCCAGGAGGATCGGCCCTATGGCGCCATCGTCTGGCGAAACCTTCTCTCCGCCTGGAACTGGAAACGAACAGGCGTGCCGGAGGGTCAGTCGTTCGCGGGGGATCTGGCCACGGCCATGCGACGCAATGGCGACCTGAAGGTGCTGGTGGCCAGCGGCTATTTCGACATGGTCACGACGCCTGCGGCGGCCCAGGACGCCCTCGTGAAGGCGGGGGTTCCCGCCGACCGGCTGACGATCCGCAACTATGAGTCCGGCCACATGCTCTATCTCGGCGATACGGCGGCGGCCTTTTCCGACGACGTCCGGGCGTTGATCCGGGACGGACGCCGGTGATGCAGACGGGGAGGGGACCGGTGTCGTCGAAACCGGCCCGGCGTGCGCGGGGCGTCGTCGGCTCCATCCTGGCCCTGATGGTCGCGGCCGGCGCGGGCGTGGCGCCGACCATGGCCCAGGTCCCCGCCGATCCGGCTCCGGCGTCGGCGTCGTCCGCAATGATCGAGCCCCGGCGCTCGGTCACGCATCACTCTGGTCGATTCAACGACGAGACTGTCGCCTATACCGCGACCGTAGCCGACAATATCGTTCCCGGCCCCGATGGACGTCCCGGCGCGTCGGTCATCACCATAGCCTACACGCGCGACGACGTGGCCGATCCCGCAACCCGGCCGGTGATCTTCGCCTTCAACGGCGGGCCGGGCGCTTCGTCGTCGCCGCTGCACATCTCGGCGCTGGGGCCGATGCGCAAGGCCCCGGATGGACAGGCCGGCCTGATCGACAATCCGTTCAGTCCCCTGGATGCGGCGGATGTCGTCTTCATCGATCCGGTCGGCACCGGCTTCAGCCGCGCCTTGCCCGGCGTCGATGACAAATACTGGTACACCGGCGCCACCGATGCGGCGGCGGTGCAGACGGCCATTCTCAATTGGCTGAAACTGAATGGCCGCGAAACCTCGCCGCGCTATCTCGCGGGCGAGAGTTACGGCACCACTCGGGCGGCCTTGATCGCCGCCGACACCGAGACGCTGACGTTCGACGGCGTCATGCTGATCGCGCTCGCCGCCCCGGTTACCGGGCGTGAGATGCCCTTTGTAACGAGCCTGCCGACCATGGCCGCCGGGGCCTGGCATCATCGACGAATCGAACGGAACGGCCGCACGGTCGATCAGGTCTTTGAAGAGGCGCTGCAGTTCGCGCGCACCGACTATGTCGAGGCCCTGATCCAGGGCTCCAGCCTTCCTGTCGCCGACCGGCGACAGGTTGCGGAGCGGATGTCGGCCCTGATCGGTCTGCCGACGGATCTGATCCTGGCGGAGAACCTGCGCATCTCCAGCAACACCTGGATGTTCAACCTGCTGAAGGATCAGGGCCAGCGCACCGGCCTGCTGGACGTCCGGGTGACCTCGCCGATGGAGGCCGGCGCGCTGGGCGCGCTGGATGATCCGTCCCTGGGCGTCGTCCCCAAGGGCCGGGCGGGCGGTCCGCCGCCGACGCCGGCCAGTATCGGTCCAATCGTCAATCAGACCCTGGGCGACTATGTCGTCCACACGCTCGGCTTCGCCACCGACGAACCCTATTACACCCTGAACTTCCTCGTGAACGCCGCCTGGAGCCACGGGGATTCGCCGCAAGCCATGGAGGGGTTGGCCCAGGCCCTTCAGGCGCGCCCGGACATGCGGCTGTTCTGGGCGGCCGGCTACTATGACCTGACCACGCCGGCCTATGCCGGTCGGTATGTGCTGGATCAGGTCGGCGTGCCCGCGGACCAGTTGACCGCAGCGTATTTTGCAGGACCCCACGGGGTCTATGACGGCGACGACAATCTGGCCCGGTTCGGCGATGCCGTACGGGCCTTCGCCGTTGTTCCGACGACGTCCCGCTAGGCGTCGGCCCCGAGCTACGGATGAAGGCCCACGCGTGCGCCGCTTTGATGCAGGCGCTCGGCATGCGCGCTGGACGAAGGGGGCGAGTGTTCCTATGATCACCCCCGCCGCAGGTTCTTTTTCTGCGGGAATTTTCGCGTGGGTTTTGACGACGTGCTGAACAAGATTTTCGCCTGGTGGAACGGGGCCACGATCGGCACCCTCTTCACGATCGCCAAGCGCGGCCGCTACGTCGGGACCGACGAGATCGGCAACAAATATTACGAGGCCAAGGACAATTCGAGCTACGACGGCCGCAAGCGCCGCTGGGTCGTGTACGAAGGCTATGCCGACGCGTCCAAGGTGCCGGCCGACTGGCACGGCTGGCTGCGCTACACCTTCGACCTTCCGCCCACCGAGGCGCCCCTGCCGCGCCGTGCGTGGGAGAAGGACCATCTGCCGAACTTCACCGGCACACCGATGGCCTGGCGCCCGCAAGGCTCGCTGGCCGCCGAGGCCAAACGCCCCGCCGCGACCGGCGACTATCAGGCCTGGACGCCCGAGTGAGACCGAATCGGCTCCTGCTGGGCGGGGCCGCCGTCGTCGCGGCGCTCAGCGCCGGGGCGGTGACCGCCAGCGTCCTTCAGGATTCGCCGCGCGACGCCCGTCCGGTTCAGGATCCCATCGGCGACATCCTGCGCACGACGCCGGCCCAACCCGCCAATGCGCCGACCGAGACCGCGCCCGCCGCCGCACCCGCGCCCCGGACGCCGGTGGCGGTGACGCCGCCGCCCTCCGTCGTTCTCGCCGAGGATGAGGCCGTCGCCGAAAAGGCCGAGGAAGAAGCCGCCTCCGAAAAGCCGGTCGTCGAAAAGGCCATCGAACAGCCGGCCACGCCCGCTCGCCGCCAGCGGCGCAAGTTCGCCGTGATCCAGGCCATCGACAAGACCACCGCCGAGACCATGAAGTTCGAGGTCGAGGTCGGCGGCCGTCCGGTCCGTTTCAACCGCAACCTGATCTTCAGCGTCCGCGCCTGCGAGGTCTCGACGCCGGACGAACTGACCGAAGACGCCATCGCCTATGTCGACGTCTCGCTGCAGTCGCGCGGCGCCAACCAACCGGCCGAGCCTCGCCAGATCTACCGCGGCTGGATGTTCGCCTCGTCCCCGGCCGTCAGCGGCTTGCAAAGCCCCAACTACGACGCCTGGGTGGTGGGCTGTAAGAACTGAGCGCGAGGAGGCCGGAATGAACCGCCCAAGACCCCTCAAGAAGAGCGAGACGGTCGAGATCCGGCTGCCGCACGCGACGAAGACCGCCTTTATGGACAAGTGCCGCACTGAGGGCCGCACGGCCAGCGAGGCCATTCGCCGCTTCATCGACAGCGAACTGGACCGGTCGACGACCGCCCGGTCTTCGATCCGCATGGGCTGGCGTCAGTTGCTGGCGGCCGCTTTCGCCGGATTGGCCCTGGGCGCCGTCGCCGCGCCGTCCCTGGCCCAGTCCGTGACCCCGGATCGGGCGGCGTTCGAGCGTCTGGACCGGGACCATGACGGGATGGTCAGCTTTGAGGAATTCCGCGCCCGCTAGCGGATAGGCTTCAGGAAGCGGCCCCATTGGAGGTTCAGCCAGGTCCACGGCTTGAACAGTCCGGCGCCGGGTTTCCATGAGGCCGCAACGATCTCGGCCCGTCCGACGATGTTCTCGGCCGGCAGCAGGCCGACGCCCAGATCGGCAGACCAGCGGCTGTCCAGCGAGTTGTCGCGATTGTCGCCCATCATGAAATACTGACCGGCCGGCACGCGATAGATCGGCGTGTCGTCGCCGGGCTGATCCGGCCCGCCGTCGTAGGTGACATAGGTCTTGCCGCTCGCCAGCGCCTCGCGCACCTCGAGTACACGCCGCTGGGGGGCGTCGTGGTCGCTGACCATCTGGAGCGGCGTCTGGCCGATCAGGCGCCCGTTGACGAAGACCTGACCCTTGCGGACCTGAACGGTGTCGCCGGGCAGGCCGATGACGCGCTTGATCCAGACCTCTTTCGGGTCGTGGGGACGCCGGAAGACCACGACGTCGCCCCGCTTCGGCTGGCGTCCCAGCACCCGGCCGTCGGGCAGCGGCGGATTGAACGGCAAGGACGCCCGGCTCCAGCCGTAGGCGTATTTGGACACGACGATATAGTCGCCGGTCACGAGCCCCGGCTCCATCGACGAGGATGGAATGGTGAAGGGCTGGAACAGCAGGATTCGGATCACCATCGCCAGGATCAGGGCGGCGGCGAGGGTGACGCCGATCTCTCTGACTTCGCGCCAGACGGGGGCAGAGGACGGGGCGGGTGCGGTGGTGGCTTGGGTCATGCCCTGTTAGGCCGCGAGCCTGCGGGGCGACGCCAGCTCAGGCTTGTCCGGACAGGACAGCAATCGTGTCCGGACAGGGATCAGGCGGGATGAAGCGCCCAGTCCACCGCTTCGGCTCCGGTCATCGGCGCGATCAGGGCCGTCTCGTTTACCGCCACCTTCAGAGCGGGCTTCAGCCGCCGCAGATAGGCGGCCTGGGGCGTCTCCACCGCACCGAACTGGCTGAGGTGGTCGGTCAGGAACTGGGCGTCCAGCAGGGTCCAGCCGCCCTTGCGCAGGCGCGCGACCAGATGGACCAGGGCTACCTTCGAGGCGTCGCGTTCACGGCTGAACATGCTCTCGCCGAAGAAGGCCCCGCCCAGGGAAACGCCGTACAGGCCGCCGACCAATCGCTCGTCCTTCCAGCACTCGACGGAATGGACGAAGCCCTTGGCGAACAGGGCGGCGTAGAGGCGGCGGATCGGGGCGTTGATCCAGGTGTCCTCGCGCTCTGGGCCTTGAGCCGCCGCGCAGCCGTCGAGCACGGCCTCGAAGGCGGTGTCGATCCGCACCTCGAACGGTTCGCCGCGCACGGTGCGGCGCAGTCGGGTGGGGATGTGGAAGGCGTCCAGCGGTATGACGCCTCGCTGTTCCGGCTCGATGATGAAGACGCGCGGATCGTCGCGCGCCTCGGCCATGGGAAATACGCCTCGGGCGTAACAGGCCAGCAGCGCCTCGGGGCCGAAGCCGTCGGAAGGCCCGGCGGCGCTGAAGTCAGGCTCGTTCATGGGGCGGGGCGGACCTGATCGGCGGTGACGCGATTGGCGGGGACGCGGCCGGCCTCGATCTCGGCCAGGCCCGACAGGGTGGTCACGGCGATGGCCGTCAGCGCCTCTTCGGTCAGGAAGGCCTGGTGGCCCGTGACCAGAACATTGGGGAAGGTCAGCAGCCGCTGGAACACGTCGTCCTGAATAATCTCGTTCGACAGATCCTCGAAGAACAGATCGCCTTCCTGCTCATAGACGTCCAGGGCGACCCCGCCGACGCGGTGGCTCTTCAGCGCGTCGATCAGGGCCTGGGTGTCGATCAGGGCGCCCCGGCTGGTGTTGACGATCATCACGCGCGGCCGCGCCGCAGCCAGGGTGGGGCCGTCGATCAGGTGGCGCGTGTCCGGCGTCAGCGGGCAGTGCAGGCTGATGATGTCGGACTGGCGCAGCAGGGTTTCGCGATCCACGTAGCGGACGCCGATCTGGGTCAGGGCCGCGTCCTCGACCACATCATGAGCCAGCACCTCGCAGCCAAAGCCCAGTTTCAGCGCCCGCGCGACCAGGGCGCCGATCCGACCCGTGCCCACGACCCCGGCCGTCCGCCCGGACAGGTTGCGGCCAATCAGGCCGTCCAGGGCGAAGTTGTTCTCGCGCACGCGGGCCGAGGCGCGGGGGATGTTGCGGTTCATCGCCAGCAGCAGGCCCAGGGTGAACTCGGCGACCGCCTCGGGCGAATAGGCCGGCACGCGGATGACGGTCAGGCCCAGGGCCTCGGCGGCGCGCAGATCGACGTTGTTGTAGCCGGCGCAGCGCAGGGCCACGGCGCGCACCCCGCCGTGGGCCAGTCGGGTCAGGGCGGGGGCGTCCAGTCGGTCGTTGACGAAGACGCACACGGCGTCGAAGCCGTCGGCCAGCGGCGCGGTGGTCTCGTCCAGCCGCGCCTCGAACCAGGTCAGGTCGTGGCCGAAGTCAGCATTGGCCAGATCGAGGAACCGGCGGTCGTAGGCCTTGGTCGCAAAGACCGCGATACGCATGGGCCGGTTCCTCTGATCAAGCGGACGTCAGGCGTCGCCCTTCTGACGGGCGGCCCACTTCTCCAGCCAGTGGATGTCGTAATCTCCGGACAGGATGTCCGGCTCCTGCAACAGCTTCTGGAACAGGGGGATGGTGGTGTCGACGCCGCCGATGACGATCTCGTTCAGCGAGCGCTTCAGGCGGGCGATGGCCTCTTCGCGGTCGCGGCCGTGGACGATCAGCTTGCCGATCAGGCTGTCGTAATAGGGCGGGATCGAATAGCCGGCGTAGATGGCGCTATCCAGTCGCACGCCCAGGCCGCCGGGGGCGTGGAAGTCGGTGATCTTGCCCGGCGACGGGGTGAAGGTCTCCGGGTTTTCGGCGTTGATCCGCACTTCGATGGCGTGGCCTTTGAACTCGATGTCCTCCTGGGTGAAGGACAGCGGCAGGCCGGCGGCGATCCGGACCTGTTCGCGGACCAGGTCGACGCCGGTGATCATTTCGGTGACCGGGTGTTCGACCTGCAGGCGGGTGTTCATCTCGATGAAGAAGAACTCGCCGTCCTCCCACAGGAACTCGATGGTGCCGACGCCCAGATAGCCGATGGCGGCGATGGCCTTGTTGACGGTCTCGCCGATCTGCTTGCGACCCTCGGCCGACAGGGCGGGCGAGGGGGCCTCTTCCAGCACCTTCTGGTGACGGCGCTGCAGCGAGCAGTCGCGTTCGCCCAGGTGCACGACATTGCCGTGGCTGTCGGCGATGACCTGGATCTCGATATGGCGCGGCTTCTGGAGATAGCGCTCCATATAGACGGCGCCGTTGCCGAAGGCGGCCTTGGCCTCGGACTGGGCGGTCTGCACGGCTTCGACGAGGTCGTCAGCCGTCAGGGCGACCTTCATGCCGCGTCCGCCGCCGCCCGCCGCCGCCTTGACGATCAGGGGGAAGCCGATGGACTTGGAGGCCTCGATGGCGGCCTCGACGGTCTCGACCTCGCCATCGGAGCCGGGAACGCAGGGGATGCCCGCTTCCATCACCGTCTTCTTGGCGCTGATCTTGTCGCCCATGACCCTGATATGTTCGGGCTTGGGGCCGATGAAGGTCATGCCGTGGGCTTCGACGATCTCGGCGAAGCGGGCGTTTTCGGACAGGAAGCCATAGCCGGGGTGGATCGCCTGGGCGCCGGTGATTTCGGCCGCCGAAATGATCGAGGGGATGTTCAAATACGACTTTGCCGCCGAGGCCGGGCCGATGCAGACGCTTTCGTCAGCCAGTCGCACCCACATGGCGCCGCGGTCGGCTTCCGAGTGAACGGCGACGGTGGAGATGCCCATCTCCTTGCACGCCCGATGAATGCGCAGCGCGATCTCGCCGCGGTTGGCGATCAGGACCTTGGTGAACATGGCTTAGCCCTCGAGCAGGACGAGGGGCTCGCCGAACTCGACCGGCTGGGCGTCGCCGACCAGAACCTCGACCACGACGCCGTCGCGGGGGGACTGGATCGGGTTCATCGTCTTCATGGCCTCGACGATCAGCAGGGTCTGGCCCTTCTTGACATTGTCGCCCGGCTGGACGAACGGCGGCGCCTCCGGGGAGGCCTGCAGATAGGCGGTGCCGACCATCGGCGACTTCACCTCTTCGCCGGACCTGGCGACGATGGTGGCCGGGTCGGACGGCATGGAGGCGGGGGCCGGCGCGGCCGCAGCCGGCGCGTG
>NZ_JAUSOE010000047.1 GCF_030656255.1 Brevundimonas sp. | reverse complement strand
GCCGGGTCGAGGCGGTGCTGAACGCCCAGCCCGGCCTGACCCTGCTGCTCGATCCGACCGGCCGCGCCGTCGCCGCCTGGGGAACTCCGCCGCCGTCGGTCTCCATCGACGCCCTGGTGGACCAGGGCCTGATCGCCGCCGTCCACGCCCCCGACCGCCCCGCCGTCGCCGCCGCCCTTCAGCGGGCCGCCGCCGGCCAGACGGCCGAGGTCCTGTTCAGCCCGCGCCTTGCCCTGGACCGTCGGGTCGTCATGATCCTGCGGCGGTTCGATCACGGCCACGAGTCTGGAGGCGCATCTGGGGGCGACCCGCCGCGCCTGATCGCCCAGGCCTTCGACGGCACCGCCCAGTTCGCCCGTGAACTGGGCCTGGAGAGCGCCCGCGCCGAGGCCGAGGCCCAGAGCGCCGGCAAGACCCGCTTCCTGGCCAATATGAGCCACGAACTGCGCACCCCGCTGAACGCCGTGATCGGTTTCGCCGACATCATGCGCGAGCGCCTGTTCGGCCCCCTGCCCGACCGTTACGCCGGCTACGCCGACGCCATCCATCAGGCCGGCGGCCATCTGCTGGACCTGATCAACGACGTGCTGGACCTGTCGAAGATCGAGGCCGAACGCTACGAGCTGGCGCTTGAGTCCCTGGACGCGCGCGACCCCGTCTCGGCCGCCGTCGCCCTGGTCCGCGTCCAGGCCGACGACAAGGGGGTCGATCTGGCGCCGGTCCTGCCGTCCATTCCCCTGATGGTCCAGGCGGACGCCCGCGCCCTGAAGCAGATGGCGCTGAACCTGTTGTCGAATGCGGTCAAATTCACCCCGACCGGCGGGTCCGTCACCCTGACCCTGGACGGGGTCGGCCCCTATCTGGAGCTGATCGTGTCGGACACCGGCGTCGGCGTCGCGCCGGAGGATCTGCAACGGATCGGCCGGCCGTTCGAACAGGCCGGGGGCGCCGACCAGAAGGCCCAGGGCACGGGCCTGGGCCTGTCGCTGGTCCGCTCCCTGACCGAACTGCACGGCGGCCGGATGAGCATCGACAGCACCCTGGGCGAAGGCACGGCCGTGATGGTGCGCCTGCCGGTCATTCCGATCGAGGCGGTCGAGACGCAGGACGAGACGCCGGTCGAAGACCTCGTCAAACCCTGACCGCCTAGGTCTGGCCCATCGACAGGAAGGCGCGGCCGGCGGCGAAGTCGCCGGTCTCGAAGGTCGAGCGGGCCACGCTGCCGTCGCGGAACAGGAATTCCACCGTGAAGATCTCGCGCGGATCCAGGGCCGACAGAGCGTCGGCCGCCGAGGCCGGGAAGATCCACATCTGGCCCGCCTCTCGCCCCTCGACCAGCAGACCGGCGTCCGCCGCCGACACGCCCGAGGCCCAGACGACGCGACGCTGGGTCTGGGGCGGCAGTTCGCGCGCCAGCCAGGGCCGGGGCGCCACCGTCGCGTCGCGCATGACGATCCGCACCCCGGTCGGCCGGGACCGCCCGTGCCAGGACACCACGGCCGCCAGCTGGTCCGGCCGGTCCATGCCGCCGACCATGCCGAACCGCACCGGCGAGGCGCCGGTCCGCGTCGCCTGCATCAACCGCCAGGTGGGCCGGGCGTAGGCGGCGCGATCCGCGCTCCAGCCCGCCCTCTCGCCGGGGAAGTTCATGCGCGCCGTCCGCGACCAGCCGGCGAAGGCGTTCTGGACCCGGCCGCTGACCGTCTTCAGATCGGGCGAGTCGCAGCGGGTCGTCGCGGCCCGCGCCCGCGCCCGCGCAGCCGTCTCAGCCAGGTCGCGGTCATTGCCGCCCGCCCGCAGGGCCGCACCCCGCGCCTGCCAGGCGGCGGCGGTCAGGGCGGCCGTCAGTTGGGGTTGGAACAGGCCGCAGCGGGCGTTGGCCGCCAGGACGAAGCTGCGCTCATAATATCGGTCGGCCGGGGCCGCGCCCGCCATGCCCGGACCCGCCGCAACCGGGGCGGCGATCAGCGCGGCGGCGATCAGGGCTTGGGTTCGCCGGGAAGAAGAGCCTATCCTCATGACCCGACCTTGGCACGTCCCGCCTTTGGGTCGGGTTTCCGGACAGGGTTAGCGAATTGCTTCTATCCAGCGACCTGTGGGTCAGCGCCCTGATCCGCCGCGCCGAGATCGAGGGCGCCTATGCGACCGTGGTCAAGAAGGGCGACGAACGCGCCGGCTCGGTCATCGTCAAGGCCTATGACACCTCGACCCGCACGGCCAAACTCTACACCGAGGCCTTCGGGACCGACGGCGAACGCCTGTGGATTCAGCCCGTATCCAGCGACAGCGAGTCCGAACTGGACGCCTACATCGCCCGCCAGCGCGGCTATGACCCCGACCTTTGGGTCGTCGAGATCGAAGACCGCCAGGGCCGGCACTTCATCACCGAGAAGGTGCAGGGGTAGGCTTCACCTCCCCGCGCGCGAAGGCGCGCGGGGAGGACAGGTCGCGCTTGCGACCAGGAGGGGGCGACTCCGACAGGGGTGATGACCGATCCAGCTTCTGACACCGAGTCGCCCCCTCCTGGCGTCGCTCCGCGCCGCCTGTCCTCCCCGTCGGCCTTCGCCGACGGGGAGGTGAGCGCCCCTACTTCCGCCCGTCGAACGCCGCCCGCGCCGTCTCGATGCGGTCGATGTTCGTCTCGGCCCAGGTCCACACCCCGCAAAACGCCTCGGCCAGGGTGAAGCCCAGGTCGGTCAGGCGGTATTCGACCTTGGGCGGGATCACCGGATGGACCGTGCGCACCACCAGGCCGTCGCGCTCCATCTGACGCAGGGTCTGGGTCAGCATCTTCTGGCTGATGCCGCCCACCAATTCGCCGACGCGGGTGAAACGGGTGTCGCCGTGTTCGGCCAGGACCTCGAGGATCAGCATGGTCCACTTGTCCGCGACCCGGCCGATCACCTCGTTGACCAGGGCCTCGACGCGCGGATCGGCGACCTCGCCGGTCTCGGGGTGTGAAATTCTTGCGGGCGGAACGGCCGTCATATCCATTTCTTTCTTCTCGGTAAGTATGGCGGTTTTTGGTGCCTACTTTTCAGCAGAGAGTGATCCACTTACCTCGTCTTCACCGCTCACGCATCCCCTGAAGGAGACGACCATGAACATCACCGGCCAAACCATCCTGATCACCGGCGGCGGCACCGGCATCGGCCGCGCCCTGGCCGAGGCCCTGCACGCGCGCGGCGCCCAGGTCATCATCACCGGCCGCCGCGAAGACGTGCTGAAAGACACCGTCGCCGCCAACCCGGGCATGGCCTGGGCCGCCCTGGACGTCGCGGACGCCGAGGCGATCCCGGCCTTCGCCGCCCGGCTGGTCAAGGATCACCCCGGCCTGAACGCCGTCATCCACAACGCCGGCATCATGAAGGTCGAGGACTTGAAGGCCCAGCCGTTCGACTTGGCCACCGTGGACGCCACCATCGCCACCAATCTGCTGGGCCCGATCCGGCTGACGGCCGCCCTGCTGCCCCATCTGCAGGCCCAGCCGACTGCGACCATCATGACGGTGACGTCCGGCCTGGCCTTCGTGCCGCTGGCGGCGACCCCGACCTATAACGCCACCAAGGCGGGGCTGCATTCCTGGACCGAGTCCCTGCGCCATCAGCTGCGCGACACGGCGATCGAGGTGCTGGAACTGGCCCCGCCCGGCGTCGCCACCGACCTGATGCCGGGGCATGCGGAGAACCCCAACTCCATGCCCCTGGCCGACTATACGGCCGAGGTGATCGGCCTGATCGAGCGCGGAGATACGCCGCGCGGCGAAATCCTGGTCGAACGGGTCAAGCCGCTGCGCTTCGCCGAGGCGAACGGCTACGAAGCCGTGTTCGAGATGCTGAACGGCTGAGGCCGGAAGGCGACTTCTCCCTCCCCCTGCGGGGGAGGGGGGCGGAGGCGTAGCCGAAGCCGGGTGGGAAGGGCCGGGCGACCGAGCGCTTTCGACAGACCCGTGCGACTTCGCCTTGCCGCCCCCACCCCGTCGCTGGCGCGACGCCCCTCCCCCGCGGGGGGAGGGAGAGGTCTGACTATCCCCCCACCGTGATCTCCATCGGTCGGGACATGAACAGGCGCGGCCCGCCGATATCCAGCACCAGCCGCCGGTCCTCGAACGCCCCCATGCCGATCAGCGCCTTGGGGAACCCCGGCACCGGCACGTCGTCGTAGATGGCCACCTCCGCATTTCGATACAGTTCGTCGCCGAACGTCAGCGTACGGACATTCACCGTTTCCGCCCGCACCGTCCCGCCCAGGACGATGCTGCGCCCCGGCGTCCGTTCGCGCCCGTCCAGCAGGCCTGCCGCCTGGGCCGTCTCGCGCGTCACGGCCAGCAGGGCCGAGGCGCCGGTGTCGATCACGGCATCCACCGTCGCCCCCTCGACCGTGATCGCGGCCTGAAGCGCCCGGCCCGCCCGCGTCACGGCGACCGGGGCCAGGTCCGGCGTCGGCGCCCACCCCTCGCGCTTCAGGAACCGCATCCGGCGGCCGGTCGTGTCCAGTTCCAGCACCAGTTCGCGCAGCACGTCCTGGCCCAGGATCAGCGAGGCGCCCAGACCCTGATCCCCGGACAGCGGCCCCAGATCCAGGATGGCCGCCCGCAGACCGTTCAGCCGCAGCCGCCCGACCGTCGCCTCCAGGGTCGCGCCGCGCCCCACCTGGGCCTCGCCGCCGACGCCGTAGGCCACCATCGGGATGTTGAACAGGTTGGTCAGGCCCAGGGTCTGGACCAGCGACCGGTCGATCACCGAATACTGGGCCCCGGAATCGACCAGGGCCCGCAGCGGAGTTCCATTGACCGTCACCGCGACGGTCGGGGTGACGGCGCGGCGCTCGGCGTAGTCCAGCCAGCCGGACGATCCGTCCGCCGGAAACCCGACGCCGGGCGCCTTCCACAGTACATGGTCGCGCAGCCACCAGGCCCCGCCCACGCCCCCGGCGATCAGGCCCAGCCGGATCAGAAGATCGCGTCGTCTCATCCCCCAGACATGGACCGTCGCGCCGCCGGACGCCAGCGGGGACGATGGTCGCAGGGGCGCACGCGCGAACCCGGCCGGCATGAATTTGTCGCACAACCGCACCTTCGCCGCCCAC
Organism: Brevundimonas sp.; assembly: GCF_030656255.1. Classification (GTDB taxonomy): domain Bacteria; phylum Pseudomonadota; class Alphaproteobacteria; order Caulobacterales; family Caulobacteraceae; genus Brevundimonas. Next base: position 24,700 of record NZ_JAUSOE010000047.1, on the reverse strand, counting down.
CCGACAATTTCCTCCCCCGAACGACCAGAAACCGGGTGACGCCGCCGCCCCGGCTGGTTACGACCAGAGCCATCATGACGACCTCCAGCGCCCGTTACGTCTCGACCCGCGGCCAAGCCCCCGAGACCGACTTCACCGACGCCCTGCTGCGCGGCATCGCCCCCGACGGCGGCCTCTATATGCCGACCGCCTGGCCCACGCTGTCGCCCTCCGCCTGGGACGGCGCCGCCGACTACAAGTCCATCGCGCTTCAAGCGATTAGCCCCTTTATCGGCGACGCCCTGCCCGCCGGCGCCCTGGACCGTGCGCTGGACCGGCTGACCGCCGGGTTCGACCATCCGGCGGTGACGCCCCTGGTCGAGCTGGAGCCCGGTCTGTTCGTGCTGGAGCTGTTCCACGGCCCGACCGCCGCCTTCAAGGACCTGGCGATGCAACTGGTCGCCGCCCTGACGGACGAGGCCCTGGCGGCGTCCGGCGAGCGTCTGACTATCCTGACCGCCACCTCGGGCGACACGGGCGCAGCCGCCGTCCGCGCCTTCGCCGGCGCCAAATCCGTCGATCTGGTCGTCCTGCATCCGCAGGACCGGGTCTCGCCGGTGCAGCGCCGCCAGATGACGACGGTCGAGGCGGACAATGTGCTGAACCTGGCCGTGCGCGGCGACTTCGACGACTGTCAGCGTCTGGTGAAGGGGCTGCTGGCCGAGGAGTCCCTGCGCGAACGCGGCCGTCTGTCCTCGGTCAATTCGATCAACTGGGCGCGGCTGGCGGGCCAGATCCCCTATTATGTCTCGGCCACGGCCCAGCTGGGCGGCCCGGCAACCTTCGTCGTCCCCACCGGCAATTTCGGCGACGCCTTCGCCGGCATCGCCGCCACGAAAATGGGCCTGCCGTCCAACGGCTTCGTCGCCGCGGTGAACCAGAACGACGCCCTGGCCCGCGCCATCAACGACGGCGTCTATTCGCGCCGTCCTGCGGTCGAAAGCGGCAGCGTCTCCATGGACGTCCAGGCCCCGTCAAACTTCGAACGCCTGGTCTATGAGGCCACCGGCCGCGACGGCGACCGCACCCGCGCCGTGTTCGAAACCTTCGCCCGCGACGGCGCCGTGGCCTTCGATCCGGATCTGCTGGCCGTCCTGCGCGCCGCCGTCTCGGCCGTCTCAATCGACGAGATGGAGACCCGCGCCGAAATCGCCCACGCCCAGGAAACCTGGGGCCGCGTCGTCTGCCCGCATACAGCTGTTGCGCTGGCCGCCGCGCGGCGCGTGGACCGGTCGAAGGGGCCGGTCGTCGCCCTGTCCACCGCCCACCCGTCCAAGTTCGGGGCCTTTGTTTCAGGCGTGCTGGGCGACGAGCCCGAGCCCGCCCCGGTCATCGCCGCCCTGGGCGACAAGCCGGAACGGATGACGGTGGTGGAGGCGGATTTGTCGGCGGTCTTGGGCCTTATTGCGCGGTAGTCGGCGCGGGCGTGGAGACCGCTCGAGTCAGTCGGGATAGGCCATAGTTAAGGCCGCACTTCACATCGTACTGGCGCGCCAAAGACAGGATGGGCCGCCAGTCCCAGGCCTTGAACTCTTCGTCGTCTGCGCGCTTCAAGAGGTCCTTCGACGCCTCCTCTCGCCCCTGCCAGATGGCGGTGTAGATAAGGCTGAACTCGCGCCCTCCGAACACGCTGTCCTCAAGCGTGCGTCGCGATGACTGCGCCAAAGTCGATCCCGCGGAGAACCAGTTCGCACTGGCGTTGGGCGAGGCCACCCCGCCGATGGCGCCCAGCGCCAGACCGACGATGTCCAGACTGCTTCGCGTCGCATTGCGATCGATAGAGACTGCGGTCAGATAACGGTCGCATCGGAGATCGGACTCGGCCACAAGCGCATAGACGAGTTGCTTGCCTCGCGTATCCATATTCCATCCAGTTCGATCACTTCGGCCGTGCCAGAGATCGTCCATCAGGCCTTCGGCTTCCTGGTGCTGCGCTGACGTGACTACGTCGGCCCCCAAGGCCTGACCTGCTCCGCCCGCGCCCAGCGGCGCGTCTTTGTCGATCATCTTAAATGTAGAACAGCCGCTCGCCCCCATAAGGCAGACAACGGCCGCAACACTCACAATGTATCGGATCATAGCAGTCTCCCCCTTTTGAGGGAGACTGCTTCAACAATCACACGTTGTCAAACCGCTGTTATGTGAACTCAGCGACGCCCACCGCGCGTCAGCATGCCCATGAGCAGCAAGCCCACGCCCGCCACCGACAGCGTCGTCACCAGCGGCCGCTTGCGCGCCTCGCCGGCCACGGCGCGGGCCTTGTCGCGATAATCAGCGGGAGCCTTCTCGACCAGGCGGTCAACGGCGTCCATCGCCTTGCCGAACTGGTCCAGCGACCGGCCCTTGGCGTCGTTCAGCGCGCCCTCGACCTGCAGCTTCTGGTCGCCGACCAGCTTGCCGAAACCCTTTTGCGCCTTGCCGGCCGCCTGGTGGGCGGCGCCGTCGATGCGTTCGTCGGTCATGTCTCTCGTCCTCGGGGAGTACGGCCCTGATGGCCGCGTGACGGTGAAAATCCTGGCGCGCGCTTCCGTTCCAGCGACAAGGCGGCGCAGGCCTTCTCTCCCCCTGCGGGGGAGGGAGAGGTTTTCAGACTGTCTCCAGCGCCCGCCAGTGGTCCATGCGGCGCAGGAAGACCGCCGGGTCCTTGGGCGTCACCAGTTTGGACGGGTCGTGGAAGATGCGGTCGTGCAGGCGGGTGACGGTGAACCGCAGGGCCGCCGCCTCGCCCAGACGGGGCAGGGCCGCGCGTTCAGCGTCGGTCAACGGCCGCACCGCCTCGTAGCCGCGCTGGAAGGCGGCCAGGGCGTCGGGCATGGGTCGGCCCTCGGCGTCGAAGCCCCAGGCGGAAAGGGCGATGGCCAGGTCGTAGACCAGGGGCCCGGTGCAGCCGAAATAGAAGTCGATCACCGCCGACACCGCGCCGTCTTCGAACAGGATGTTGTCGGGGAAATAGTCGGCGTGAATGGCCCCAACCGGCAGATCATCCGCAAACGGATCGTCCAGCCGCGCCAGCGCTGCCTCGACCTGGTCCAGCAGCACTCGGTCCTCGCCCGAGGCGCCCGCCGCGCACCGGTCCGCCAGCCGCCGCCACATCGCCGGACCGACCGGATTGTCGCGCCGCCCGGCGAAGCTGGACGCCGTTTGGTGCAGCCGCGCCAGCACCGCCCCTGCCGCCGCCTGATCGGCCTCCGACGGGGTGCGCAGCCAGGCGCCGGTCTTCCATTCGATCACCGCCGCCGCCCGGCCGTTCACCCGGCCCAGCCAGCCGCCCGCCCGGTCCTCGATCGGCGTCGGACAGGGAAAGCCTCGCCCCGCCAGATGGGCCGTCAGCCCCAGGCAGAAGGGCAGCGACGCCTCGTCCGTCCGGGCCTCGAACAGGGTCAGGACGAAGCGGCGCCGGGCCGAGCCTTGCCGGGTCTCCAGCCGGTAGTTGGTGTTCTCCACCCCCTCGGCGATGGCGGTCAACTCGACCACCTCGCCCAGGTCGTAGCCGGCCAGGAATCGCCTGGCCTCGTCCAGCGACACGGGGGTGAAGACGGCCATGGCCTAGTTCAGGCCCGCATCGGCGCGGCGCGCACGCACGATCTCGGCCAGGTCGGCCATGATGCTCTCGGTCGTGGACCAGCGGCCCGCGCCACGGCCCCGGCAGCGCCACACCCGGCCGTCGGCGCCATAGACCTTCAGGGCGTTGCCCTCGCCGCGCAGGCTGGAGAACAGCGGGTCGCCGTGTTCGGCCGTCAGCTTGACCGAGGGCGTGATGACCCCGTCCTTCATATGGGCGGCGCCGATCTGGCGCACCCCGCCTTCGGCCGATGTGGCGGGGGTCAGGTGGTCGCGCGGAACCTCGCCGTCGGGCGAACGGCCGAAGGCTTCGTGGCACAGCAGCCGCACCTTGGCGGCGGCGTCCAGACCCTCCAGGTCCGCCGACGGATCCTCCTCGGCGAACCCGGCCGCCCGGGCGTCGGCCAGGGCCTCGGAAAAGGCCGCGCCGTCGCCCAGCCGTTCGAGCATGAAGTTGACCGTGCCGTTCAGCACCGCCTCGAACCCGACCACATCGCCGGCGGCGCGGGCCGCCCGCACCGTCTCGATCATCGGCGAACCGCCCCCGACCGAGGCCGACCAGAAGATCCGGCGGCCATGGGCTTTCGCCAGGTCCTGCAAGCCGCCGGGATCGCGGCTGACCGCCTGCTTGTTGGCGCTGGCCACGTCGCAGCCGGCCTCCAGCGCGGCGCGGATGACCGCATGGCCCGCCTCGCCTTCCGACAGGGCCTCCAGCACGATGTCCGGCTTCTTGGCCCAGAGGACGGCCGGATCGGCGGTGAACAGGGACTGCGGACAGGCCACGTCGCGGACCTTCTTCGGGTCGCGCACCAGCACCCCGACCACGTCATAGCGCGGATCGCTGAGCAGCCGGGCCAGGACTCCGCCGCCCACCACGCCGCAGCCCGCGACCGCCACCTTCAGCGGCGGCAGGGCCGGGGCCGGTCCGGGGGGCGCCGACTTCTTGCCGATGACGGTGCCGTCGGCCCGGTCCAGGGCCGCGACCTCGATCTCCACGCCCCGGCTCTCGCCCAGGTCGATGGCGTCGTGCTGGACCAGGGCGCCGCCCAGTTTGCGCGCCACGTCCCAGGACGCGCGGCGATAGCGCAAGGCCGGGGCCGTCCGGTCGTTCGGATCATGGTCGTAGAGGCCGTCGACATCCTTCACCAACCGCACGGTCTTCAGGCCCAGCTCGGCCGCCAGGAAGACCGCCGTCAGGTCCGATCCGCCCCGGCCCAGCAGGGCCACCCGCCCGTCCGGCCGCACGGCGCCGAAGCCCGGCACCACCACCACCTCGTGCCGGTCCAGCGCCTGTTTCAGATGGTCGGGCCGCAGGCCGCAGGGGCGCGAATGCTCAGGCTCGCCCTCGGCCACGATGCCCAGTTCGCGCACCGACAGGGCGCAGGCGTCCAGGCCGATCCGGTCGCAGGCGATGGCCACCAGGGCCGCCGACTTCTCCTCGCCCAGGGCCACATAGCCGGGCAGCAGATCGTTGGAATGGGACAGGCCCAGCGCCCGCGCCTCGCCCAGCAGCCGGTCGGTCGCCCCGCCGAAGGCCGAGACCACCGCCACCACCTTCCGCCCCGCCCGCACATGGCCATAGACGGCGGAGGCCACCAGGGGCGCCTCGGCCGGGCTGCGCAGGATGGACGACCCGAACTTCAGCACCACCACTTCGGTAGCAAGCTGACTGCTGGGATCGGGATTCTCGGATTTCTCTACGACGGCGAGGGTGGGGGACATTGGGGTTTCTCGGGATGTTCGAAGGGGGTGGGGGGTGAAAAAGAAAAACCCCGCCAGGCGGACCGGGCGGGGTTCGGGTTCTGCGGTTGCCGGGGTTCGGCGCGCTAAACTCGTCCCGCCCGTAAGGGCATGGTGGTGGTGGTGCCGGTGGTGCCGCCAATAATCGAGCCGCCGAGGGTCATGCCGAGACGCGTCGCGGCGAGGCCGGCGACGGTCGAAACTTCGGCGATGATCAGGCGCTGTTGCACAGGGCTGGTCCGGTTCAAATCTGAGCCTAGGGTGCTTGGATCAACCCCGCAGTGTCAAGCCGCATTGGATGATTTTTTCACGACAACGCGCTTTTGGTCCGTTTCAGACCTATTCGAACCGCGCCGTACGTCCCGTAGGGTCGAATTTTTCGCTTGACCGGCGCCGTAGCTTTGATCAACGTAAAGTCACTCATCAAGACCGGCTGAGGGATTAGGCCCTTTGACGCCGGGGCAACCATCGGGTTTCACGACCCGAAACGGTGCCAACTCCTGCGGGGTCCTTCGGGGTCGCGAGAGATGAGTGGAGCATCGGTCGAGTCGACGCTCCACGATCTGTCACCGCATCGAGCCTTGCTGAGGCGAGACCGATGCGGAAAACGATAGATGACCCTGGCTGAAACATCCCTGCTTGAAGACCCCGCCTGTCGGCCCGCGCCGTCGGCTGCGCCCGTTCGTGAACGCGGCGGCGCCCGCGACGTCATCGTCTCCATTCCCGCCGACTTCCGCCTGGCATCGGGCGAAAAACTGAACCAGCCCAATATCGTGGGCCGCATCCACGGCCGCGCCGGCGCCCCCGTCGTCGTCGTCGCCGGCGGGATTTCGGCCGGACGGTTCGTGCACCGCACCGAGACCAACGGCCTGGGCTGGTGGTCCGGCGCCGTGTCGGTGCGCGGCCCCATCGACCTGAGCCGGTTCCAGGTTCTGGCCGTCGATTTCGCGCCCGGCGCGGAGTTTTCCGACACCCCCGTCACCATCACCACCCACGACCAGGCGCGTCTGCTGGCCCTGGTGCTGAACCATCTGAAGATCGAGCGGGTCGCGGCCTTCGTCGGCTGTTCCTACGGCGGCATGGTCGGCCTGGCCTTTGCTGAACTGTATCCCGACTGGGCCGAGCAGTTGATCGTCGTCTCGGCCGCCCACCGCGCCCACCCCCAGGCCACCGCCTGGCGCGGCATCCAGCGCCGCATCCTTCAGTTCGCCGTCGCCGCCGGCCGCCCCGAGGAAGGCGTCGCCTTGGCCCGCGAACTGGCCATGACCACCTATCGCACGGCCGAAGAGTTCAATGACCGGTTCGAGACCACCGCGCCCGACGCCGTCGGCGGCGCCTATCCCGTTTGCGATTATCTGACGGCGCGGGGCCAGGCCTACCGCACCCACACCACCCCGGCGCGCTGGCTGTCGATGTCCGATTCTCTGGACCGGCACAGCGTGACGCCCGAGGCCATCACCACCCCCGTCACCCTGATCGGCTTCACCTCCGACCGGCTGGTGCCGATCGACGACATCCGCGAACTGGCCGCGCGGTTGCCGACCCTGTGGCGCTTCGTTGAAGCCCCCTCCCTGTATGGCCACGACGCCTTTCTAAAGGAGGACGCCTTCGTCGGCGACATCCTCCGCGCCGCTTTCAAGGACATCAAAGCATGACTGCCCGCCGCCCTGCCGACCCGCACACCATCGCCGCCCGCACGGGCGTGGATACGGACACGGCCCACGGCGCAGTCATGCCGCCGCTGTATCTGTCGTCCAACTATTCCTTCGCCGGCTTCGAGCAGAAGCGGAAGTACGACTACAGCCGCTCGGGCAATCCCACGCGCGATGTCCTGGCCGAGACCCTGGCCGAGTTGGAGAGCGGCGCGGGCTGCGTCATCACCGCAACCGGCATGGCGGCGGTCGATCTGCCCCTGGCCCTGCTGGAGCCGGGCGACCTGCTGATCGCCCCGCACGACTGTTACGGCGGCACCTGTCGCCTGCTGAACGCCCGCGCCAAGAAGGGCCATTTCGACCTGCTGCTGGTCGATCAGGGCGATCCGGAAGCCTTCGAAGCCGCCCTGGCGCTGAAGCCCAAACTGGTGCTGGTCGAGACCCCGTCCAACCCCCTGCTGCGACTGGTGGACGTGGCCGACATCTGCGCCCGCGCCCATGCGGCCGGGGCCAAGGTGGTGTGCGACAACACCTTCCTGTCGCCGGCGCTGCAGAACCCGATCAAGCTGGGCGCCGACTTCGTCGTCCACTCGACCACCAAGTTCATCAACGGCCACTCCGACGTGGTCGGCGGCGCCGTTATCTCGGCCGACGCCGAGGATCACCAGACCCTGGCCTGGTGGGCCAACTGCACCGGCGTGACCGGCTCGCCCTTCGACGCCTACCTGACCCTGCGCGGGGTCCGGACCCTGTTCGCCCGTATCGAGCGGCAACAGGCCACAGCGGGCAAGATCGCCGAACGGCTGGCCGCCCACCCGGCGGTCAAGGTGGTCCACTATCCCGGCCTGGCGTCCCACCCCAACCACGCCCTGGTCGCCGCGCAACAGGCGGGCCCGGGCGCCATGCTCAGCTTCGAGCTGGAAGGCGGGACCGAGGCCGTGCGTAACCTGGTCGAGGCGCTGGAGATCTTCACCCTGGCGGAATCCCTGGGCGGTGTCGAAAGCCTGATCGCCCACCCCGCCACCATGACCCATGCCGCCATGACCCCGGAGCAACGCGCCACGGCCGGCATAAGCGACGGCCTGGTGCGGCTGTCGGTCGGGCTGGAGCATGTCGAGGACCTGATCGCCGACCTCTTCCCCGCCCTGGACGCCGTGATCCCGGCCAAGGCCGAGGCCGCCTGATTTTTTGCTTGCAGAGGGGGCCGAACCGGGGCAAATGCGCCGCCCCGGCCGCGGTCCCTTCGTCTATCGGTTAGGACGTCAGGTTTTCAACCTGAAAAGAGGGGTTCGACTCCCCTAGGGACTGCCACCGGGTTTCAAGGCGTTTGCTGGCGAGTGCGCCGCAGCGCCGCCGCTCCTTCCTTTCGTCATTCCGGGCGAGGGCCGCTTGGCCCGAAGACCCGGAACCCAGCGGCGCGCGAGAGCGCGAACCTGTCGCGTGCGAGATCGATGAACATCAAGCGGCCGATGGATTTCGCCTTCGGCGCCGCTGGGTTCCGGGTCTCCGCTACGCTGCGCCCGGAATGACGAAAGCAGATCAGCGTCAAAACAGGGTGGGGAATCAGACTGACGGTCAGACCTGCAAGCGTGCGAAACGGCCGCCCCTACAATCCCTCCGACCACGGTTAATCAACCCACAAGCCTTTTGACCGGATTGCGGCAGCAAGCCTTTCGATTCACGGACCTTTTTTCGAACACGCTCGGGAACTATCCACAGAGGGAGTGGTTCATCCACAGACCCCCTGGTGCAGAAGCGCCCCTTCTCCCCATCCCATGAGTGGTTCATGTTCATCGCCATCGCCCGTCCGGCGGTGGAGCCCCAAGGCCCCGATCTCGTCGCTGTCCCCGGCTCTTCCGCCATCTCTGAACCGACGCCCCGCGCCCTGCACGCACGCCTTCTGGAAAACGCCGCCCTGAGACGGATGCGCGGCCAGGAACGTCGCCGCGAGCAGAGGCTCGACGACGCCGACTACTGGCTGCACGCCGCCCCCATGGCGGTGCAGAAGGCCAGCGCCCTGCGCGAAGACAAGAGTTTCGCGCCTCTGCCCTAGATAAACGCCCTAACGCAGTTCCGGCGTGCGGCGGCGCAGCGACGCCGTCAGCTTGGCCAGTTTCTGGCCGGCCGACTTGGGGCGAACCCGTTTGCGGTGTTCCAGTCCGCCGCCCCAGAGGTCGTGGACGGCCATGTCCAGATGCGGGTGGCGGTCTTGCTGGTGGACGATGGGACTGACGGTCCCGTCGGGATTGACCACCTGTCCGTCGCGGAAGCTCAAAGCCTCGCCGGGCGTCAGGCCCAGGGTCGCCACCCGGCCGTAGTTGGGCCGGAGCGTCGCGGCAATCAGCCCCTGATGAATAGCCATGTTGAAGGCCGCCTGGTCGGCGCCGAAGGCGCCGCCGATCTCGGACCGGGGCGTGGCCGCCAGGGACAGGATCAACCGCGACAGACGCGCGATCTCGGCCCGCGGCCCCAACACCGTCCCGACGCACAGACAGGGTTTGTCGCCCAGCTGCGCGGCCTGGGCCTCGCCGAACAGGGCGCGCAGATATTTCATGTTGAAGCCGTGGTCGGCCAGGGGCGTCTCGGCCTCGATGAAGGCTTCCAGTCCGTGCGGCGCGGGCGAAAAGGGCGCGGCCTGGAAGATGACGTCGCGCACGTCGCAGGCCAGGGCCGCGCCGGGCCGGTCGCCCAGCAGGCCGGCGAAGGCCACGAACCTCTGCATCACTGGATGAGGCGCCCAGCCGCGCCAGACGGGCGCATCGACGGCGGTCACATTATTCTGGGCCAGGAAGGCGCGTAGTCCGGCGTCGGCGTCCACCACCAGGGCGACCGGGCCGTCGAACACCGCCCGCAGGGACAGGACGAAGGGGGCGATGTCGGCGGCGTCGTATCCGGTAGCGTAGCCGACTACCGCATCCCCGTCGGGCAGGGGCTCGGTCCGACGTCCGACCTCCAGCGCCTGGGCCAGCCAGTCCAGATAGTCCGACCGGACCGCCCCCTGTTTCATGGCGTCAGCGCGGGCCCATCAGGTCGGCGAACCGGTCAAACAGATACAGGCTGTCGGCCGGCCCGGGCGAGGCCTCGGGGTGGTGCTGGACGCTGAAGATCGGCTTGTCCTTGACCGCTATGCCGCAGTTGGTGCCGTCGAACAGGCTGACGTGGGTTTCGGTGACGGCGTCCGGCAGGCTGTCGCGATCCACGGTGAAGCCGTGGTTCATCGACACGATCTCGACCTTGCCGGTGGTCAGGTCCTTGACCGGATGGTTGGCGCCGTGGTGGCCCTGTTCCATCTTCACCGTCTTGGCGCCCAGGGCCAGGGCCAGCATCTGGTGACCCAGGCAGATGCCCATCAGGGGCTTGCCGCTGGCGACCAGTTTCTGGATCTCAGGCACGGCGTATTCGCCGGTCGCGGCCGGATCGCCTGGACCGTTCGACAGAACGACGCCATCGGGATTGCGGGCCAGAACCTCTTCCGCCGTCGTCGTGGCCGGGACCACGGTGATCCTGGCGCCGGTCGAGGCCAGGGCGCGCAGGATGTTGCGCTTCACCCCATAGTCGATGACGACCACGGCCTTGCGGCCCTGGGTCTTGGGGTGGCCTTCCGGCCATTCCCACAGGCCCTCGTCCCATTCAAACGCCTGAAGCGTCGAGGCGGGCTTGGCCAGGTCCAGGCCGACCAGGCCGGTCCAGGCGCCGGCCTGCGCCACCAGGGCGTCCAGGTCGAACTGGCCGTCCGGATTATGGGCGATGACCGCGTGGGGGGCGCCCTTGTCGCGGATGATCTTGGTCAGGGCGCGGGTGTCCACGCCGGCCAGGCCGACGACGCCGCGCCGCTTCATCCAGTCGTCGAAGCTCGCATCCGAGCGATAGTTGGCCGGATCGGTCGGCACGTCGCGGAAGATGGCGCCCCGCGCCGAGGTGTCCGAACCGCCGCCCATCTGTTCGATGTCTTCGACGTTCGTGCCGGTGTTGCCGACGTGCGGGAAGGTGAAGGCCAGGATCTGGCTCATATAGGACGGGTCGGTCAGGATTTCCTGATAGCCGGTCATGGCGGTGTTGAAGACCACCTCGCCCAGGGCCGAGCCGACCGCGCCGACGCCGATCACCAGCAGGATCGTGCCGTCGGCGAGCGCGAGGACGCCAGTGGCGCCCGGAAGTAGCTTGGTCGTCATGGGCGCGCTCCTACACACGAATCCCGCCCATATGGAGGCGGAAGACAAACGGCGGGGTCGTTAAGCCCTGCCGTGCGCCGGGTCAACGACCATCCGCATCCTAAGCCGGGCCGACCAGACGGAACTGGGCCGCCGAACCGCCCTGGGCATGGGGGGCCAGCCACAGATCGAACAGGCCGGGCTCGATCCGATAGGTGTTGTCCTCGCCGATGAAGCCCAGCTGGCGGGCGTTCAGCGTGAAACGCACCGTCTCGCTCTGGCCCGGTCGCAGCGTCACCCGCTTGAAGTCCTTCAGCAGCCGCCCCGGCTGGGTCAGGCTGGCGACCCGGTCGTGGATATAGAGCTGCACCAGTTCCTCGGCGACATGGGCGCCCTGGTTGGTGACGGTCACGGCCACCTCCAGCGTCCCGGCCCAGGCCAGTTCATTGCTCGCCATCTCGACGGGACCATAGGCGACGTCGCCATAGGTCAGGCCGTAGCCGAACGGATACAGGGCCGTATTGGTCGTCTCGCGATAGCGGGCCTTGTATTCCTCGATCGGCATGTCCGGGTTGGCCGGACGGCCGGTGTTCTTGTGGTCGTAGGAATAGGGCTGCTGACCCGATTTGTGCGGGAAGCTGATCGGCAGGCGGGCCGAGGGACCGTGGTCGCCGAAGACGACGTCGGCGACGGCGTTGCCCATCTGCTCGCCCAGGAACCAGGTGACGACGATGGCCTGGGCGTTCTTGACATTGCCCTCCAGCGCCAGGGCCCGGCCATTGCGCAGCAGGATGACCATGGGCTTGTTCAGCGCGGCCATGGCGTCGACCAGGGCCTGTTGCGGGGCCGGGACGACGATCTCGGTGCGCGACTGGGCCTCGCCCGACATCTTCTGGCTCTCGCCGATGGCCAGGACGATGACGTCAGCGTTTGCGGCCGCGCGAACGGCCTCGTCGATGCCGCCGTCTAGCGGGGTCTCAATGCCCGAGCCGCGCGCGACGGTCAGGGCTTGCGGATCGGTCATGGCGGCGCGGAAACCGGCCTCCAGCGAGACGCGACGCTCGGGCGCGCCCCAGATGGTCCACGGTCCCCAGACATTGTCCACGTCGTCGGCGAACGGGCCGACCAGGGCGATCTTCTGGCTTTTGTTCAGCGGCAGAAGCTGGTTGTCGTTCTTCAGCAGAACCACCGACTTGCGGCCCGCCTCGCGCGACAGGGCGATATGGTCGCGCGATCCGACCACGGCCTTTTCACGCACGGGGTCCGTGCCGCGATAGGGATCGTCGAACAGGCCCAGGGCCGCCTTGGTGGTCAAGAGGCGGCGCACCGCCTCGTCCAGCCGGGCCATCGACACTTCGCCGCTCGCCACCAGGCTGGGCAGGTGTTCGAGATAGAGGCCCGACACCATGGACACATCCACCCCGGCGTTGAAGGCGATGCGAGCCGCGTCGCGGCCGTCCTCGGCGAAGCCGTGGGCCACCAGTTCCTGTTCGGAGGTGTAGTCGGAGACGACGAAGCCCTCGAAGCCCCATTCGCCGCGCAGGATGTCGGTCAGCAGTTTGCGGCTGCCCGAGGCGGGCACGCCGTTGACGTCGTTGAAGGCGCTCATGATCGACAGGGCGCCGGCGTCCACCGAGGCCTTGAACGGCGGCAGATAGACCCCGCGCAGCGTCTGTTCGCTCATGTCGGTGGTGTTGTACTCGACCCCGCCGATGGCGCCCGAATAGGCGGCCATGTGTTTGGCGGTGGCCAGGACGGCGTCGCGGTCGTCCAGTCCCTTGTCGCCCTGGAAGCCGCGCACCCGAGCGGCGGCCAGCAGGTTGTTCAGCAGCACGTCCTCGCCGGCGCCTTCGACATTGCGGCCCCAGCGTTGGTCGCGGGCCACGTCCACCATGGGGGCGTAGGTCTGGTGCACGGCCGAGGCGGCCGTCTCGACGGCGGCGGCGCGGGCGGTGCGATAGGCCAGCTGGGTGTCGAAGGCCGCAGCCTCGGCCAGGGGCACGGGGAAGATGGTGGACAGGCCGTGGATCACGTCAGCCGCGAACAGCAGCGGGATCTTCAGCCGGCTTTCCTCCATCGCCACCTGCTGGATGCGGCGGCCGGTCTCGGCGCCGATGCCGTTGAACAGGCTGCCGACCTTGCCTTCGCGGATCATGGCGGTGACGCGCGCGGGGTCCCCCGTGCCGTCCAGCGGATTGACCGCCGTGGGCATCCAGCGGAACGGGTCAGCCAGCAGGTTCAGCTGGCCCGCCTTCTCCTCCACGGTCATGGCCGCGATCAGATCTTCGATCCGCTGGCGGTGACGCTGAACGGCGCGGGCGGTTTCGGCGGTAGCAGGCATGGGGAAGACTCCGGCGCCCATCAGGGCGAGTAGCCCGAGGCCAGACAAGAAGTTTCGACGGGAAGCCGAAGGTTTTACAGGTCGCGTCTTCATGGGGCGCTCCTTCGGAAGGTCGGGCGGAAGATCGTTCGGCGAGATCGGACGGATCAGGCCGGGGAGGCATGTGGCCTAACCTCTGGCGCACGTCCCCGTCCAGACCCGGGCCGGATGTAAATGATGTAACTGAACCGCCGCCGCCGACCGGCCGGCCCTCAACCCAGGGCGATGTCCAGGAACATCATGCCCACCAGGCCGATCATCAGACCGATCATCGAGCCGTCGCCCTTGGACTGTTCGCGGGTCTGGGGAATGATCTCGGCGGTGACGACATAGATCATGGCGCCGGCCGCCAGGCCCAGGCCCCACGGCAGGGCGCCGGGCAGCATCCCCACCACCCCGGCTCCGATCAGACCGCCGACAGGCTCGACCAGCCCGGAGGCCAGCGCGCCCAGGAAGGCGGCCCCGCGGCCATAGCCCAGCGACGCCATGGCGGCCGAGACGGCCAGGCCTTCAGGCATGTTCTGGATGCCGATGCCCAGGGCGGTGGCCAGGCCCTGTTGCATGTCGCCGCCACCGAAACTGACGCCGACGGCCGAGCCTTCGGGGAAGTTGTGCAGGGTGATGGCGATGATGAACAGCCAGATGCGCCGCGCCAGATGTTTCGACTGGGCCGGGCCGATGGCCAGCATGTCCACCGGCGCGAACCGGTTCATCAGCCCGATGGCCGTCGCCCCGATCAGCACCGCCGCCGCCATGGTCCCCGCCGCCCAGGCCTGGGACGCGCCCCCGGCCTGAAGCACATCGACGCCCGGAATGATCAGCGAAAAGAACGACGCCGCCAGCATGACCCCGGCGGCGAAGCCCAGCAGCACGCTCTGGGTCTGTTGTCCCGGCCGTTTGACGAACAGCATGGGCGCCGCGCCCACCGCCGTCATCATGCCCGCCGCCAGACTGCCCAGGGCGCCGGCGGCGATCGGGGAAAGGGATTCCATCATTCGCCTGCTGTGGCGGCGGATACGGCAAGAGACAAGCCCGAACAGTCGCGTTAGAGAAACCTTCATGTCCCAGGCCGCCGCCCTCCCCCCGCGCCCAGACTCCGCCGCCGACGCCGCGTCGGCCCTGAGGGCGGCGCGGCGCGTCGTGGTCAAGATCGGATCCTCGCTGCTGATCGACGCCGAGACGCGGCGGCCGACGCGCGACTGGCTGGCGGCCGTGGCGTCGGATCTGGCCGCGCTGAAGGCCGAGGGGCGTGAGGTCATCGTGGTCTCGTCCGGCTCCATCGCCCTGGGTCGGGGGCGGCTGCCCAAGCTAGGCGCGCGATTGGAAGACAAGCAGGCGGCTGCGTCGGTCGGGCAGTCGTTACTGATGGCCGCTTGGTCCGAAGCCCTGGCGCCCCACGACCTGGTGGTCGGCCAGGTGCTGCTGACGCGCGACGACACCGAACGGCGCCGCCGCTGGCTGAACGCCCGCGCCACGGTCGAGGCCCTGCTGGGGCACGGGGTCATTCCCGTCGTCAACGAGAACGACACCGTCGCGACGGAAGAGATCCGCTATGGCGACAACGACCGGCTGGCGGCGCGAACGGCCCAGTTGGCGCGGGCCGATCTGCTGATCCTGCTGTCGGACGTGGACGGCCTCTATACCGCCGATCCGCGCCGAGACCCGACCGCCGCCCACCTGCCCCTGATCGAGACCTTGAGCCCCGATATCCTGGCCATGGGCGGGGGCGCCAACACCCAGGCGGGGGTCGGCACCGGCGGCATGGCGACCAAGCTGGCGGCGGCCCAGATCGCCCGCTCGGCCGGATGCGCCACCATCATCGCCTCGGGCCAGACCCTGTCGCCGCTGAGCGCCATCCGCGGCGGCGCGCGCGCCACCCTGATCACCGCCCCTGACGGCCCCATGGCCGCCTACAAGCAGTGGATCGCCGGCAGCCTGTCGCCGGCCGGAGCCCTGACGCTGGACGGAGGCGCCGTCACGGCGCTGAAGGCGGGCAAGAGCCTGCTGCCCGCCGGGGTGACGGCCGTAAACGGAGATTTCGAAAAGGGCGACTGCGTGCGCCTGACCGACGCCGAGGGCCGGGCCGTCGGCGTGGGCCTGGCCGCCTACGCCGCCGACGAGGCCGCCCGCATCCGGGGCCGCCGCAGCGACGAGATCGAGGCCATCCTCGGCTATCGCGGCGCCTCGGTTCTGATCCACCGTGACGACATGGTTCTGGACGACCGATGACCGATCTTGAGACCCGAATGCTCGACCTAGGCCAGCGCGCCCGCGCCGCCGCCGCCGCCCTGCGTGACGCGCCGGCCGCCGCCCGCACCCGCGCGCTCGAGGTGCTGGCGCAAAAACTGACGGCGGCCGAGGCAGAGATCCTGGCCGCCAACGCCCAGGACGTGGAGGCCGCCCGCACCAACGGCATGACCGAGGCCCTGATCGACCGGCTGGCGCTGACGCCCGCCCGCGTCGCCGGCATGGCCCAGGCCGTGGCGACCATCGCCGCCGTGGCCGACCCCCTGGGCGTCGAGACCGAACGCTGGACGCCTGCCAACGGCCTGGACATCGCCCGGGTCCGCACCCCCATCGGCGTGCTGGGCGTCATCTATGAGAGCCGGCCCAATGTCACCGCCGACGCCGCCGCCCTGTGCATCCGTTCGGGCAATGCGGCCATTCTGCGCTGCGGCTCGGATTGTCTGCACTCGTCGCTGGCCATCGCAGGCCTGATCGCGGAAGCTCTGGACGAAGCCGGCCTGCCCGGCGATGCGGTGCAACTGGTGGACACGCCCGACCGCGCGGCGGTGGGGTTGATGCTGACCGGGCTGGACGGCGCCATCGACGTCATCATTCCGCGCGGGGGCAAGAGCCTGGTCGCCCGCGTCCAGGCCGAGGCCAGGGTGGCGGTGCTCAGCCATCTGGAGGGGCTGAACCACACCTATCTGCACGAAGCCGCCGATCTGGAGGTCGCGCGGGCCGTGGTGGTGAACGCCAAGATGCGGCGGGTGTCGGTCTGCGGCGCCACCGAGACCCTGCTGGTGGATCGGGCGGGGGCGGAACGCCTGCTGCCGGCCGTCGCCGCCGACCTGATCGCCGCCGGATGCGAACTGCGCGGCGACGCCGAGGCTGTGGCCCTGGTCCCCGCCATGATCCCGGCCACGGACGCCGACTGGACCACCGAATATCTGGCGCCCATCCTGGCCGTGCGGATCGTCGATGACCTGGACGGCGCGACCGACCATATCGCCCGCTACGGCTCGGGCCACACCGAGGCGATCATCACCACCGACGCCGACGCCGCCGAACGGTTTGCGGCGCGGGTGGACAGCGCCATCGTCCTGATCAACGCCTCGACCCAGTTCGCCGACGGCGGCGAGTTCGGCTTTGGCGGCGAGATCGGCATATCCACCGCCCGCCTGCATGCGCGGGGCCCGGTGGGGGCGGAACAGCTGACCACCTACAAATACGTGGTGCGCGGCCAGGGCCAGATCAGACCCTGACTTGCCGTCGGTAAGGAAACTCCTTACCTTCATTGCATGATCAAGAGCCGCCTGACATCCAAGGCCCAGACGACCATCCCCCAGGCCGTGCGCGCCGCGCTGAGCCTGCAGGACGGCGATGAACTGCAATACGATCTGGACGGCGACCGGGTAATCCTGCGCAAGGCTCGCAAGGCGCCGGCTGAAGATCCGTTCGCAGCGTTCGACGAATGGGACAGCGACGCGGATCGCAAGGCTTATGCCGGACTTTGAGCGCGGCGACGTCGTCCGCGTCCCCTTCCCCTACACCGACCGCAGCACCCGCCAGCATCGCCCTGCCCTGGTCGTCTCCGACGGCCCGCTGGGTGATGGAGACAGGCTGTTGTGGGTCGTCATGATCACCAGCGCCGACAACAGGCCGTGGGCTGACGATGTGTCGTTCGGCGACAGTTATGCCGACGCCGGGCTGCCCGCGCCGTCCGTCGTCCGACCCGCCAAGATCGCCGCCATCGACGTGGCCGTGGCCACCCGCCTTGGCCGCATCGACCAAGAGCGGCTGGCGCGCACGATGGACATCATCGGCGCCAGCCTTTGAGGCCTGACTAGCCCCGTTGCGGCAAAGCGTAAGCGATGACGTAGTCGCCCCGCGGCGTCTCCATGAAGTGGTGGCCGCCCGCCATGATCACCAGATACTGGCGGCCGCTCTGCTCATAGATCATCGGATTGGCCTGGCCGCCGGCCGGCAGGACGTCGGACCAGACCGTCTCGCCCGTCTCGATGTCGATGGCCCGGATCAGGTCGTCGGTGGCGGCGGCGATGAAGATCAGACCGCCGGCCGTAACCACCGATCCGCCGTTGTTCGGCGTGCCGATCTCCAGCGGCAGGTGCGAGGGGATGCCCCACGGCCCGTTCTTGCGCGCCGTGCCGAACGGCCGGTCCCACAGGGTCTGGCCCGAGCGCATGTCGATGGCCGTGATGCCGCCGTACGGAGGCTCCTTGCACAGCAGGCCCGTCCACTTCACGCGCCAGCCGGCGTTGACGTCGATGGCGTAGGGCACGCCGATCTGCGGGTCGCCGGCGCCCTCGCCCTTGGACAGGCTGCCGCCGCGCAGGGCCAGCTGCTTCTGCTGCTCGATGTAGCGCGGGTCGTCTCGGGGGAACCAGCCCGCCTCGTTCGCCTCTTCGCGCGGCACCAGCCGGTTGTAGTTGGGCATATCATTGTAGTTGGCGATGATCACGCCCCGCACCGGATCGACGGCCACGCCGCCCCAGTCCGAACCGCCATTGTAGCCCGGATAGTTGATGTAGTGATTGGTCGAGGGCGGGGTGTAGTAGCCCTGGTAGTTCGCCTTCTTGAAGTTGATGCGGCACATCATCTGATCAATGGGGGACATGCCCCACATGTCGCGCTCTTCGAGGTTCGGCTTACGCAGGGTGGCGAACAGCGAGAACGGCTGGGTCGGCGCGCGCTGGCCCTGTTCGGTGCCGCCCGTGGTCGGGACCGGGCGTTCCTCGATCCCGTGCAGCAACTGGCCCGTGGCGCGGTTGAACACATACATGTCGCCCTGTTTGGTGGGCAGCAGCAGGGCCGGCACGACGCCGCCGCCCGTGGGATAGTCGATCAAGGTCGCCTGAGAGCCCAGGTCGAAGTCCCAGACGTCCTTGTGGACCGTCTGGAAATGCCAACGCGGCTTGCCCGTCGTCACGTCGAGCGCGACCAGGGCGGTGGAGTATTCATTCTCCTGCGGGCGGCGCGAGCTGGACCAGTAGTCGGCCGACGAATTGCCCATCGGCAGATAGACCAGGCCCAGGGCCTCGTCCCCCGTGGCCGTGGTCCACATATTGGGCGTGCCCGGCGTATAGGTTTCGCCCTCGGGCGGCAGGCCAGTGCGGTCCGGACGCATCATGTCCCAGGCGAAGCGGAGTTCGCCGGTTTCGACGTCGAAGCCCTGGATCACGCCTGAGGCGTTCCATCGTTTCTGGCCGTCCAGCACCTGATGCCCGGTGACGATCACGCCCCGCACGATGACCGGCGGCGAGGTGATCGACACCATGCCGGGATAGGGGTCGCCCATGCCGCGCTTGATGTCCACGGCGCCGTTCTGACCGAAGGCCGGGCAAGGCCGGCCGGTCTGGGCGTCGACGGCGATGATACGGCCGTCCAGCGTGCCTTCGATGATCTTGGTCGCGCAGGGCTGGGCCGGTTGGGCGTCGGCGCGCACATGATAGGTCACGCCCCGGCAGGCGGCCGTATAGGGGATGTTCTCGTCCGCGACCTGCGGATCATAGGCCCATTTCTGCTGACCGGTCGCGGCGTCCAGTGCGAACAGCTTGTTGCGCGCGGAACAGAGATAGACGGTGTTCCCGATCTTCAACGGCGTGGTCTCGGCGCCCCAACGCTCTTCCGGCAGATCGCCGGTGCGGAAGGTCCAGGCGCGTTCGAGCCGACCGACATTGTCCTTGTTGATCTGGGTCAGCGGGGAATAGCGCTGGGCGCTGTCGGTGCCGCCCCAGGCGGGCCAGTCGGCGCCGGTTTTCAGCAGGGCCGGATCATTATAGGCGCCGCGTGCGCCCGGCAGCCGGTTCTCGATCCGGGCCTGGTTGGCCTGGGCGACTGCAAACCCGAACACGACGGTCAGAACCGCCAGCCCCAGGGCGCCGCCCCCGGCCAACCGCTTGCCGCCGCGCGGCTTCAGCACCGGCAGAGTCGCCAGAACCAGGGCCATCAAGACCAGAGGGCCGACCAGCCGGGGCACCAGGGCCCAGCCGTCCAGACCCGTTTCCCACAAGGCCCACACGAGGGTGAAAAGGAAGGCGGCGCCATAGACCCACGCGCCCCTGACATCCCGCAACACCAGCAGGGCGCCGGCGACGATCAGCATCAGGCCCACGACCAGATAATACCAGGAACCGCCCAGGCTCAGCAGCTGAACGCCGCCGACGGCGAGAATGCCGCCGATCAGAAGAATCAACAGGCCCAGGAGGAGGGTCAGCCACCCACCCCATCCGCTCGGCGTGGTCCATCGCGGCATGGCGGTTCCCTTGAGAAATTAGAATGGGAAGCCAACGACCACGAGCCGGGGAGGTTCCGGCAGAGATTGGAACGCTTGAAACCTGTTTCCCCAACCTCGCCGATAGCGCACTTTGCTGTCTCGCATTTGGCAGTATCAGGATGTTTATTGCAACTTGAGCGGCTGCGACCGGGTCTCAGCAATAATATTTGCCTAGACCGGACCATTCGCGGCATAAGCGCGGCATGCACAAGACCCTGAAGCAAGGCGGGACTTTCGTCGTCGAACCACGCCGCCTCTCGAAGGCCACAGCCGAACTGCGCGCACGCGGGTTCGGCGAGATCACGATTCCGCCCTCGACCGAGACGGCCGAGAAACAGGCGTCGCGCTGCACCGACTGCGGCGTGCCGTTCTGCCAGAACGCCTGTCCGCTTCAGAACAACATTCCCGACTGGCTGCGGCTGTCGGCCGAGAACGAGGCGCGCGAGGCCTGGCGGGTGTCGTCCCTGACCTCGACCATGCCCGAAATCTGCGGTCGCATCTGCCCGCAGGACCGGCTGTGCGAGGGCGCCTGCACCCTGAACCAGTCCGGCTGGGACGCCGTGACCATCGGCTCGGTCGAGGCCTGGCTGGGCGATCAGGCCTGGGAAAAGGGCTGGGTCGAACCGATCCGTCCGGCGGCAGAACGCGGCGAGACCGTCGGGATCGTCGGCGCCGGGCCAGCCGGCATGGCCGCCGCCGACCGTCTGCGCAGCGAAGGCTATCAGGTCACGGTCTATGACCGCCACGACCGGGCCGGCGGCCTGCTGATCTACGGCATCCCCGGCTTCAAGCTGGAGAAACACGTCGTCCAGCGGCGCGTGGACCGCCTGGCTGAGGGCGGGGTCCAGTTCGTGCTGGGCTGCGAGATCGGCAAGGACGTGACCCTGAGCGAACTGCGCCAGCGCCATGACGTGGTCCTGCTGGCCATGGGGGTCTATCAGCCGCGTATCCTGTCGGCGCCGGGCCGGGGCCCGGATTCGACGGTCGCGGCCCTGTCCTATCTGACGCATCAGAACCGGCGCGACCTGGGCGACGCCGAGGAAGACGGCTGGCACGAGGCGCGCGGCAAGCGAGTGGTGGTGATCGGCGGCGGCGACACCGCCATGGACTGCGTCCGCACCGCCGTCCGCCAGGGCGCGGCCTCCGTCACCTGCCTGTATCGCCGCGACCGCGAGAACATGCCCGGCTCGGCCCGTGAAGTGGTCAACGCCGAGGAGGAAGGCGTCGTCTTCGAATGGCTGGGCGCGCCCAAGGCCCTGCTGTCGCAAGGCGACCGCGTCACCGGCGTGCGCGCCGCGCGGATGCAACTGACCGAGGCGGCCCCCGGCGAGCGGCGCGACATCGTGCCCGTGCCCGGCGCCGACTTCGACATCCCGGCCGATATCGTCATCGAGGCCCTGGGCTTTTCGCCCGAGCCGTTCGCGGCGCATGAGCCCGATCTGCGCCTGCGCGACGACGGCACCATCCGGGTCGGTTCCGTCAGCTTCGCCACCAGCCTGCCCGGCGTGTTCGCCGCCGGCGACGCGGTGCGCGGCGCCTCCCTGGTCGTCTGGGCCGTGCGCGAAGGCCAGGACGCCGCCGCCGAGATCGACCGTTACTTCAAGACCCGCACCGAGGAGGTCGCGGCATGACCTGGCTGACCAAGTACAATGAGACCCGCGACCGCCTGGAAGCCGGCCACGCCTATGACCGCGCCTCCGAGCGCGACGCCTGCGGCGTGGGCTTGGTCTGTTCCATCGACGGCACGCCGCGCCGCGACGTGGTCGAATATGCGATCCGCAGCCTGAAGGCCGTGGCCCACCGGGGCGCGGTCGATCCGGACGGCCTATCGGGCGACGGGGCCGGCATCATGGCCGAATTGCCCCAGGGCTTCTTCGCCGACCAAGTGGCCTCCATCGGCCAATCCCTGCGTCCCGGCCCGATCTGCGTCGGCCAGGTCTTCCTGCCGCGCACCGATCTGGGCGCCCAGGACCGCGCCCGCGCCATCGTCGAGACCGAGGCCCTGCGCGCCGGCTTCTGGATCTATGGCTGGCGTCAGACCCCCATCGACCTGTCGGTCGTGGGGACCAAGGCCGGGGCGACCCGGCCCGAGATCGAACAGATCATGCTGGCCCCGCCGCTGGACGACGCCGGTCAGCCGCTGGACGGCGAGGCGCTGGAGCGCGAGCTGTATCTCTGCCGCCGCCGCATCGAAAAGACGGTCAAGACCGAGAACCTGGCCGCCGTCTATATCTGCACCCTGTCCGCGCGCTCCATCGCCTACAAGGGCATGGTGCGGGCCGAACTGCTGGGCAACCTGTATCCCGACCTGGAAGATCCACGCTTCGTCTCGGCCTACGCCGTCTTCCACCAGCGCTATTCGACCAACACCTTCCCCGAATGGAAGCTGGCCCAGCCCTTCCGCATGATGGCCCACAACGGCGAGATCAACACGCTGAAGGGCAATCTGAACTGGATGAAGTCGCACGAGATCCGCATGGCCGCCCAGGCCTTCGGCGACCGTGACCGCGAGGTGAAGCCGGTGGTCCAGCCGGGCGGGTCGGACTCGGCGGCCCTGGACAATGTCATGGAGGTGCTGGTCCACGCCGGTCGTCCCGCCCCCATGGCCAAGGCCCTGCTGATCCCCGAGGCCTGGGCCAAGGACGACGTGGTCATGCCGCCCGAACACCGGGCCTTCTACGCCTATTGCAACGCGGTCATGGAGCCCTGGGACGGCCCGGCCGCGATCTGCGCCGCCGACGGTCGCTGGATCGTGGCGGGCAAGGACCGCAACGGCCTGCGCCCCCTGCGCGCGGTCGAGACGGTCGACGGTCTGTTGATGGCCGGATCGGAAGCCGGTCTGGTGCCGATTCCCGAGAGCCGGGTGAAGCGCCGCCTGCACATCGGCCCCGGCAAGCTGATCGCCGTCGATATGAAGCACGGCCGTCTGTACGACGAGCACGAGGCCATCGACGCCCTGTCCGCCGCCCACCCCTATACCGAGTGGCTGGACAATATGGTGGATCTGGAGCCGATCATCGGCCCCGGACCGGAGCCCCGCTCGACCTCGGGCGAGGACCTGACGCGACGCCAGATCGCCGCCGGCTACAGCCGCGAAGATCTGGACCTGCTGCTGGACGCCCTGGTGCGCGACGGCAAAGAGGCTGTGGGCTCCATGGGCGACGACGCCCCGCCGGCGGTGCTGTCGGCCCTGCCGCGCCCGCTGTCGCACTATTTCCGCCAGAACTTCAGCCAGGTGACCAACCCGCCGATCGACCCGCTGCGTGAAGCGGGGGCGATGAGCCTGAAGACCCGGTTCAAGAACCTGGGCAATATCCTGGCCCAGGAGGCGGCCCAGACCGACGTCTTCGTGCTGGACAGCCCCGTCCTGACCAACGGCATGTATGAGCGGATGGTCGAGACGGTCGGGGCCGGTTCGACCGTGGTCATCGACTGCAGCTATGACCTTCCCTCGGACGAGGCCCCCAAGGCCTACAAGTCGGGCGCCGGCCTGCGCGCCGCCCTGGACCGGATCATGGACGAGGCCGAGGCCGCCGCCCGCGACGGCGCGGCCCTGATCGTGCTGACGGACCAGCAAGGGTCGGCGGCGCGTCTGGCCGCGCCGATGATCCTGGCCACCGCCGGGGTTCACGGTCGCCTGACCCAGGCGGGTCTGCGCTCCTACTGTTCCATCGTGGTCCGCACCGCCGAGACCCTGGATCCGCACGGGTTCGCGGTCCTGGTCGGGGTGGGCGCCACCACCGTCAACGCCTGGCTGGCCCAGGACCTGTTCCAGGAGCGTCTGGACCGGGGCCTGTATCCTGGCCTGACGCTGCGCGACGCCTGTCTGAACTACAAGAAGGGCATCGAGGCCGGTCTGCTGAAGACCCTGGCGCGCAAGGGGATCAGCGTCATCTCCGCCTATCGCGGCGGCTGCGAATTCGAGGTGCTGGGCCTGTCGCGCGCCCTGACGGCCGAATTCTTCCCCGGCGCCCCGTCGCGCATTTCCGGCATCGGTCTGGCCGGTCTGGAGCAGGCGGCGATGAAGCGGCACAAGGTCGCCTGGGGCGAGGCCCAGCCCTCGCCTGCCATCGGCGGCTTCTTCAAGATCCGTTCGGGCGGCGAGGCCCACGCCCACGAGGCCAAGACCATCCACCTGCTGCAGGACGCCTGCAACCGGGGCGACTATCGCCGCTTCAAGCAGTTCTCGGAAGCCGTCCGCAACCAGCCGGACCTGAGCCTGCGCGACCTGCTGGACTTCCGCGAAGGCGTCGCCATCCCGGTCGATCAGGTCGAGAGCGTGTCGGACATCCGCCGCCGCTTCCTGACCCAGGCCATGTCCCTGGGCGCGCTTGGCCCCGAGGCGCACGAGACGCTGAACATCGCCATGAACCGCATCGGCGCCCGCTCGGTCTCGGGCGAGGGCGGCGAGGACCCGGAACGCTATCACCCGCGCGCCAACGGCGACGACGCCAATTCGGCGGTGAAGCAGGTGGCCTCGGGCCGGTTCGGCGTCACGGCCGAATATCTGAACCAGTGCCGCGAGATCGAGATCATGGTGGCCCAGGGCGCCAAGCCCGGCGAGGGCGGGCAACTGCCCGGATTCAAGGTGACCGAGTTCATCGCGCGGATGCGCCACGCCGTGCCCGGCACCACCCTGATCAGCCCGCCGCCGCAC
>NZ_JAUSOE010000044.1 GCF_030656255.1 Brevundimonas sp. | reverse complement strand
GCTGGGCGATATAGACGTGGCCGCGCGTGATCAGTTCGGGCATCTGCCGATAGAAGAAGGTCAGCAGCAGGGTGCGGATTTGGGCGCCGTCGACGTCGGCGTCCGCCATCAGGATGATCTTGTGATAGCGCAGCTTGTCGGCGTTGAAGTCGTCGCGGCCGATGCCGGTGCCCAGGGCCAGGATCAGGGTGCCGATCAGTTCCGACGACAGCATCCGGTCGAACCGCGCGCGCTCAACATTCAGGATCTTGCCGCGCAGGGGCAGGACGGCCTGGTTCTCGCGGTTGCGCGCCTGCTTGGCCGAACCGCCGGCGGAATCGCCCTCGACGATGAACAGTTCGGACTTGGCGGGGTCGCGTTCCTGGCAGTCGGCCAGCTTGCCGGGCAGGGAGCTGATTTCCAGCGCCGACTTGCGGCGGGTCAGGTCGCGGGCCTTGCGGGCGGCTTCACGGGCGGAGGCGGCCTCAATGATCTTGGCGACCACCTGTTTGGCCTCGACCGGGTGTTCCTCGAACCATTGCGACAGGCCCTCGGAGCACAGGCCCTCGACGGCCGGGCGCACCTCGGACGACACCAGCTTGTCCTTGGTCTGCGACGAGAATTTCGGATCGGGCACCTTGACGGACAGGACGCAGGTCAGGCCCTCGCGGGCGTCCTCGCCGGTGACCGAGACCTTCTCCTTCTTGCCGGCGCCCGAGCTCTCGATATAGCCGCCCATTATGCGGGTCAGGCTGGCGCGGAAGGCCGACAGGTGGGTGCCGCCATCCCGCTGGGGGATGTTGTTGGTGAAGCACAACATGGTCTCGTGGTAGGAGTCGTTCCACCACAGGGCGAGATCGATCTCGATCCCTTCTTTCTTGCCGCGAATGACGATGACGTCCTTCAGGATCGGCGTCTTGGACTTGTCGAGGTGGCGCACGAAGGCTTCGACGCCGCCCTCATAGTGCAGCAGGATCTCGACCGGCTCGGCGCCGCGATGGTCCGACAGCTTGATGACCACGCCCGAGTTCAAGAAGGCCAGCTCACGCAGCCGGTGTTCCAGCGTCTTCAGGTCGAAGTCGATGTGGCTGAAGGTCGTGACCGACGGATAGAAGGTGACTTCGGTGCCGCTCAGCGGCTTGCCGGTGTCCTCGCGGATCGGGGCGTCGCCGGTGATCTCCAGCGACTTGACCGTGTCGCCGCGCTCGAACCGCATCTGGTGCGCCTTGCCGTCGCGATAGATCTTCAACTCCAGCCAGTCGGACAGGGCGTTGACGACGGACACGCCCACGCCGTGCAGGCCGCCCGAGACCTTGTAGGAGTTCTGATCGAACTTACCGCCGGCGTGCAGCTGGGTCATGATGACCTCGGCCGCCGAGACGCCTTCGCCTTCGTGGATTCCGGTTGGAATGCCGCGGCCGTTGTCGGTCACGGTCACCGATCCGTCGGTGTTCAGGATGACCTGGACCAGGTCGGCGTGGCCGGCCAGAGCCTCGTCGATGGCGTTGTCCACCACCTCATAGACCATGTGGTGCAGGCCGGACCCGTCGTCCGTATCGCCGATATACATGCCAGGGCGTTTGCGTACCGCGTCCAGGCCTTTGAGAACCTTGATGGAATCAGCGCCGTATTCGGGCATGTCGGCAATCGGATCGGTCATGAAATCTTCGGCTCGGAGTCCCGGGGGGGGACGGGGAACGCGAGCGGCCCGGAGGCCGTGCTCGAATCGACGCGGGACAGCCCGCGCCGAAGCCGACAACATATAGGAATTTAGGGCGGAAAAGCTAGTTTTCCGCGTCGGCGGAGCGGCCTGTGCGGGCCGCTCCGCACGCAGCCTTCTAAAGGCCGAACTTCTTGCTGAATCGAACGCCGAATTTCCGGGGCGGAAGCACATTGGTGAAGAAGTTACGCGCATAGACCGGATCGCCGTTCTCGTCGGCCAGCACCTGGTTCGACAGCGGGGTCGAACGGGCGCCGGTCTCCGCATATTCGTCCCAGACGTTGTCGACATAGGCCGTCACCGACCAGTCCGCGCCAGCCTGGCTGAGCCTGACCGAGGCGTTGTGGATCTGATAGGCGGGCAGGGTTACGCCCCCGCCGCGTCCGCCGGTGCGGGTCAGGACATCGCCGGAGAAGGTCGCGCCATAGGCGAAGTCCAGGTCCAGGCCGTTGGCCATGGGCCATGTATATTCGCCGTACAGGCTGGCCTGATATTCGGGCGAACCGGGCAGGCGGTCGCCCTCTTGGCCGTCCACATAGACGGTGCCGAAGCCGGGCGGTTCGATCGTGGTGATCAGTCGTTCGGCCAGATCGGTAAGCTCGGCCTGGGCGTAGGAATAGCTGCCGCGCAGGCTGAAGGCTTCGGTCACCTGAGCGTTGAAACTGACCTCGAAGCCTTTGGATTCGGCCCCCTTGCCATTCTTGGTGATCGGCGACAGGCCCACCAGAGTGGCGCTGGACACCTGCGGGTCCTTCCAGTCGATATAGAACAGGGCGCCGTTCAAGGTCAGTCGGTCGTCGAATATCTGGCTCTTTAGCCCGATCTCGTAGTTGCGGGTCTTTTCGGAAGAGAAGCCCATCTCGTCCGGTTGGGCGCAGACGTTTTGCTGATCGTCAGGATCTGTGGTGCAGAGCGTCAGGTTGTTGGAGCCGCCTGCTCGGAAGCCGTCGCTAATCGTGCCGTACAGCAGCACGTCCGGCGTCAGTTCGTAGGAGGTGTTCAACTTGTAAAGCCAGCCGTCTTCGTCCTCGCTGCTGGACTCGTAGTCGAGGACGATGGAGTCCGGATCACGACCGTTGAAGACGCTTTCCAGCAAGGGCAGATCGGTCGCGCTGTTGGTGTCCAGCTTGTAGGTG
>NZ_JAUSOE010000037.1 GCF_030656255.1 Brevundimonas sp. | reverse complement strand
ACTGAAGCTGCGCGACGAGAGCCGCAAGATCCTGGAAATCCCCGGCCTGCCGGTGTCCGGCACCTGCGTGCGCGTGCCGGTCTTCACCGGCCACTCGCTGTCGATCAATGTCGAGTTCGAACGCGCGATCTCGGTCGCGACCGCGCTGGACCTGCTGGCTAAGGCGCCGGGCGTGGTCGTCACCGCCGTGCCGAACCCGCTGGAGGCGGCGGGCCAGGACCCCGTCTTCGTCGGCCGGGTGCGTCCCGATCCGACGGTCGAGCACGGCCTGGCCCTGTTCGTCTCGAACGACAATCTGCGCAAGGGCGCAGCCCTGAACGCGGTGCAGATCGCCGAGGTTCTGGTTCAGCAGCGCGGCTGATCCGGCCCCAGGCAGGGTTCAGTCGTAGCGCACGCCGCTGAGATAGAGCCCCGCCGAGGGGGCGACGGGGCCGCACCGGGCGCGGTCCTTCGCCTCCAGCGCCGCCTTGACGTCATGGGCGGTCCAGCGGCCCAGACCCACCTCGACCAGGGTGCCGGCCATCGACCGGACCTGGCGGTGAAGGAAGCTGCGGGCCTGGAAGACCAGATGCACCTCCTCGCCGAAACGGGAGACGCGGGCGACGTCCAGGGTCTTGACCGGCGACTTGGACTGGCAGCCCACGTCGCGGAAGGTGGTGAAGTCGTGCAGGCCCACCAGCACCTGGGCCGCATGGTGCATGGCCTCGGCGTCCAGGGTCTTCTTGACGTGCCAGACCCGATCCCGCTCCAGCACCGGCTGGGGGCGGCGGTTCAGGATCCGGTACAGATAGCCCCGGCCGGTGGCCGAGAACCGCGCGTGCCAGTCGGGATCGGGCGCGTATTCGGCCGAAAGAACGCAGACGTCCTGTTTGATCAGATGGGCGTTTATGGCGTTCAGCACCGTATCCACCGGCCAGTCCCGCTCCAGAT
This sequence comes from Brevundimonas sp., assembly GCF_030656255.1. Lineage (GTDB taxonomy): Bacteria > Pseudomonadota > Alphaproteobacteria > Caulobacterales > Caulobacteraceae > Brevundimonas. Next base: position 15,041 of record NZ_JAUSOE010000037.1, on the reverse strand, counting down.
CGGCATGGATGACCTGGGCCGTGGCGTGAACGCCGGTGTCGGTGCGTCCCGCCGCAGCGATGCGGATCCGCTCGCCCGAAAAGGCCAGTATGGCGGCCTCGACCGCCCCCTGGACCGTCGGCTGGTCCGCCTGGGCCTGAAAGCCGTTATAGGCCGTGCCGTCGTATTCGAGGGTCAGCTTGTAGCGCGGCATCAGCCGAGCACGGTCCCGGCCGGCAGGGGGAAGCCGCGCAGCATCTCCTCGGCCGATTGCGCCGCCTTGCTCTCGCGCTGAACCCGTATCAGGCGTACGGCGCCGGTCCCGCAGGCCACGGTCAGGGCGTCGTCCAGCGCCGCGCCGGGCGCGCCCGAACCGTCGGCCAGGGCCGACAGCAGGGCCTTGATCCGTACAGGGCCGGCCTCAGATGGGGCCTCGAACCAGGCGCCGGGGAAGGGCGACAGGCCGCGGATATGGGCGTCCACCTCGGCCGCCGAACGGGTCCAGTCGATCCGGGCCTCGGCGGGGGTGATCTTCCTGGCATAGGTCGGTTCGCCGACCTGTTCGGTGGGCGAGACGCCGCCGCGGTCAATGGCGGCCAGGGCGCGGGGCCACAGGCCGGCGCCGACATGGGCCATGCGTTCGGACAGGCTGGCGGCCGTGTCGTCGGGCCGGATGTCCATCACCTCGCCCAGCAGGATCGGGCCTTCGTCCAGGCCCAGGCTCATCTGCATGATCTGAACCCCGGTCTCGGCGTCCCCGGCCATGATCGCCCTCTGGATCGGCGCCGCGCCGCGCCAGCGGGGCAGCAGCGAGCCGTGCAGGTTCAGACAGCCCAGCCGGGGCGCGGCCAGCACCTCGGCGTTCAGGATCTGGCCGTAGGCGACGACGCAGGCGGCGTCGAGATCCAGGCTCTGGAAGTTCGCGACGGCCTCGGGGGCCTTCATGCTGTCGGGCGTGAACACCGGCAGACCCATGGTCTCGGCGAAGGCGTGAACCGGCGACGGCGTCAGCTTCTGGCCCCGGCCCCTGGGGCGCGGCGGCTGCGAATAGACGGCGACGATCTCGTGGCCCGAGGCGAGAAGCTCGGCCAGGGACGGCACGGCGAAGTCGGGAGTTCCCATGAAGGCAAGGCGCATGGGCACGCCTTTAACGGCTTGCGGCCTTTACTGCCAGCGGGTGAAGACGCCGCCGCCCTCATCCCATTCGCCGCCCGCGTCCAGGGCGTCGTCGAAATCGAGCAGGCGGTCCAGCAGTAGACCCGCCACCACGCCCAGCAGGGCGACCCCGGCCAGGGTCGCGACCCCGGCGACGCCGATCTTCTGGCTTCGGGTCAGGCGACGACGGCCTTGCGTATCGATGACCAGGGACTGGCCGCGGCGGATGGAGCGGGGGGTGCGTCGGGTCATCAGGCGGCGATCCTGTCGCGGGCGGCCTTCTTGACCTTGGTCACGGCGCGATCCCGCTTCAGCCGCGAAAGATGGTCGATGAAAAGCACGCCGTTAAGGTGGTCCATCTCGTGCTGGATGCAGACGGCGTAGAGGCCTTCGGCCTCTTCCTCCACCGACTGACCGTCACGGTTCAGATAGCGAATGCGGACGCGCGCCGGGCGTTCCACCTTGTCGAAATACTCGGGGATCGACAGGCAGCCCTCTTCGTAGGTGAAGAGCTCGTCCGAGGTCCACAGGATTTCCGGATTGGCGAAGAAGCGCGGATTCTTGCGCGCCTCGGCGGCTTCCGGCGTGTCTTCTTCCTCGGTTTCGCAGACGGTTCCGTCGCGGTCGCCCAGGTCCATGACGATGACCCGGTCCAGGGCGCCGACCTGTACGGCGGCCAGGCCGATGCCCGGCGCGTCGTACATGGTCTCCAGCATGTCGTCCATCAGGGTGCGGACGGCGTCGTCCACGGCCGCGACGGGCTTGGAGACCTGTTTCAGAATCGCCAGGTCGGCGGGGATATCGATGGTGAGGATGCGACGGATGGCCATGGCCGGGACGTAGGCGCGACCCGGCGTCAGGTCAAGATTTCCGCCTATTCCTTGCCGGGCAACGGTCGCGGCTTGCGGTTCTCGTCGATGGCCACATAGGTGAAGACGCCCTGGGTCACGCGAACTGAAGTGGCCAGAGGTTGGCCGCGCGCGCGTTTCCAGGCCTCGACATGGATGCGGATCGAGGTGCGGCCGGTGCCGATGACGTCGGCGTAGATGCTGACTTCATCCCCGACCGCGACCGGCTGGTGAAACACCATGCCGTCCAGCGCCACAGTGGCGCAGCGGCCCTGGGCCAGTTCGAAGGCCGGGGTGGCGCCCGCCACGTCCATCTGGGCCAGCAGCCAGCCGCCGAAGATGTCGCCTTCGGGATTGGTGTCCGCCGGCATGGCGATGATGCGGCCGACGGGACGGGTCTCGGGCGGATATTCGGGCGCGTCGGACATGGGGAAAGCTCTGGCGTTCGGGGAAGGCCGCGTTCCTAGCGCGCCTCGGGCGATTTGTCGCGCTTCGCCCGGGGTTTCCGGGGCGTCTTCGCGGCCTTGGGCGATGCGGTTTGGGGAGGCGTCAGGGTCAGGCGCGACGCGGTTACGGCCTTTGAGTCCCTGAGCGCGCGCCAGGCGCCGCCCAATTCCAGCGCGATCAACAGATGATCTTCTTTGAGAACCCCGCGACGGGCGGCCCGCAGATCAGCGATCTCGTTCAGCAGACGGGACGCCGCGCGAAGGTCCGCCCGGCCGGACCTCGCGCCCAGGTCTTGCAGGCGGGCGAAGCGCCACCCCCTTTCCGCAGGATGGTCCAGCGTCAGGGCGAAGCGCGCCTCTGGCGACAGTTCGGCGGCGATGAAGGTCCAGGCGTCCGCGTCAGGCGGCTTGCGGTAATGGCCGGGCGCGGTCGGCAGTCCCGCATGGGCGTAGACCTCCAGTGCGCCGGCTTCGATCTCGGCGAGCGCGATCTCTAGAGGGTCTGGGTCGGACGGCTTGAAATCGGACGGACGATCAAAAGGGGATGCCGCCGCTCTATCGATGTCTGTCGTTCGCGACTGACCGGCGGTGGATCCGGTCAACCGAGACATCAGGGCCCGCCAGCGCGCCTGCACCGTCAGTCGGTGCTGAGAGAGCTGGTGACCGACACATCATAGATCACGCGTGTCAGGCTCTGGACGACCTCGAAGAATTTGCGGGCTTCGGCGGCGCCGGCCAGGGGCACATAGATCACGTCTTCCGGCATGATCTGCATATTGGTGGCGGCGAAGACGTTGGCGGCTTCGTTGAAGTCCAGCTCATAGACCACGGGCACGCCCTTGGGTGTGGCCGGCTGGGTGATCCCCAAAGCCTGCGCCACTTCCGGACGCTCGAACCGGAAGACCATCACACGCCGGGCGTTGGCGGTGTTGGTGTTCAGGCCGCCGACTTTGGACATGGCGCCGCTCAAGGTCATGGCCCCCGAAGGCATGTCCACCTGGGTCACCGCGTTCAGGGCGCCGAAGGTGGAGAAACGGCGCGGCTTGTACTGGACATTGATCACGTCGCCGCGTTGCAGGCGAACGTTCTCACTGAACTCGGTCGTCACGGCCGTCATGGGGGCCGTATAGGTCTGGCCGCCGCGCTGGATGCTGATGGTCAGGTCGTCGGTTTCACGCGCTGAGCCGCCGGCGGCGGCGATAACGTCCAGGATGCGGTCGCTGTTGACGCCCAGGGGCGCGCGACCGGGTTGGCGTACGTCGCCGAAGACATTGACCGTATTGGAGGCGTTGTCGGCGATGCCGACGAGGACCTGGGGGTTGGCGACCTTGCCGACCAGGGCGCGGCGAACGGCCGCCGCAGCCTGGGGCGCTGTCAAACCTTCGACGCGGACCTGGCCGCCGAAGGGCACGGCGACCGAGCCGCTGCGGTCAACCGTCACGCCCGGCAGGGCCTGGGACCCGCCTGACAGGGTCGTTTGAGCGCGATTGGCGCTGGAGCCGCTGCCGAGCGCGCCGCCGAACAGGGCGCCCGAGGGATCGTAGATCGAGATGGCCAGGGTGTCGCCGACGCCGATGACATCCGCCGGCTGCTCGCTGGAAGCGGCGGCCAGGGTGCCGAAGAACTGAGGCGGCACCATCTTCATCCGCTCGGTGACCTCATAGGTCAGCGGCACCAGAGCATAGCTGCCCTGGGTCTGGGGCGTGGAAGCGCCGGCGTTGATCGAGGCGCCTGATGGTCCGTCGCGGGGCAGGGTGGAGCACCCGCCCAGAATGGCGACGATGGCGAGGGGGAGGATGGTGCGAGTCATAAAGCAGGACGGCCCTTGTTCGCGGACTGATTACAAGTCTTTGGGGACGCCCGCCAGAGGCGACGCGGGCGACAGGCCGATCGCCTCGGCGACGATGTCGAAATGGCCTGCCCAGGACGGCGCCGACTGAGGCGTCGGTCGCGCGGGGCTTTCCAGGGTGGCGCGTTCGACCGCAGCCAGCCAGCCGAGCCCGTCCAGCGGGTCGATCAACTCGGCATCGGGCGTGAGTTCGCGGTGGGCCGGAATGTCAGAAGCGAGCAAGGACAGGCCCATGGCGCGGGCCTCAACCGCCGGGAGGTCGAAGCCTTCGACCGAAGACGGCGCCAGGACCGCGCGTGCGCCCCGCATCAGCCGCGCCAGAAGGACGTCGGAGAGGTTGGAAGCCTGGTGCACGACGCCTTGCAGGTTCGGCGAACGTTCCAGATGGTCCAGCACGGCCTCGTTTTCCCAACCGTAGCGACCGACCAATACGAGGGAGGGCGTTCTTTCGCCCAGCCGTTCTTCCAGCCGCCGCCAAAGAGTCAGCAGAAGCGCCAGGTTCTTGCGGGCCTCGATCGTGCCGACATGAACGAAATAGGGCCGCGTCGTCTCTACGACGTCGCCGTCGATGAAGGCGGGCTCCAACCCCAGGTGCGCAACATGGACGGGCGGTTGAGGCAGGCCTTCGCAGGAGGCGAAGACGCGCAGCTCGTCGCCGGTGGAGGCTGAGTTGACGATGATGCGGCTGGCGTATCGCAAGGTGTTGGCGACACGGGCGTGATGTTTATCGCCGTCGCCGGGACGGCAGAATTCCGGATGGGTGATCGGAATCAGGTCGTGGAGCAGCACCACGCGTTCCACACCCGCCGCCTCCAGCTCAAGCAAGGCGGTCGGCTCGTGCAGCGTGGTGTGGCCCACGTTGAGATAGAGGTCGGCGGGCGGCGGCGCGACGACATGGCGCGAGCGGAAAAACTGTTTCAGCACCCGGCTTCTGTCCGCAGGCTTCTTGTGCGACGGCGCGGGCGGCGGGCTGATCACCGACTGGTTTGGGCGAACTGGTGCGGTCAGCGCGGTCAGCAGCCGCGCTTCGTGCGCCGGATCGCCGGACGCATCGGCCGCTCCGTTCCACCGCCCCCGCAGTTCGACGACGAACCGGCGGAACCACTCGGTTTCGACCGCGATCAGTCGGTTCTTGCGGCCCCGAACCGGTATGGTGACGACGTCGGGGCGGGACAGCAGCCATTCGGCATAGGCCAGACAGACCCGATCGACTCCCGTGGGGGCGGAACGGTCGGCCCGGCTCATCAGCCGGCTGGCGTCGTAAAGGATTCTCATGATCGGGGCGTCAGGCGACGTAGCCGGCCTGCATCAGCTCGGCGATGTGGACGATGGCGGTCGGCCGGCCCTCTTCGACGACAAACAGATTGGCGATCTTGTTGGCGGTCAGCAGATCGACGACGTCGCTCATCCGCGCATCCGGATCGACGGTGATGGGATTGGGGCCCATGATGTCGGCCGCCGTCAGATTGGTGGTCTCGCGCTGGAAGGCGCGGCGGAGGTCGCCGTCGGTGACGATCCCGGCCAGGGTCCCGTCCGGGTCGAGCACGGCGACGGCGCCCTTTCGTCCCTCGGTGATGGCCGAGACGACCTCGCTGAAATTGGCGTTCAGCGGCACGCTGGCGGGGGCGGCGGCGTTGTCGCCCATCCATTCGCGCACGCTCTGCAGGCTCATGCCCAGCGCCCCGCCGGGGTGGTGCAGGCCGAAGTCCATGGCGCTGAAGGCGCGGCGGTCCATCAGCACCATGGCCAGGGCGTCGCCCAGGGCCAGTGTCATCAGGGTCGAGGTCGTGGGCGCCAGGCCGTTGGGGCAGGCCTCGGCCACCTTTGGCATGGTCAGGCAGACGGCGGCGTTGCGGCCCAGGAAACTGGCCGGGCGCTGGGTGATGGCGATGACCGGTATGCCGTTGCGCTGGCAATAGATCAGGGGGTCACGCAGTTCGCGGCTTTCGCCTGAGTTGGAGATGGCCAGCACCGTCACGTCCGGGCGCAGCATGCCCAGGTCGCCATGGCTCATTTCGGCGGGGTGGACGAAGAAGGCGCTGGTGCCGGTCGAGGCCAGGGTGGCGGCGATCTTGCCGCCGATATGGCCGGACTTGCCCATGCCGGTGACGATCACATAGCCCGGCCGGCTCATGATGACGTCGACGGCGCGGGCCATGGAAACGTCGATCGCCCGCTCCAAAGCCTCCAGCGCCTCGATATTAAGCCGCATCACCTCACGCGCACGATCCGTCATGGCGGCGATGTCGTCGGGAGACGAATGGACGATCTCGGTCATGGTCTGGCAGGCCCCTTGCGGGCTCTCCTTAGTTCGAGGCGCGCGATCTGCCCCATCCCAAGGTCGCGCGCAACGTCTCCTTTCAGACGACTTTGTCGCTTTCGGGTCAACCTTTGCCGGAGTGGCGCGTTAGGAGGGGCTGGGGAAGTCAAAATGAGTGCACGCCACATGCCGTCTCACGCCGGAGCCGAAGCTCTATTGCTGCCAACGCCGCCTGTCGTCGCGGACGGGATCGCCCTGTTCCTGGATATGGACGGGGTTTTGGCGCCCATGGCGCCGACGCCGGACGGCGTCGGGCCGGTCGCGCGTCGCACTGCCGCTCTGAAGGCGGTCGAGGCCCGATTGGCGGGCCGCGTCGCCATCGTCAGTGGGCGAACAATAGCCGAGGTCGACCGGATTTCCGACCATGCCCTGACCTCGGCGTCCGGGGTGCATGGGCTGGAGCGTCGGCTGAAAGACGGATCCATCAGCCGTGGTGCGCCGGACGCCGGCGTCGCCGTGGCCCTGGCCGGTTTCCAGGCTTTCGCTGCGGATCGGCCGGGCGTCATCGTCGAGGACAAGGGGGTTTCGGCCGGGCTGCACTATCGCCAGGCGCCGGATCAGACGGACGCGGCGAAGGCCCTGGCCAAACGCCTGCAGGCCGAGACAGGCTTGAGCCTGCAACCCGGCCATATGGTGCTGGAACTCAAGACGCCCGGCGCCGACAAGGGCACGGCCGTGACCGACTTCATGCAGGACGCCCCGTTCAAGGGCGCTGTTCCCGTCATGCTGGGCGACGACCTGACCGACGAGCACGGTTTCGAGGCAGCGGCCGCTCTGGGCGGATATGGCGTGCTGGTGGGGCCGGAGCGCGAGACGGCCGCCCGTTATCGACTGGACGACGTGGACGCCGTCCTGACCTGGCTTGAAGCCGTGGCGAAGGCCTGAACCGATGAAACCGAATCTTGATCTCTTCCCCATCGGCAACTGCGCCATCAGCGCCCTGATCGATCGTCAGGGCCGGTTTGTCTGGGCCTGCGCGCCGCGTGTGGACGGTGACCCGGTCTTCTCGTCCCTGATGAATGGCGAAGATCCCGAACACGGCTATTGGGCCGTCGAACTGGAGGGCCTGAAACACGTCAGCCAGGCCTATATCCGCAACACGCCGGTGCTGCGCACGGTCCTGACGGCGGAAGACGGCGCGGCGGTCGAGATCATCGACTTCGCGCCCCGCCATGCGAAACACTCCCGCACCTATCGGCCCCTGGCGTTCGGGCGGATCATCCGGCCGCTGGAGGGCACGCCGCGCATTCGCATCCGGCTGCGGCCGTCCGCCGATTGGGGCGCCCGGCGGGCGCCCTGCACCTCCGGCTCGAACCATATCCGCTACATCTGCCCGGATGTGACCTTCCGTCTGACCACCGACTGTCCAGTGTCGCATGTGGTCGAAGAACGGGTGTTCCGCCTGGAAAGGCCGCACGCCTTCTTCATGGGGCCTGACGAGGGCTATGATCAGGATGTCGGGCCGGGCGTTCAGGCGGCGCTGGACCGCACCATCGCCTATTGGCAGGAGTGGGTGCGCAAACTGTATCTGCCGCTGGACTACCAGGAGGCGGTGATCCGCGCGGCCATCACCCTGAAACTGTGCGCCTATGAGGAGACCGGGGCCATCGTCGCCGCCATGACCACTTCGGTGCCCGAGTTCAAGGAAAGCGGCCGCAACTGGGACTATCGTTACTGCTGGATCCGCGACGCCTATTATACGGTGCGGGCGCTGAACCGGCTAGGCGCGGTCGATATTCTGGAAAACTATCTCGGCTATCTGCGCAACCTGGTCGATGACGCCGACGGCGGCCATGTGCAGCCAGTTTATGGCGTGGGGCTGGAGCCCGGTATCGGCGAGAGCATCGTCGATACGGTCGAAGGTTATCGCGGCATGAAGCCGGTGCGGATCGGCAATCAGGCGCACGAACATCTGCAGCATGACGTGTACGGACAGATCGTCCTGCCGCTGGTCCAGGCCTTCTACGACCAGCGCCTGTTGCGCCCCGGAACGGTCGAGGATTTCCACGCCCTGGAGAAGGTCGGCGAACGCGCCTTCGCCATGCACGATCAGACCGACGCCGGCCTGTGGGAGTTCCGCACCATCGCGCGGGTCCACACCTATTCGTCGGTCATGTGCTGGGCGGCGTGCGACCGTCTGGCCAAGGCGGCGGACCATCTGGGCCTGACCGCGCGGGGCGAGATCTGGCGCGAACGGGCGACCATCATCCGCGAACGGGTCGAGGCCGAAACCTTCCTGCCGGACGAGGGGCGGTTCGCCGCCAGTTTCGGCGGCCGCGAACTGGACGCCTCCCTGCTGCAACTGACGGATCTGGGATTCCTTGACGCCCACGACCCGCGCCAGGTCGCCACCTTCGACGCCATCGAGCGCGATCTGAAGAAGGGCGCCTTCCTGTTCCGCTATGTCGAACCGGATGATTTCGGCGAGCCGGAGACGGCCTTCAACTTCTGCACCTTCTGGTTCATCGAGGCCCTGCACCAGAACGGCCGGGTCGAAGAAGCGCGCGAAATTTTCCAGGAAATGCTGAGCCGCCGCACCGAGGCGGGTCTGCTGAGCGAGGATATTTCGGTCGAGGACGGCGAACTGTGGGGCAACTACCCCCAGACCTATTCGCTGGTCGGCATCATCAATTGCGCCGTGATGTTGAGCCGATCCTGGACCGACGTGCGTTAAGCCGCCGAACACCGTGTCTGTCCCCGGGGCTGGGGTCGTTGCCGAAGTGAAGTCATGAGCCGTCTTATCGTCGTATCCAACCGGGTTTCGGCCCCCACTGACCCCGCCGCAGGCTCGGCCGGCGGCCTGGCCATGGCCCTGTCCGCCGCCCTGAGAAAATACGAGGGTCTGTGGTTCGGCTGGTCGGGCGAGACGATCGAGACCTTCACCGGCGAGATGAAGGTGGAGGACCGGGCGGGCGTCACGGTCGGCCTGGTCGATCTGGAGCCGCAGGACGTCGACGAATATTACAACGGCTACGCCAACAAGACCCTGTGGCCCCTGTTCCACCACCGGATCGACCTGGCCCAGTACGAGCGGTCCTATGGCGAGGGCTATGAACGGGTGAACCGCCGGTTCGCCGAGGTTCTGGCGCCGGTGATCGAGCCGGACGACATCATCTGGATCCACGACTATCACATGATCCCGATGGCGCGGGACCTGCGCCGCCTGGGAATCCGCAACCGGATCGGCTTCTTCCTGCACACGCCCTGGCCGGCGCGTCAGCTGCTGGTCACCCTGCCCCACCACCGCCGGCTGGTGGAATCGATGTTCGATTTCGACTTGATCGGTTTCCATACCCAGGAATGGAGCGATCTGTTCACCGACTATGTGGTCAGCGAGGCTCAGGGCGAGCTGTTCGGCCATGGCGGGCTGGAGTGTTTCGGGCGACGGGTTCAGACCGGCGTCTTCCCCATCGGCATCGACGTGGACGGCTTCCTGGCGGCGCGGAACTCGACCCTCGGGGCGCGGACCTATGATCGGATGGCGGCCTCGGCCGCCTTCCGGTCGATGATCGTCGGCGTGGACCGGCTGGATTACTCCAAGGGCCTGGAGGAACGGCTGCTGGGCTATGAGCAGTTCCTGCACGACAACGCCTCGATGCGGGGCGAGGTCTTCCTGCTGCAGGTGACGCCCATCTCGCGCGACGACGTGGATTCCTATCAGGATCTGCGGGCGCGGCTGGATTCGCTGGCCGGGCGGGTCAACGGCGCCTTCGGCGACATGGACTGGCAGCCGGTCCGCTATCTGAACCGCACCTATCGCCGCGATCAGCTGGCCGGCATCTATCGCGCGGCCCGGGTCGGGCTGGTGACGCCGTTGCGCGACGGCATGAACCTGGTGGCCAAGGAATATGTCGCGGCCCAGAACCCGGAGGATCCCGGCGTGCTGATCCTGTCGCGTTTCGCCGGGGCGGCGGAACAGATGGGCGAGGCCCTGCTGGTCAATCCTTACAGCCGCGAGGAGCTGTCGGACGCGATCCAGAAGGCCCTGACCATGCCCCTGTCCGAGCGGATCCGGAAATGGGAGGCCCTGATGCAGGTGGTGCGCGACACCGATGTCGGCATCTGGCGTGACGATTTCGTCAAGGCGCTGCGGTCCGTGGCCGGCGAGCCCGAGACGGCCCAGTGGGCCGGGGCGGCCTGACGCCTCAGCGCAGGTCGAAGGCCAGCAGCAGGGTGCGCTGGGCGGGGTTGGCGTTGTCGTCGGACAGCAGATAAAGCCGCGTCGTCTGGCCGCGCCGTTCAGCCGCCACCCCCTCGAAATTATCGGTCGTGCCGGGCAGTTTCAGCTCGATCAGCACCGGTCCCGGCGTCCCGTCCGGCGACAGACGGCGAAGACGGCCGCGCATGTCGAACGGCGGGCTGTAGCTGCGCTGGACCATGAACCAGCCCTCGCCGTCCGGGTCGCGATCCAGGCCGGTGTTGCGATAGTCGCCGCCGCCCGGCGCCTCGGTTGGTTGCGGGGCGACCGGGCGACATCCAGCAGACGTGCAATCCCAGACGCCGCCCGTCTCGCCCGCCGCGCGCCAGCCCTCGGCGCGGTCGCCCGGAAGGGCCGCAGCCAGACCTTCCATGCCTTCGTTGTCGGGGAAGACGGCGTCGGGCGAGGCTGCTGGCGTCGGCGTCTTCAGGGCCGACAGGGGGCCATAGTTCCAGATGCGATGATGCCGCTCGAAACTGATCAACAGGTCGCCCGAACGGGTCAGGGCCAGCCCCTCGGCGTCGCCGTCGACCTTGTCCGTGATCGGCCGACCGTCTTCCAGCGTCAGTCGGCGCGAGGCCAGACGGTCAAGGCCCACCAGCCGCCCCTGGGCGTCCAACCGCAACTGGCCGCGCACCAGGTCCCCCGCGTCCGACACGGCCACAAAGCCGCCGTCGCCGGTCAGCTTCAGGTCCGACAGGCCATGCAGCGGCGAACCCAGGCCGGCCACGATCTCCACTCCGCCCGCGAAACTCACGCCGGGCGCCAGGACCGCGCCCGGCAGCCCCAGGCCGACGGCCTTCAGCTCGGCCGGAGCGTAGGTCCAGCCGTTCATCCCGGCCAGGTTCGGCTGGGGCGCGCTGAGCGCGGTGGCGCAGGCCGTCAGCGACAGGGCGGCCCAGACAGCGGCCAGGCGGCGGAAACGGGTCACGCGGCCAGCTTCTTTCGCGTCCGGCGGGTGGGCCCCGCGGCGCCCTCGGCCTCGAACAGTTCGGCCAGTTTCTCGGTCATGGCGCCGGCCAGTTGCTCGACATCGACGATGGTCAGGGCCTTGCGGTACCAGCGGGTCACGTCGTGGCCGATGCCGATGGCCAGCAGTTCGACCGGCGACCGGTCCTCGATCTCGGCGATCACCTGGCGCAGGTGTTTGTCCAGATAGAGGGCGGCGTTGGCCGACTGGGTCGAGTCGTCGACCGGCGAACCGTCGGAAATGACCATCAGGATGCGGCGCTGCTCGGTGCGGGCCAACAGGCGATTGTGCGCCCATTGCAGGGCCTCGCCGTCGATATTCTCTTTCAGCAGACCCTCGCGCATCATCAGGCCCAGGTTCTTCTTGGCCCGCCGCCAGGGCGCGTCTGCGGCCTTGTAGATGATGTGGCGCAGGTCGTTCAGGCGGCCTGGATTGGCGGGCTTGCCGGCGGTGATCCACGCCTCGCGGCTCTGTCCGCCCTTCCAGGCCCGGGTGGTGAAGCCCAGGATCTCGACCTTGACCCCGCACCGTTCCAGGGTCCGCGCCAGTATGTCGGCGCAGACCGCCGCCACCATGATCGGTCGCCCGCGCATCGAGCCGGAGTTGTCCAGCAACAGGGTCACGACCGTATCGCGGAACGGGCTTTCGCTCTCGGCCTTGAACGACAGGGGGGCGGTGGGGTCGGTGACGATCCGGGTCAGGCGGGCCGTGTCCAGCATCCCCTCTTCAAGATCGAACATCCAGGACCGGTTCTGCTGCGCCAGCAGGCGGCGTTGCAGCTTGTTGGCCAGGCGAGAGACCACGCTGGACAGGATGGTCAGCTGCTGGTCCAGCAGGTTGCGCAGCCGCTCCAACTCCATCGGGTCGCACAGGTCGGCGGCGTCCACCACCTCGTCATAGGCGGTGGTGAAGACGCGGTAGAAGTCGACCGCCCGGCCGTCGTCGGCGGTCTGCTGGCGATTGGGCTGCTGGCCCTCGTTCAGCTCAGGCCCGTCTTCGGAGGCGTCGCCTTGCGGGTCGCCGGGCGCGCCTTCGGGTCGGCTGTCGCGTTCTTCCTCCGACGACTGATCGTCGGCGTCGCCCTCCATCGATTGGGAGCCTTCGCCGCCCTGTTCATCTTCGTCCTGATCCGGCTCGTCGCTGGCCTCAGGTTCTTGAGGATCGGGTTCGTCCTCGCCGGGGTCGTCGGACGAGTCTTCGCCCCGCCCGTCGCCGGGATCCAGGTCGAGGGCGCGCAGCACCTCGCGCATCTTCTCGGCGAAGCCCGCCTGATCGCCCGCCGTCGCCGCCAGGGCGTCCAGCTTGTCTCCGGCCTTGACCTCGATGCCCGCGCGGACCAGGTCCAGCATGGATTTGGCGCCGTCGGGCGACGGACGGCCCGTCAGGCGTTCGCGCACCAGCAGGGCCACGGCTTCGGCCACCGGCACCCGGTCGGCGTCGGCGATGCGCAGGGCGCCGGTCTTTTCCAGCCGGGTGACCAGGGCGGCCCCCATATTGTCACGCACACCGGCCAGATATTCGGAGCCCACAACCTCGACCCGCGCCTGTTCGACCGCGTCGAACACCTCGGCCGCCTTGGTGTCGAGGGGCCGCATCCGGGCGTTGATCGCCGTGTCGTGATTGGCGAGGCGCAGCGCCAGCCGATCAGCCTGGCCCCGCAGGGACGCGCTCTCGGGCCCCGAGGGGTCGCGCGGCGGATGCGGCAGGGTCAGGATCCCGCCGACCAGCTTGGGTCCGTCAGACCCGAACACCACCTCCAGCTCGGGCTGTTCAGCCAGGGCGCGGGCGGCATGGCCCAGCGCGCGCTTGAAGGTTTCGGCGGGAGTATCCGGGGCGGCCATGGCCTCCAGTTAATCCCTTCGCGCCTGCGATAAAAGCGCGATCAGCCCGCTTTTCGGATCGGCGTCCACCGGCCGTAGGTCAGACAGCGCCAGACCCACTCCAGCGGACCCATGCGGAAGGCCGACAACCATAGTGGGGACCAGACCAATTGCACCGCCCAGACGGCCGCCACCAGGCCCCACATGCCGACATAATCCACCTGACCGAACAGGCGCGGCCCCCAGGGCATGTAGAACAGGCTGGTCATGATCAGGGTTTGGGTCAGATAGTTGGTGAAGGCCATTTGGCCCACCGGCCGCAAGGGCGCCAGCCACGACGCTCCATGTCGCGTGACCAGGACGATCAGGCTGACATAGGCCAGGGTGATGAAGATCGGGAAGGAGGCGACGACCTCCGACAGACCCCGCGTCGGGTGAGCGCCCCGGGGCGCCATGACCTCGGCCCATTCCAGCACGCCCAGCAGGGCCAGCACCGCCCCGCCGACCGCGATGACCGCCAGATAGAGGCCCGTCGGCGCCCGGCCGCTGAGGAAGCCCGCCTTGAACAGGCCCATGCCCGTCATCATCAGGGCCACGGTCGAAAAGACGAACATGCTCAGACTGGCGCCCTGAAGGAACAGCCAGGCGGTCAGGTTCTGGCCCATGGCCCCGGCCCAACCGCTGCGATAGGCGGCGATGGCGGCGTTGACGGCGTCGAGCGAATATTGCGGGCCGCCCTCCTTCATCGCCTCGACGACCACGGGCGGACCGGCGACCATCAGCCAGGCGGCGCCGGCCTGCATCGCACCCAGCGCCAGGGTCACGCCCAGGCCGATCCCGATCAGGAGGCGGGCCGAGAACGACCGCATCAGCATCACGAACAGGCCGGACCAGGCGTAGAGCAGCAGGACGTCGCCGTACCAGAAGGCCAGGCCGTGGATCAGGGCGATGATCGCCAGCCAGAACAGCCGGCGCCGCAACAGCCGCCCGCGCGCCGCATCCTCCCGCTCGCCCCCGACCAGGAAGATCGAGGCGCCGAAGAGCATCGAGAAAAGGGTGATGAATTTCTGGTGGAAGAAGACATCCACCGCCCAGCGCGCCACGGCGTTGGCGCCGGTCACGGGAAAGGGGCTGAGGTTTGGGTCGCTATAGACCATGAAGGGCAGGCCGAAAGAGACGACATTGACGGCCAATATGCCCAGCACGGCCAGGCCGCGCATGACGTCCAAGCTGACGATCCTCGCCGCCGCCTCGACCGGCGCCAGGACGGCGTCGCCGACCCCGGCGCGGTCATTCCCTTGGCTTTCCATCGACATCGGATCCCCCAATCCTGCGGCCGAAAGGGCCGTCGGTCCTAACCTTTCGGCATCAATCCCAACCGATCCTTGACCGCCGGCTTGGCCTCGAAGGCGATGAAGGCGGCGCACAGGCCGGCCCACAGGGCGTAGCTGACGCC
>NZ_JAUSOE010000034.1 GCF_030656255.1 Brevundimonas sp. | reverse complement strand
GCAGGTTCGCGCTCGCGCGCGCCGCTGGGTCCCCCGGTCGCTGCGCGCCGGAGGATGACGAAAGCTCAGTTCACGCCGTCAGCATCCGCTTCACCACCCGTTTGAACGGCGCCGTGGCCTGGCCGGCGCGCAGGGCCGCGCCGCGCGCGAGACGGGCCGGGGGCGTCTCTTCGGTGAACAGGCGGACGAGGGCGTTGGTGCCCTGGTACAGGGGCCAACTGGCGAGGCGGTGGTCGCGTTCATAGCGGGCCAGCAGGCGTTCCGACCCGATGTCCCCGCCCCGCGCCGACTTCAACACCTTGGCCAAGGAGTCCTGCCCGCGCAGACCCAGGTTGAAGCCGTGGGCGGTGACCGGGTGCATGCCGACGGCGGCGTCGCCGATGAGGGCGAAACCCTCGCCCGCGAACCGGCGGCTCCAGGTCGTGGCCAGCGGATAGGCGTGGCGGGTTTCGATCAGTTCGAGGCCGGTCAGTCGCCCCTTCAGCCGCCGCTCCATCTCGACCGCGAAGGCCTCGGGCGACAGGCGCATCAGGTCGGCGATGGCGGGGGCGGCCAGGGTCAGGACGACGGAGGAGACCCGTTCCTCGACATCCGCGACGGGCAGAAGAGCCACGGTCTGGCGGTGGTCGAACCATTCGGTGGCTACATGGCCGTGCGCCTGGTCGTGCCGCATCCGGCAGACCATCATCGACCGGCCCAGCCGGTTCATCTCGACCCCGACGCCCAGTTGGTCGCGCACGCCGGAGAAGCGGGAATCCGCCGCCACGATCAGCTTCGCCCGGAGCGTCACGCCGTCGTCCAGCACGACCCGGCCGCGCGGGGCGGCGCCCAGGACGGCGCAGCTGGCCACCCGTCGCCCGGCCATCAGGGTCAAGCCCGCCTGGCCTTCCACGACTTCGAACAGGGCGCGGCGGATCAGGTGGTTGGGGATCAGGACGCCCAGCCGGTCGGCGCCGCCGGCGTCGAAGGTCAGGGCGAAGGGCGAGCCGCCGTCCAGCACCCGCGCCTCGCGCAGGTCCGATATGTCTTCGGCCGGAATCCGGTCCCAGGCGCCGAGGGATTTCAACAGGCGGATCGAGTTGTGGGTCAGGGCGATTTCCCGGCCGTCGAAGGCCGGGGCGCGCAGGGCGGCCGCGTCCTGCCCCTCGATCACGGCGACCGTCAGCCCCGCCCCGGCCAGCGACCGGGTGAAGGCCAGGCCCGCCGGTCCGGCCCCGACCACGGCCACGTCGAACATCAGATCATCGCGCATGCTGAACTCCTGATCTTCTCCTGCCCTAGCCGGTTCGTCCGCTCCTTGATCGAGCGCAAATCATCGCGTCAGCGCGGGCGGCGGCAGGTTGCGGCCTTGGCCACCTCGGCGCCCAGCACCGACTGGACCGCCAGAGGCGTATCGGTGGCGATGACGGTCACGCCGTGGCGGAACAGGTCGCGATATTCGGAGACGTCGCCGTCGGCGGCGTATCGGTCGTCGCGGCGGCGCCCCTCGGCGCCCAGGGTGCCGAACTGGACCTCGATCCCCGCCTGACGCAGGGCCGACCACAGGGCGGGCCTTTCCTCGCGCGTGCCGGTCCAGGCCAGGATCTGCGACGCGTTCAGCCCGTCCAGATCTTCGACGCCGTCCAGACCGGCGGAAATGATCATCTCCGGCGCCAGGGCCGCCACGGCGCGGGCGTCGGCGTCATTATAGGTGATCAGAATGACCCGGTTGGCGGCGCCCGAGCGGCGCACCTGGTCGATCACGGCGCGCGCCAGATCGACCGTGGTTCCGCCATCGGCCGGCTTCAGGTCCAGGCTGGCGATGGCGCCGACGCGCCCGGCGGCGTCCAGAGCCTCGGCCAGGGTCGGGGGCGCGACGTCGGTCAGGGCGCCGTTCGAGGCCTTCAGCCGGGCGGCCTTGACCTGGGCCAGGGTCAGATCGGCGACGCGGCCCTGGCCGGTCGTGGTCCGGTCCATGGTCTCGTCGTGCATCAGCACCAGATGGCCGTCCCTGGTCAGGACGGCGTCCAGTTCGAGGATGGCGCCCGGAATGGCGCGGCCTGTCGCCATGATGGCGGCGATGGAATTCTCGGGCTGGTCCAGGGCCGACACCGCCCGGTGCGCCGAAATGACCACGCCACCGTCGCGGACACAGTCGAAATAGGCGGCCATGGCCGGTCCGCCCATTGGGGTCGGGCTCGCCGGCGAGGCGCCCACGCAAGCCGAGGTGGAAATCAGCAAAATCAGGGCGGCGGCGGTGGGGATTCGGGTCATCGGGCTCTCCGGCAGGGCGGGCGGACCTGACCCCGCGTCAATCATCGGGTCAAGAGGTCGGATCGCCCTTGCTCCGCAACGCTTGCCGACGCATTTTGCCGCAGCATTTCGCGGGGAGAGAATCAACGTGCAGGATCTGGTGGGCCCCGCGATCGGGACCTTGGCGCTGGTCGCGCTGGGCGGCTATCTGCTCGGCTCGATTCCGTTCGGCGTGGTGATCACCCGCGCCGCCGGCGCCGGCGACGTGCGCAACATCGGCTCCGGCAATATCGGCGCGACCAATGTGCTGCGCACCGGGCGCAAGGACCTGGCCCTGGCCACCCTGCTGCTGGACGCCGGCAAGGGCGCCGTCGCCCTGTTGATCGCGCGCGCGCTGTTCGACAGCGAGGTCGCGGGCGCCATCGCCGGCGGCGCGGCCTTCCTGGGCCACCTGTTTCCCGTCTGGCTGAAGTTCAAGGGCGGCAAGGGCGTAGCCACCTTCTATGGTTTGCTGCTGGCCGCCGCCTGGCCCTTGGGCCTGATGGCCGGAGCGGTCTGGCTGATCAGCGCCTTCGTCTTCCGCTATTCGTCACTGGCGGCCCTGATCTCCTCGGCGACCGCGCCGCTGCTGGCCCTGCTGCCGCTCGCCGCCGTCGGCCTGCCGGTGGGCATGCCGATCCTCGCCCTGACCATCTTCGCCGCCGTGCTGATCTGGGTCCGCCACCACGAGAACATCGCCCGGCTGCTGAAGGGCCAGGAACCGCGTATCGGGGCCAAAAAGGCGTGAGCCTGTCGGCGGACGAGCGGTTCGCCCGGCTGCGGCTCGCCCGCACCGGCCGCATCGGTCCCGTCGCCTTTTCCCAGCTGCTGACCCGCTACGGCGCGGCCGTTCGCGTGCTGGAGATCCTGCCCGATCTGGTCCGCAAGTCCGGCGCGGCCTCCATTCCGCCGCCCGTGGCGCGGATCGAGCGCGAACTCGCCGATGGGGAGCGGATCGGCGCCCGGCTGCTGGTGCTGGGCGACGCCGACTATCCCGAGATGCTGGGGGCGCTGGATCCGCCGCCGCCGATTCTGTGGACGCGGGGTCGGGTCGAACTGCTGAACGCGCCCTGCGTCGCCATCGTCGGCGCCCGGATCGCCTCGGCCGGCGGCCAAAGGATCGCGCGCGGCCTGGGGCTGCAGCTGGGTCAGGCCGGGCATGTGGTCGTCTCGGGCATGGCGCGCGGCATCGACGCCGCCGCCCACGAAGGCGCCCTGGCGACCGGGACCGTCGCCGTCCTGGGCGGCGGGGTGGACGACATCTATCCGCCCGAACACATCGACCTCTACGCCCGCCTGATCGACCAGGGCTGCGTGGTGTCCGAAAGCCCCGTCGGCGCTCGCGCCCAGGCGCGCGACTTCCCCCGCCGCAACCGCATCATCTCCGGCCTGTCGCGCGGCGTCGTGGTGGTCGAGGCCGAGATCAAGTCGGGTTCGCTGATCACCGCCCGGCTGGCGGCGGAACAGGGACGCGACGTCTTCGCCGTGCCCGGCTCGCCGCTGGACCCGCGCGCCAAGGGGCCGAACGAACTCCTGAGGCAGGGCGCCATCCTGTGCGAGGGGATCGAGGATATCGAGCGCGCCTTCAACACCTTACGCACCCTGCGCGCGCCGCCGTCGGATCCGATGGACTATGGCGAGGTGGACGACGCCTTCCTGGACCGGGTCGCCGCCCTGCTCTCCCCCACCCCGACGCCGCGCGACGAGATCGCCCGCGCCCTGAACGCCCCTATGGGTCAGGTGGCCGCCGCCTTGCTGGAGCTGAGCCTGGCGGGCCGTGCCGAGCTTCTGCCCGGCGGTCTGGCGTCGATCTAGTGAAGTCTCTTCCGGATTCGCCCTCGATCCGTGATAGTCACCCGATATTCCGATAGTTTACGGGCGTCCGGCGGCCGGTGCATTGACACATGGCTCCGCTCCAACCACGTTCGCGCCCCTTCCCGAGACCGAACACGCATGAACCTCGTTATCGTCGAGAGCCCCGCAAAGGCCAAGACCATCAATAAATACCTCGGCTCCGGCTATGAGGTTCTGGCGTCCTACGGCCACGTCCGCGACCTGCCGTCGAAGGACGGATCGGTCCTGCCCGACGACGACTTCTCGATGCACTGGGAGGCCGACGCCAAGGGCGCCAAACGCCTGTCCGAAATCGCCGAGGCCGCCAAGCGCGCCGACCGCGTCATCCTGGCGACCGACCCCGACCGCGAAGGGGAGGCGATCAGCTGGCACGTGCTCGAGGTGCTGAACAAGAAGAAGGTGCTGAAGGATACGCACGTCGAGCGCGTCACCTTCAACGCCATCACCAAGTCCGCCGTCCTCGAGGCCATGGCCAATCCGCGCCAGATCGACATGGAGCTGGTCGAGGCCTATCTGGCCCGCCGCGCCCTGGACTATCTGGTCGGTTTCACCCTGTCGCCCGTCCTTTGGCGCAAGCTGCCGGGCGCGCGCTCGGCCGGGCGTGTTCAATCCGTCGCCCTGCGCATCGTCGTCGATCGCGAGATGGAGATCGAGAAGTTCAAGGCGCAGGAATACTGGTCCATCGAGGCCGACCTGAACGCCGACAGCCCGCCCTTCACCGCCCGCCTGGTCAAGCACGCCGGCAAGAGGGTCCAGCGTCTGGACATCAAGGACGAGGTGACCGCCGCAGCCGCGCGCGCGGCCATCGACGCCGGCGACTTCACCATCAACTCGGTCGAGAAGAAGCCCGTCCGCCGCAACCCGGCCCCGCCCTTCACCACCTCGACCCTGCAGCAGGAAGCGTCGCGCAAACTGGGCTTCTCCGCTCAGCGCACCATGCAGGCGGCGCAGAAACTGTATGAAGGCGTCGACGAGACCGGCGGTCTGATCACCTATATGCGGACCGACGGCGTCCAGACCACGCCGGAGGGCATCGCCCAGGCGCGGGAGGTCATCGCCAAGGAATTCGGCCCGGCCTTCGTTCCGCAGGAAGCGCGCTATTACAAGACCAAGGCCAAGAATGCTCAGGAAGCGCACGAAGCGATCCGGCCGACGAACATCGCCCGTCATCCAGACAGCCTGCGCCTCGAATCCGATCTTCAGCGTCTGTACGAGCTGATCTGGAAGCGGATGGTCGCCTCGCAGATGGAAGCGGCCCGCATGGACCGCACCACGGTGGAGATCGAAACCTCGGACGGCCTGACCGGCCTGCGCGCCACCGGCCAGGTGGTGACCTTCGACGGCTTCCTGGCCGTCTATGAGGAAGGCCGCGACGAGAAGCAGAAGGGCGCCGAGGGGGATGATGAAGGCGACGAAACCAGCCGCCTGCCCGCGCTGAAGGAAGGCGCCAAGGCCAAGGTCGACGCCATCCGCACCGACCAGCATTTCACCGAACCGCCCCCGCGCTATTCGGAAGCCACCCTGGTCAAGAAGCTGGAAGAGCTGGGCATCGGCCGTCCGTCGACCTACGCCTCGACCCTGTCGACCCTGCGCGATCGCGAATACGTCCGCGTCGACAAGAACCGCTTCTATCCCGAGGACAAGGGACGGCTGGTCACGGCCTTCCTGGAACAGTTCTTCGCCAAATGGGTCGAATACGACTTCACCGCCGCGCTGGAGACCCGTCTGGACGAGGTGTCGGCCGGTCAGCTGGACTGGAAGGTGCTGCTGCGCGAGTTCTGGTCGGACTTCCACGCCGCGACCCAGGCCGCCGGCGAACTACGCACCACGGCCATCCTGGACGCCCTGAACGAATCGTTGGGCGCCCATATCTTCCCGGCCAAGGAAGACGGGTCGGACCCGCGCGAATGCCCCCTGTGCCATCAGGGCCAACTCAGCCTGAAGACCAGCCGGTTCGGCGCCTTCATCGGCTGCGCCCGCTATCCCGACTGCAAATACACCCGCCCCGTCGCCAGCCCGTCGGCTGAGGACGGATCGGCGGAAAGCGGCGACCGCGAACTGGGCATGGATCCCGAGACCGGCCAGCCGGTGCAGCTGAAGATCGGTCGTTTCGGCCCCTATGTCGAAATCACGCCGCCGGAGGGTGAAAAGCCCAAACGCTCGTCCCTGCCCAAGGGTTGGTCGCCCGCGTCCCTGACGCTGGACCAGGCCCTGCGCCTCTTGGCCCTGCCGCGCGAGGTCGGGGTCCACCCCGAGGACGGCAAGATGATCACGGCGGGCCTGGGCCGTTACGGACCCTTCGTCCTGCACGCCGGGACCTATGCCAATGTGTCGGACATCGACGAGGTGTTCGAGGTCGGTCTTAACCGCGCCGTGGCCCTGCTGGCCGAAAAACGCGCAGGCCGTCCCGGTCGAGGCGCCGCCACGGCCCCGCTGAAGGACCTGGGCGCCCACCCGGAGACGGGCGAGCCGATCCACGTCATGGCCGGCCGCTTCGGGCCTTACGTCAAGTCGGGCAAGATCAACGCCACCCTGCCCAAGGGCACGGCGCCCGAAGACCTGACCCTGGAAGACGCCTTGCCCCTGCTGGCCGCCAAGGCCGGCGCCGCGCCGAAGAAGAAGGCCCCGGCGGCCAAGAAGGCGGCTGCGCCGAAGAAGGCTGCGGCTGCGAAGAAGCCAGCGGCCAAGAAGGCGCCGGCGAAGAAGAGCGCCAAGGCCAAGGCCGAGGAGTAGCGCCCTTCTCCCCCTTGCGGGGCGACATCGCGGGTGGTGCAGGGGTAGCGCAGATCGCCTTCGCCTCGCCCCTCGCGCGCGCCAGAACGCCTCAGGTCAGCGGAGAACCGGGCGTGGGAATGAGAGTGATGTCATCGACGTTGAGGATGTGAGACGGGTCGAAGCCCTCAAGATCAGCGAGCAAATCCGGGCTCGCCATGTATCCGGCTGAAACGGCGTCACCGTCCGCGCCCTCATCGTAAGAAACGAGGACGTAGAGCTTCGGATCGGCGCCGTCGGCGAGCTTGAAGAAGCCCTCCGGTCGGATCCCGTGCTTCGGAAAGCTTTCGAGGTGACGCGGGTAGTTCTGGGTCGCGTACTGCTCGAGCGCCTCGGCCGAGTCGAGGGAGTAGATGCGGAGGTGAAACTGGCGCACGATGGCGTCCTTTCATTGGGGGCTGATCGGTGGCGCCCTTCCTCTCGCAGACAAGAACGACTTCGGCGAGCGGGGCTGGCGCAAGGGATGCTAATTCCGCTTAGGGCGGAATTAGCAATCATTATGGTCGAGCTTAATTCGGTGGGCGGCGAACGAGGAAGACCGGATCACTCAAGGGTGATGCGCGCCGCCGCCACGGGAATACGCAGCTCGTCGCC
>NZ_JAUSOE010000031.1 GCF_030656255.1 Brevundimonas sp. | reverse complement strand
AACCGCGTTGCGGCCACCGTCAAAGGCGGCCGCCGGTTCTCCTTCGCCGCCCTGATGGTCGTCGGCGACGGCAAGGGCCGCGTCGGCTTCGGTCACGGCAAGGCGCGCGAAGTGCCGGAAGCCATCCGCAAGGCGACCGAGGAAGCCAAGAAGACGATGATCCGCGTGCCGCTGCGCGAGAACCGCACCCTGCACCACGACGGCAACGGCCGTTGGGGCGCCGGCAAGATCATGATGCGCGCCGCCCCTCCCGGGACCGGCGTCATCGCGGGCGGTCCGATGCGCGCCGTGCTCGAAACCCTCGGCGTCCAGGACGTCGTGGGCAAGTCGACCGGCTCGTCGAACCCCTACAACATGATCCGCGCGACGTTCGAAGCGCTGAAGGTCCAGTCCTCGCCCCGTCAAGTCGCGTCCAAGCGCGGCAAGAAGGTCGCGGATCTGATGGGCCGTCGCAACGACGGCGCCTCGGCGCCCGAAGCTGTGGAGTCCTAATCATGGCCGAGCAAAAGACCGTCACCGTCAAGCAGACCGGTTCGCCGATCCGCCGCAAGAACGACCAGCGCGCCACCCTGGTGGGCCTGGGTCTGAACCGCCTGGGTCGTGAATCGACCCTGGAAGACACGCCTTCGGTTCGTGGGATGATCGCCAAGGTCGCCCACCTGACCGAGATCGTCGAAAAGTAAGACGAAAGACTCTCCCTCCCCCTCGGGGGAGGGCCGGTCGCGCAAGCGACCCGGTGGGGGCGGCTCGCAAGAGTCGCCTTTACTGCTGTTCGGGGAGCCGCTATAGCGCCCGACCTTGAGATATTCGGGACGAGCTCTCCGAGCGCTTCCCACCCGGTCGGCTCCGCCGACCACTCTCCCCCGCGGGGGAGGGAGACGACAAACTTTGAACGCCGAGTCCGGACGAATATCCGGGCGCTAGAACCCGAAAGGATCAGGCATATGAAACTGAACGAAATCCGCGACAACGAAGGCGCGCACAAGAAGCGCATGCGTGTCGGCCGTGGCCCCGGTTCGGGCAAGGGCAAGACCTCGGGCCGCGGCGTCAAGGGTCAGAAGTCGCGTACCGGCGTCAGCCTGCTGGGCTTCGAAGGCGGCCAGATGCCGCTGTACATGCGCATGCCCAAGCGCGGCTTCAACAACCCGAACGCCCTGAAGCTGGCCGAAGTGAACCTGTGGCGCCTGCAGGACGCCATCGACGCCGGCAAGCTGGACGCCAAGTCGGAACTGAAGGGCGACGCCCTGGTCACCGCCGGCGTGATCCGTCGCGTCAAGGACGGCGTGCGTCTGCTGGGCACCGGCGAGCTGAAGCAAGCCCTGAACCTGGTCGTCTGGTCGGCCTCTTCGGGCGCCATCAAGGCCATCGAAGCCGCCGGCGGTTCGGTCGTCCAAGAACGTATCGCCGCTGAAGCCAAGGCCGCTGCGCGCGTCGAGAAGCGCAACCTGGCCAAGGGCAAGGTTCCTGCCGCCAAGCCGCGTCTGGGCGACGAGAACAAGATCTCGGCCCGCACCAAGCGCGCCGCCGCCAAGGCCTAAGCAACGCGTCGTCGCGGCTGAACTAGGCCGTGGCCTGATTACACCTGCGACGACGAAACAACGGAAGCGGCCCTCGCATGAGGGCCGCTTTCCGCCTATCTGACGACTCAGTCAGTCGTGGGGACGCATAATGGCTTCGGCCGCAGAACAACTCGCCGCCAATATGAACATGGGCTCGTTCGCGAAAGCGACCGAGCTGCACAAGCGCCTGCTGTTCACGCTGGGCGCCTTGCTGGTTTATCGCATCGGTACTTACGTGCCGATCCCGGGCATCAATTCGCAGGCCTTCCTGCAGTTCTTCCAAGACCCGTCGGGTCAGCGCGGCATCCTGGACATGTTCAACATGTTCTCGGGCGGCGCGGTCGAGCGGATGGCCATCTTCGCGCTGAACGTCGCGCCCTATATCTCGGCGTCGATCATCGTGCAGCTGATGGGCACCGTGTATCCGCCCTGGGAGAAGCTGAAGAAGGAAGGCGGCGAAAGCGGCCGCAAGCAGCTGAACCAGTACACCCGCTATCTGACGGTGTTCCTGGCCCTGGCCCAGTCCCTCGGCATCGCCGCGGGTCTGAACGCCCAGCCGGGTCTGGTCGACAATCCGGGGATCTTCTTCCTGGTCTCGACCGTCGTGACCCTGACGGGCGGCACCATGTTCCTGATGTGGCTGGGTGAGCAGGTGACGGCGCGCGGCGTCGGCAACGGCATCTCGCTGATCATCTTCGCCGGCATCGTGGCGGTCCTGCCGTCCACCATCGCCCGCATGCTGGGCCTGGCCCAACAGGGTCAGATGTCCGCCTTCGCCCTGTTGTTCATCGCCGTCCTGGCCGTGGCGACCGTGGTCTTCATCGTCTTCATGGAACGCGCCCAGCGCCGGCTTCTGATCCAGTATCCGAAGCGCCAGGAAGGCAACCGCATGGCCGGGGGCGAGCGTTCGTTCCTGCCGCTGAAGGTCAACACCGCCGGGGTCATCCCGCCGATCTTCGCCTCGTCGCTGCTGATGCTGCCGACCACGGTGGCCAGCCTGACCGCCAATGCGGACCTGCCCGGCTATCTGAGCTGGCTGCCGCTGGTGACGGCCCAGCTGACGCACGGCCAGCCGCTGTTCATGGCCCTGTATGCGGCCCTGATCATCTTCTTCTGCTTCTTCTACACCTCGATCACCTTCAACCCGGAGGACACGGCCGAGAACCTGCGCAAGTACGGCGGCTTCCTGCCGGGCATCCGTCCGGGCAAGCGCACGGCCGAATATCTGGACTATGTCCTGACCCGTCTGACGGTCATCGGCGCGGCCTATATCACCGCCGTCTGCCTGCTGCCCGAGTTCATGGTCGCCCAGATGGGCAACAGCCTCTACTTCGGAGGAACGTCTATCTTGATCGTCGTGTCGGTCACGATGGACACTGTGGCCCAGATCCAGTCCCAACTGCTGGCGCACCAGTACGAGGGCCTGATCAAGAAGGCCAAGCTGCGCGGTCGCGGCGGTCGTGGCGCGCCCACGCCTGTTCGTCGCTGACCCGTGCGTCGCTGAGTTGATAAGAAGACGCCTGGGGAGGGCTTACGCGTGAACTTGATCCTGTTCGGACCGCCGGCGGCGGGCAAGGGGACACAGGCCAAGCGGCTGGTCGAAGAGCGGGGCATGGTCCAGCTCTCGACCGGCGACATGCTGCGGGCCGCCATCGCCTCGGGCTCGGAACTGGGGCTCAAGGTCAAGGACGTGCTGGCGCGCGGCGATCTGGTCACGGACGAGATCGTCATCGCCCTGATCGAGGACCGCCTGACCGAGGCGGAGGCCGCCGGCGGCGCCATCTTCGACGGCTTCCCCCGCACCGTGGCCCAGGCCGAGGCCCTGGACGCGATGCTGGCCCAGCGCGGATCCCAGATCGACGCGGTCGTCCGGCTGAAGGTCGATGATTCGGCCCTGCTGGAGCGGATCGCCAAACGCTATGCCGAACAGGGCCGTCCCGACGACAATCCCGACACCTTCGTGGTGCGTCTGGACGCCTACAACCGCAACACCGCCCCGCTGCTTCCCTATTACGAAGCCCAGGGCAAGCTGACCGAGGCGGACGGCATGGGCTCCATCGAGTCCGTCGCCAAGGCGATTGACGAAGCTCTGGCGTGACCAAACCGGGCGTCGGGCGTTAAGCGACCGATGTCCGACGCCAAGACCCCTGATGAACGAAGGCGCGCCCGCAATCGCTGGCGCGCCTTCGCCGTTTTCGCCGGGGTGGCCGTGGTCGAATTCGGCCTGTTCCTGCTGCTGGGTCAGGTGAAGGGCAGGGCGCCCGAGGCGCCGATCGTCGAGGGGCCGGCCGTCGAGGTCGTCCTGTATGATCCGCCTCCGCCGATCTCGCTGGAGCCGCCGGCGCCGGAGACAGGCGGCGGTGCGCCGGCCGCGCCCTCGCGCATTCACACACCTCCGCCGCCGAAACAGGAGCGTCCGCGCGAACTGCCGGCGCCGCCTCGCCTAGCGCCCCAGCCCGCCCCGGTCGTCGGCGTCGCCCCGAGCCCTTCGCCCGAGCCCGGGTTCGGCCAAGGCGGGGCGGGGACCGGCAGCGGCACTGGCGTCGGCTCGGGCTCAGGCCCTGGAAGCGGCGCGACCGGTCCGCGCCTGATGACCAGC
>NZ_JAUSOE010000027.1 GCF_030656255.1 Brevundimonas sp. | reverse complement strand
GCCAGACGACGCGGCCCGTCTGGTTCTTGATCGTGGCGCGCGCGGCCTTATCGACCGACAGCGCCTGCCAGTGGATGTTGTGGGCGCGGCGCAGGGCGAAGTTCAGCAGCCCCGCACCGACCGTCCGGTTCGAGATCCGGTCGATCAGGATGAAGCCGCCCAGATCCTTGTTCTGGACATAGGGGGCGAAGGCGATGGGGGCGTCCAGCGACAGGTTGCAGACGCCGATTTCGTTCAGCTCCAGCCGCTTTGCGGGCTGCTGCTCCAGGGTGTTGACGTTCACCTTGTGCTTGGGCTCGGTGATGGTCGCCCCGACCAGTTTGGCGCCGATCTTCAGCAGATAGGGGCGACCGGGCAGCAGGGGCTCGTCGTCCATCCAGACCACGGTGGCCTCGAACTGATCGGCAGCCTCGGGCGGGGCGTCGGCGCTGGCCAGGACATCGCCACGCGAGACGTCGATCTCGTCGGTCAGGGTCAGGGTGATCGACTGACCGGCGACGGCCTGGGCCAGGTCGCCGTCCGCAGTGACGATGCGGGCGACGGTCGAGGTGCGGCCCGACGGCAGGATACGGACGGGATCGCCGGGGCGAACGGTTCCGGCTGCGATCTGGCCGGAGAAGCCGCGGAAATCGAGATTGGGCCGATTGACCCATTGCACCGGCAGACGGAACGGATCGGCCTGGAGGTCGTCGCCGACCTCCAGGGTTTCCAGCAGGCTCATCAAGGGCGGACCGGCGTACCAGGGCGAATGGATGCTGGCCTCAGTGATGTTGTCGCCGCGCAGTGCGGACATCGGAATGGCGTCGAAGGTCTTCAGCCCGATCTGGCCGGCGAAGGCGCGGAAGTCGGCGACGATGGCGTCGAACACATCTTGGGACCAGCCCATCAGGTCCATCTTGTTCACCGCCAGGATGACGTGGCGAATGCCCAGCAGGCTGACCAAATAGGCGTGGCGCCGCGTCTGGGTCAGGACGCCCCGGCGCGCGTCGATCAGGATGACGGCGGCGTCGGCGGTCGAGGCGCCGGTGACCATGTTGCGGGTGTATTGTTCGTGGCCGGGCGTGTCGGCGACGATGAATTTGCGCTTCTCGGTCGAGAAGAAGCGATAGGCCACGTCGATGGTGATGCCCTGTTCCCGCTCGGCGGCGAGGCCGTCCACCAGAAGGGCGAAGTCGATGTCGCCCCCTTGCGTGCCCACGCGGCGGCTGTCCGCCTCCAGCGCCGCCATCTGATCCTCTAAGATCATCTTGGAGTCGTAGAGCAGCCGCCCGATCAGGGTGGACTTGCCGTCGTCCACGCTACCGCAGGTGATGAAACGCAGCAGGCTCTTGTGCTGGTGGGCGTCCAGATAGGCGTCGATGTCGCGAGCGATCAGATCCGATTGGTGGGCCATCAGAAATAGCCCTCCTGCTTCTTCTTCTCCATCGAGGCGGACTGGTCGTGGTCGATCATCCGCCCCTGGCGTTCGGAGGTGGTGGTCAGCAGCATTTCCTGGATGACCTCAGGCAGGGTCGCGGCCGTGCTCTCGACCGCCCCGGTCAGGGGGTAGCAGCCCAGGGTGCGGAACCGGACCGACTTCATCTGCGGGGTCTCGCCGGGGCGCAGCCGGAACCGGTCGTCATCGACCATGATCAATGCGCCGTCGCGCTCGACCACCGGCCGCTCAGCGGCCAGATAAAGCGGCACGATGGGGATCTGCTCCAGGTGGATATATTGCCAGACGTCCAGCTCGGTCCAGTTGGAGATGGGGAAGACGCGGATGCTCTCGCCCGGCCGTTTGCGCGTGTTGTAGAGCCGCCAGAGCTCGGGCCGCTGGTTCTTGGGGTCCCAGCGGTGCTCGGCCGTGCGGAAGGAGAAGATCCGCTCCTTGGCCCGCGACTTCTCCTCATCGCGCCGGGCGCCGCCGAAGGCCGCATCGAAGCCGTGCAGCGACAGGGCCTGTTTCAGCCCCTCGGTCTTCCACAGATCGGTGTGCAGGGCCGAGCCGTGATCGAACGGATTGATCCCGCGCGCGACGGCATCGGGGTTCTGGTGGACCAGCAGTTCGACGCCCAGGTCGGCCGCCGCCTGTTCGCGCATCGCGTACATGGCGCGGAACTTCCACGTCGTATCCACGTGCAGCAGGGGGAAAGGCGGTTTGGACGGATAGAAGGCTTTCCGCGCCAGGTGCAGCATCACGGCCGAATCCTTGCCGATCGAATACAGCATGACCGGGCGCTCGGCCTCGGCCGCCACCTCGCGCATGATATGGATGGCCTCGGCCTCCAGGCGCTGAAGATGGGTCAGACGCGCGAGATGCGGCACGGGCGAGATCGGGGTTTCGGTCAGAATGGCGGCGTCCACCAGGTCAGGTCTCCATCGAACACCGACGTGAAACGCCAGTGTGCGACGGGTCGCAAGCGATTGATACTGCCACACACTGTGAGATTTTCGGACCCGGCGGTCGAGGGGCTAGGTCCGCCCTTGTGGAACCGGGCCGCGTGTGGCGACTTTATGGCGTCAAAATGGAGTCGCCATGACAACTGTCAAATCCCTGATCGCCGCCGTCGCCGCCTCGGCCGCGTTGGGCGCCTGCGTCACGGCCCCCTCGCCTGCCGAATATAGGGCGCCCCAGCCGACCAAGGCCATTGATGTGGAGCGTCTGTGGTCCGGACGCTGGCATGAGGTCGCCCGCCTGCCCGACCGGCTGACCGACGGCTGCGTCGCCGGGGCCTCGATTTACACCCCGGTCAAAGCGGACCGCATCCATGTCCGCGACACCTGTCAGGTGGGCTCGCCCGAGGGCAGGGAGAAGGCCATCGAAGGCGGTGGCCGCATTCTGGACCCCGGCATGAACGCCAAACTGCGGGTCCGGTACCTGCATGGGCTGGTGACCTGGGACTACTGGGTGCTGGACCGGGCAGATGACTACAGCTGGTTCATTTCGGCGGATCCGACGTTCGAGCGCTTGTTCATCTACACCCGCGAGGTTCCCAGCGAGGCCGAGGTACGCGCCTTGACGGATCGGGCGCGGGCCTTGGGTTACGACGTCAGTCGGCTGGAGTTTCCGGCCCTGCCCACGCAATAGGCCGACAGCAAAAGGCCCCGGCGAACGCCGGGGCCTTTTTCATAGGTTACGACCTCAGTTGACCGGCTCGACCGATACGGTCGGGGGCGGCTGGATCTGAACCGAGGCCGGGACCGACGCCGAAGGGCTGGCCTCCGTGTTCAGGGCCGCCGTGGCGGCGCTGTAAGGGCGCGGACCCGTCGGCTCGGCAGGCGGCGTATCGACACGCGACGCCGGACGTTCTGCGGGCGTCATCGACGGCGCCGCCCGTTGCGCCGCAGGCTCGGCGCGACGGGTGACCGGAGCAGGCTCGGCCTGGGGCGTCGGCTGGACAGGAACGGGCTGGGCGACCGGAGTCTCAACCGGCGTCAATGCGGTCGGCGCGGTCTGCATCTGCGGCGCCATTTGCGGCGCCGGGGTCGAAAGCGGCTGGGCCGGAGAGGCCGGTGCGGCCGACTCGCCGCCGCCGCCCATCATCAGGGCCGCCGCCGTGCCGATCACGGCCAGCGCGCCGATCGGGGCGATGATCATCCAGGTCTTGACGGGTTTGTTGCTCCGGCTGCGACGCTGGGCATAGCGCGGCACGAAGACCTCGTCGGCTGAACGCCCCGTCGCATCGACGGCGGCGGTGTTGGTGGTGGCGTCTGCATAAGTCATCGACATGATGTGTCCTCCATGAGATCGGGAGGAAAACACGCCGTTCTTCGAGGTCGTTCCGGCAAACAGCCAATGACCTTGAAGAAGCACGGATAAGGCCCCGTCTGGGGCGAAATCAGACCTTTTACGGGTCGGGAAAGATCGAATAAGGCGGAAAATGCGCGTTTCCGCTCTGGATTTCCCCGACGTCACCGAAACAAATGGGACACGGCCCCGTCTGATCGCGATGGTTTCCAAGGCGTTTCTTCGCCTCGCGGTTGACCGAACAGGCTCCCTTCGTTCATCACGAGCGCGGGTGGAACACGCAAAGACCGGAGTAACGGCGAGCATGGGTTTTGTAGCCAATATCCGCAGGGACGTGCGCTTCGCGCGCGGCCTGTTCCGTCTGCTCAAGCGTATCAAGCCGATCGAGCTGGATAGCGACATTCTGCTGTGCGACGACTTTGAAGAAGCCGTCGACAAGTTCGCCGACAATATCGCCGTCGAGGACGAGCGCCGCAGCCTGACCTATCGCGACCTGGACGCCATGGCCAACCGCTACGCCCACTGGGCCAAGGGTCGCGGCCTGAACCGGGGCGACACCATCGCCCTGATGATGACCAATCGCGTCGAATATCTGGCGGCCTGGATCGGTTTTTCCAAGGTCGGCATCGCCACCGCCCTGATCAACACCAATCTGACGGGTCAGGGCCTGGCCCACTGCCTGACCATCTCCAACGCCTTCCAGGTGGTGGCGGACGAGGATTGCTGGCGCCAGGTCGAGGCGACCCGCCCCCTGGTCGGCCACACCCTGATGCTGTGGGTCCTGGGTCTGGGCGACGAGGACGAATCCAGCGACCGGCGCGGCCTGGACAAGCCGGTGCGCGGCGCCTCCTCCGTACGGCCGTCCCGGTCGGTGCGCGAAGGCCTGACCAACCGCGACACGGCCCTGTATATCTACACCTCCGGCACCACCGGTCTGCCCAAGGCGGCCCGCATCCCGCATTCGCGCGCCCGGACCTATATGCGCGCCTTCGCCGGCGCCACGCGTTCGACGCCCAAGGACCGGATCTTCAACGTCCTGCCGCTGTATCATTCGACCGGCGGCCTGGTCGGCGTCGGCGCGGCCCTGCTGAACGGCGCGCGCCTGGTGATCCGCAAGCGGTTCTCGGCCAGCAGCTTCTGGCCCGACGTGGTGGCGTCCGGCGCGACCATGTTCGTCTATATCGGCGAACTGTGCCGTTATCTGGTGAACAGCACGCCCCAGGCCTATGAGCAGAAACACAAGCTGCGTCTGGCCTTCGGCAATGGACTGCGCGCCGACGTCTGGCCCGAGTTCCAGAGCCGGTTCAATATTCCCGAGGTGCTGGAGTTCTACGGCTCGACCGAGGGCAATGTCTCCCTGTTCAACTTCGACGGCAAACAGGGCGCCATCGGCCGTGTGCCCAGCTATCTGAAGAAGCAGATCAATATCCGCCTGGTCCAGTTCGACGTGGACAGCGAACAGCCGATCCGCGGTCCGGACGGCCTGTGCCGCCTGACCCGCGTCGGCGAGATCGGCGAGGCCATCGGCGAGATCGGCAACGACATACGCCACGACTTCTCGGGCTATGCCGACAAGGCCGCCTCGCAGAAGAAAATCCTGACCGACGTCTTCAAGAAGGGCGACCGCTGGTTCCGCACCGGCGACCTGATGAAGCAGGACGCCGAGGGGTATTTCTACTTCGTCGACCGGATGGGCGACACCTTCCGCTGGAAGGGCGAGAACGTCTCGACCTCCGAGGTCGAACAGGTGCTGATGGAAGGCCCCGGCGTGTCCGAGGCCATCGTCTATGGCGTGCCGGTGCCGGGCCAGGACGGCAAGGCCGGGATGGCCGCCCTGGTGACGGACGCCAAGTTCGACCCCAAGGCCTTCGCCGAACACGTCGAGGCCCGCCTGCCCGCCTACGCCCAGCCGGTCTTCGTGCGGTTGATCGAGGCCGCCGAGACGACCGGCACCTTCAAATACCGCAAGGCCGACCTGGTGGCGGATGGTTTCGATCCGGAAAAGACCGGAGCGGCCCTTTATGTGCGCGGCGGCAAGACCGGCTACCAGAAGCTGACGGCGGCGGCGCGGACGGCCATTCTGAACGGCGAAGGCCGGCTGTGATATTGTAAGACGGCGTTTCCCGAAACGCCGTCTTAATCAATAACGGTCATGACTTGACGCCTCTCGCGTCAGGATACCGCGTCTTCATGTTCCAGATCATCGGCATCGTACTGCTGTTCGGCCTCGTGTTCGGCAGCTACGCCATCTCGGGCGGCAAATTCGAGGTCATCCTGCACGCCGCGCCCCACGAGTTGATGGCGATCGGCGGCGCAGGCATCGCGGCCTTTCTGATCTCCAACTCCATGACGGTGGTCAAGGGATCGATGGCGGGCCTGGGCAAGACCTTCGCCGGGCCGAAGTGGAAGAAGCAGGACTACAAGGACCTGCTGTCCCTGCTGTTCCAACTGACCAAGACCATGAAATCCAAGGGCGTCGTGGCGCTGGAAAGCCATATCGAAAAGCCCAAGGAATCGACCATCTTCCAGAAGTACCCCAAGGTGCTGAAGGACCATTTCGCTGTCGACTTCATCTGCGACACCCTGCGGATGATGACGATGAACCTGGAGGATCCGCACCAGGTCGAGGATGCGATGGAGAAACAGCTCGAGAAGCATCACCACGAGCATCTCGACAACGCCCACGCCTTGCAGAACCTGGCCGACGCCCTGCCCGCCCTGGGCATCGTCGCCGCCGTGCTGGGCGTCATCAAGACCATGGGTTCGATCACCGAGCCGCCGGAAGTCCTGGGGGGCATGATCGGCGGCGCCCTGGTCGGCACCTTCATGGGCGTGTTCATGGCCTATGGGCTGGTCGGCCCGTTCGCCGCACGCCTGACCTCGATCATCAATGAGGAAGCGGCCTACTACAAGATGATCCAATCCGTGCTGATCGCCCACCTGCATGGCAACGCCGCCCAGATCTCGGTCGAGATCGGCCGCGGCGACATTCCCTCCGCCTCCCAGCCGTCCTTCGCCGAAATGGAAGAAGTGCTGAACAATATCGGCAACGACTAAGGTCGAGCGCGCCGGAACGTCCGGCCGCGCGACGAGTTTCAGACGCGGCATGACGCCGCCGTGATCGCGGCTTGCCCCGAGGTTCACGGCGGCGTTATCGTTTCCGGCGAGGCTTTCGGCCTCGCGAACAGCCTTCGGAGGATTGTCCCATGCGCATCACCGCCCTCATCGCCGCCTCGGCCGCCGCCCTGATCATCGCCGGGTGCCAGAAGGCGCCGGAAGAAAAGGCTCAGGAAGCCGCCAGCGACGCGGTCGAAGCGGCCGGAACCGCCGCCGACGCCGCCCTGACCGCCGACCAGGCCGCTGCAGAAGCCGCCGCCGCCGCCAATGAGGCCGCCCAGGACGCCGGCGCCGCCACCGCACCCGAAGCCACCCCTGCGGCGACCGATCCGGCGGCCGGGCAAGCCGCCGCCCCCGCGACCGACCACACCTCGGCCCAGGCCGCCGGCCACGACACCGGCCACTGAGTCTTCCCGCAATCCACGACAGGGCCGCTCCGCCGGGGCGGCCCTTTTTCGTATCGGCGACGGAGGTGCTAGAGCCGCGCCATGACGACCGACGACACCGCCCCGCACCTGACCTGGACCGATGACGACGAGCCCCGCTCCGGCCGGTTCGGCGACGTCTATTTCTCGCGCGACGACGGGCTGGCCGAGACCCGGGCCGTCTTCCTGGAAGGCTGCGGCCTGCCGGACGCCTGGGCCGGGCGACGCCATTTCACCGTGGCCGAGCTGGGGTTCGGCACCGGGCTGAACATCGCCGCCCTGCTGGACCTGTGGCGCCGGACCCGGCCGGATGGCGCGCGGTTGCACATCTTCTCCATCGAAGGGTTTCCCCTGACCGCCGACGAGGCCCGACGCGCCCTGGGCGCCTGGCCCGAACTGGCGGAGGCGGCCCAGGCCCTGACCGAGGCCTGGCCGGAGCGGACGCCGGGCTTCCACCGGGTCGATCTGCCAGGGTTCCACGCCGTGCTGGACGTCGCCGTCGGCGACGTCGCCTGGGCCCTGGATCAGTGGTCGGGGCCGGCTGACGCCTGGTTCCTGGACGGCTTCTCGCCCGCCCTGAACCCCGGCATGTGGTCCGAGGCGGTGATGGACCGGATCGCCGCCCGTTCGGCCCCCGGCGCCCGGGTCGCCACCTTCACCGTCGCCGGCGCGGTTCGGCGCGGCCTGTCTGAACGCGGCTTTGTCGTCGAGAAGAAACCCGGCCACGGTCGCAAGCGGGAACGGCTGGAGGCGCGGCGGGACGGCGCCCCTGCGCCCGACCGGACTCCGCGCGTCGCCATCGTCGGCGCCGGGGTCGCCGGGGCCGCCGTGGCCCGCGCCCTGGTCGCGTCCGGGATCATGCCCGTGGTGATCGAGGGCGAGCGGCCCGGCGCGGGCGGATCGGGCTTTCCGGCCGGTCTGGCGACGCCGCGCCTCGACGCCGGGGACGCGGCCATAGCCGGCCTGTACGCCCAGGCGCTGGAGCGGGCGCGGCATCTGTATGACGCCACGCCGGGGGCTGTGCTGGGCCAGGGCGTCCTGCAACTGCCCCAGGCGGCGCGCGATCCGGCGCGCTTCGCCAAGATCGCCGCCCAGCCCCTGTGGCGCGAGGGCGCCATGACGGTCATCGACGCCGAGGCCGCGACGGAACGGCTGGGCGAGCCGACCACCGAGGGCGGGCTGATGATGGCCGACGCCCGCGTGATCCAGCCCGCCGCCATCCTGTCGGCCTGGCTGAAGGACGCGACCATGATCGCCGCGACCGTGGCCCGGATCGAGCGCGACGACGCCGGCTGGACCCTGAGTGACGCCGAGGGCCGGATTCTGGCCCAGGCGGACGCGGTCGTGGTGACGGCCGGCTGGGGAACGGCCGGATTGCTGGCGGACGCCGGCCTGTCGCCCGTCCGGGGCCAGGCCGACTGGGTCGAGGGCCCGGCGATCCCGGGCGTGGCCTGGGGCGGCTATGTCGCGCCGACGGGGACCGGCTTTCTGTTCGGGGCCACCCATGACCGCGACGACGTCAGCCTGGAGCCGCGCGACGCTGACAGCGCCCGGAACCTGGACACGCTGCGCGGCCGCCTGCCGCATCGGGCCGCCCAGGCGGAGAGCGGAGCCCGCCATCGTCGGGTCGCCGTCCGGGCCACGACACGCGACCGGCTGCCGCTGGCGGGGCATCGGGGGGACGGGCTTTATCTGCTGTCGGGCCTGGGTTCGCGCGGTTTCTGCGTCGCGCCCCTGCTGGGCGAACATGTCGCCGCCCTGGTCGCCGGTACGCCGTCACCGCTTCCTGCAACGCTTTTTGGACGGATCGATCCTGACCGTCTGGGGCCGGCTTGATCCCTCTTCAGGCTGTGTTCATGTGCGGCGTCCCTCCCTGTTCCTGACCCCGCAATGGAGACTTCGATGCGTATCCTGCTGACCTCCGCGCTCGCCGCCTCGACGGTGGCGGCCCTGGGCCTTTCCGCCTGCGCGCCCGCCGCCACCACGGCCGTCGCCGCCGCCGCAGATGGTGAAAAGACCACCGCCCGCTGCTTCCACACCGACAATGTCCGCAACTTCCGTACGGATCGCCAATCCGACCTCTACATCCGGTCGCTGCGCGACGATGTGTTCCAGATCAACACCAGCGGCGGCTGCTGGGATCTGGATTCGGCCCTGTCCATCGCTGTGACGCCGACCCTCGGCGGATCCGCCAGCGTCTGCGTCGGCGATCCGGTCCAGATCCTCGTGCCGAACGCCGATCCGAGCCGCCGCACCTGCCGGGCCTTCGTCACAAAGTCGCTGACCGCAGAAGAGGTGGCCGCCCTGCCGGATCGCGCCAGACCCTGATCCTCTCCGCTCGCAGGGCGGCTTGAAATCCGGCGATCACGGGTATCAAATCCTCTCCTTCATGGGAGGAAGACATGCGCGGAATCGCCAAACTGACCTTTGCCACACTGACCGTTGTCGGCGTCGCGGCCCTGACGGCGGCGGCGCCGGCTGCAGCCGAGACCTGGACCCGGTTCTCGGCCAGCGACCGGACCGTCTACATGATCGATCAGGACACGCTGACGCCGGTCGATGGCGTCGCCACGGCCCGCTTCGCCCGCGTTCCCGCACAGGGCGACGCGACCGATCAAAGCCATGAGGTCGAAGAGGTGGCGGTCCGCTGCTCGGACGGCCAGTCCCGCACCATCACCACCATCATCCACGGCCCGGACGGCGCGGAAGTGGAACGGATCGCTGAAGACGCCCCCTGGGACGCCACCCCCTCGGGCGGCGTATACGGCGGCGTCAAGTCCTTCGCCTGCGACGACATGCGCCCCCAGGGCCAACCTTGGCCGACCATAGCCGCCTTCATCGCGGGCGGACGCGGGAGCTAGGCGCGTCCTTGAAGCGGATGCGGGTCGCCGCCTTCTGAAACCCTGCGCCTGAAGTCATGCAGCCAACCGCTTGACCGCCTAGATGCAGAGAGATCCGCGCTGGATGGCGACGATGACGGCGCGCGTCCGGTCCGTGACGTCCAGTTTCGAGAAGATCCGCTTCATGTCCGCCTTCACCGTATCCACGGAGACGTTCAGGCGACGCGCGATCTCCTTGTTTGCACGCCCTTCGGAGATGTCCTTCAGAATGGCGATCTCTCGCTCGGTCAGGCGGTCGCCGGCGTCGACCGCCAGCCGAACGCCTATGGCCCGCGCCCGCTCGGCGACGAGGCGCTGGCGAAGGTATTCGTTCATTATGCAATGAATGACCTATGCAGGCCGACGAGGCTTCTGCCATGATCGTCCAAAGGCCGGATGAGAAACAGGCCGAGGGTCAGGGCGGGATGGAACGAATGGATCAGATCAGAATGGACGAGGCGCAGCCGCTTGTTCACGCGCCTGCGGGATTGCTGAGGGGGCGGCGCGAGGGCGAAGCCAGGGTGTGGCGCGGGGCGCCCTATGCGGCTCCTCCGGTCGGTCATCTCCGCTGGCGTCCGCCGCAGCCGCACCCCGGCTGGCAGGGCGAGCGTGACGCAGGTCAGTTCGGGTCCCCCGGACCACAGGCCGGTCCATCCGATGTCGCCGACATTGTCTCGATCGGGGGCGCGCCTGAACCGACGTCCGAAGACTGCCTGACGCTGAACATCTGGGCTCCGACGGAGGTCGGGAGCGGGGCGCCCGTCATGGTCTGGTTGCACGGCGGCTCCAACCGCATGGGCGCGGGGTCTCTGCCCTTCTACGACGGGCAAGCCTTTGCCCGGGACGGCGTGATCCTGGTCACCGTCAACTACCGGCTGGGCCATTTCGGCTTCTTCGCCCACCCTGCCCTGACGCGGGAAGCTCCGAACGACCAGCCCCTCGGCGCTCCGGGCCTGCTGGATCAGATTACGGCTTTGGAATGGGTCCGTGACAACATCGCGGCCTTCGGGGGCGACCCGGCCAATGTCACCCTGTTTGGGGAATCGGCAGGCGGACTGGATATCCTGGCCCTGATGACGGCGCCCCGCGCGAGGGGGCTGTTCCAGAAGGCGATCGTCCAGTCCGGCGGGGGCTGGCTGCCGGCGACGCCGCTGAAGACGGCCGAGGCCCGGGGCGTGGCGGCCATGACCGCCCTAGGTGTGGCAGGGACGGACGCCGCCGAACTACGCGCTGTGCCCGCAGACCGTCTTGCCGGGGTCGAGGGCGGTTTCGGACCGGTCATCGACGGTCGCCTGCTGGTGCGCGACCCGATCAGCGCCTTCGCTCGCGGAGACTTTGCCGACATCCCGCTGATGATCGGGGTCAACAGCGGCGAGGATTCACTGCTGAATTATGGCGACGGCGTGAAGCGGTTCCGGTCGATGATCAAGCCCAACGCGGCGCTCGCACGGCTGTACCCCGAGGCTGCGGGCGATGA
This sequence comes from Brevundimonas sp., assembly GCF_030656255.1. Taxonomy (GTDB): domain Bacteria; phylum Pseudomonadota; class Alphaproteobacteria; order Caulobacterales; family Caulobacteraceae; genus Brevundimonas. The sequence continues at coordinate 5,479 of NZ_JAUSOE010000027.1, read as the reverse complement.
GGACCAGCTTGTCCGCCTGGGCTTCCGGGACTTCGGATTCGCCGGCCCCGCGCGCTGGATCGCGGGCCGGCCTCGCCGGTCCAGAGCGTGGCTCTATGCCTTCGACTATGTGGAGGAGGCGCGCCGCGAAACCATGAACCGCGCGGCCCACGGCGCCGAGATCTTTCATGTCTTCGAGACGCTGGATCATCGGCCGGACGGCGCCCCGCCGGCGACCGCTGCGGATCGCGCTGTCGCTGCGGGAATTCACGCGCGTTGGATTGCGTTTGCCCGGGACGGAAGCCCTGGGACGGACTGGCCCGCCTATGATCGGACGCAGGATGCGTGGCGCGTCTTCAATGCGACGCCGGGCGGCTCTATGCGGTCTGGCTGGTGGAAGGCGTCTCTGGACCACCACGAACGCAAGGCTCGCCTTCTCATCCTTATGTTACGGGCTCGGGATCGCCTGCGAAGGCTTCTTTCGGGTAGGGGTACCCGATGACAGCCAGCGTCGGCCGCCCCCGCCCCCCGATCAAGTCCAAGGCGCAAAGGCGCGAGGAGGCGATGAACCGCATCCTTGATGCGGCCGAAGCCCTGTTTGCGCGGGACGGCCTGCACGGCGTCACCCTGAAGGCGGTCGCCGCAGAAGCCGGCGTGGATACGGCCCTGGTCCACTATTATTTCGAGGACAAGACACGGCTCTTCAGCGCCACATTCGGCCGCCGCGCCGAGGTCGTGAACCAGATGCGTCTGGACAGTCTGAACCGCTACGAGGCGGAACAGGGCGAGGCGATGACCGTGCGTGGGGTCCTCGAATCCTTCCTCAAGCCGATGTTCCTCCTGCTGGAAGAGGGCGACCCCGCCTGGCTGAACTATGCGGCCCTGGTGGCGCAGGTGAACAACACCCCTGTCTGGGGCGGCGACACCATGCACCAACACTTCGACCCCGTGGTTCGGCGCTTCATCGCCCTGCTCCGGCGCATCGCGCCGGAGGCGCCGGAGCGCCAGCTCTTCTGGTTCTACCATCTGCTCTCCGGAGCCCTGACGCTCTCCCTCGCCCAGACCGGACGGATCGACGTGCTGTCGGGTGGTCAGTGCCGATCTTCGGAGATGCTCGCCATCTGCGAGGCGATGGAAGTCGTCTTCACCGGGGGCTTTGAAGCCCTGCGGCGGTCCGGCGTTGGGGAACACGACAGTGGCGCTTGAGGCGTGATGGCCAACATCGGGACCTGGTTTGCCCGGCATGGAGCCGAGATCGTCGCCTGGAGACGAGACCTCCACGCCCACCCTGAACTGGCCTTCGAGGAGCACAGAACCTCGGCTTTCGTCGCCGAGCGCCTGCGCGACTGGGGGCTGGAGGTTCACACCGGGATCGCCGGGACCGGGGTTGTCGGAGTCCTGCGTGGAACGGGCCGGCCGGACGCGCCCGCTCTGGGCCTGCGGGCGGACATGGACGCCCTGCCGATCGAGGAGGCGACCGGGGCCAGCCACCGCTCGCGGAGTCCCGGCGTGATGCACGCCTGCGGCCATGACGGCCACACCGCCATGCTTTTGGGGGCAGCGCGCAGGATCGTCGATCTGGTCCAGGAGCGCGGCCGGTTCGCCGGCGACGTCGTCTTCATCTTCCAGCCCGCCGAAGAGAATGAAGGCGGCGGCCAGCGTATGGTCGAGGAAGGCCTGTTCGAACGGTTCCCGGTTCGCCAGGTTTTCGCCCTGCACAATCTTCCGGGGCTGGAGCTGGGCCGGTTCGTGACGCGGCCCGGCGCCATGCTGGCGGGCTTTGACACCTTCGACATCCGGATCGAGGCCGAGGGCGGACATGCGGCCAATCCCGCCGATGGCGGCGACGCCGTGGTCGCGGCGGCGGCCCTGATCATGGGGTTTCAGACCATCGTTCCGCGCCAGACGCCGGCGAGTTCGGCCGCGCTTCTGGCTGTGACGATGATTTCAGGCGGCACGGCGCACAACATCCTGCCGGACGCGGTGACGCTGGGCGGGTCCTTACGCTGGTTTGAACGCCCGGTGATCGAGGAGATCCGGCGCCGGATGGAGGCCCATCGTCAGGGGGTCGCCACAGCCTATGGCGTGCGGATCACCATGGCCTATCGCGAGCGGTATCCCGCGCTGGTGAATGATATCGCCGCGATGGAGCTCGCCGCCCGCGCCGCCCGGCGCGCCGTGGGAGATGAGCGCGTCGCGACGGACATCGCGCCCGTCATGGGGTCCGAGGATTTCGCCTTCATGCTGGAACATGCGCCGGGGGCCTACCTGGGCTTCGGAAACGGCCCGGGCGAGGGCGGATGCCTGCTCCACAATCCCCGATACGATTTCAATGACGGCGCCCTGGAGTCAGGCGTCGCCTTCTGGACCGCCCTGGTCGAGACCTTCTTTGAGGAGGCGCAACCGGCCGAAAGGCCCGAGCCGCAGCGGTGAAGAGGCCGCGCCGGTCAGCGGCGCGTGACCCTCACGACCAGAGTTTCGTCGTCCGCGACGATACAGACGATCTGGGCGTCGTTTCGAACCACCTGTCCGCCGCTCACGGTAAGATCATGACCGTTCGGGTACTGGACTGACGGCACATAGATTTCCGTTGGGCCTGTCGCGGTCCCGCGCACCTCGATCTTGGCTTCGAACACGCCGCTGTCGCGATCGAAACGCTGCCGAACCAGTCGCCCCTGGGCGGCCCGGACAAACGGGCGGCAGAAGCCTTCCACCGCGCGTCCGCCGCCGTCCGGGTCACCGGGCGTCGTCGCCTGATCCGCCGACCAGATCGAGAGGTCCTCCTGGTTCCAGCCGTCGCCGATCATCGGATCGTTGCGATTGGACGCCGTATAGTTCCACTGGGTCGAGGATAGGCCCAGCTGGTCGATCGCATTGTACATCATGTCCAGGGCCAGGGTGTGCGACTCCCAGAGCTGGGGGCCACGTTCCCCTTCGGCCCAGCGCCGGTAGGCCTGCGCCTCGTTCATGTCTAATGGAATGCCGCATTCCCCGAGCAAGGTCGGCGCCTCGCCTTCGAGACGGTCCCCCGCGGCCCGAATACGGCTCATCTCGGCGACGTAGTTCCGTTCGATCGCAGCGCGCGTGTCGCGCGGCTCGCCGGTGAGCACGTGCTTGCCCTTTAGGTCGAACGTCTTGGTCACCAAGGTGGTCAGATCATACCAGTGGCTGGCGTTGACTGTATTGGGCGGACATCCGTCGGGGAAGCCATGGCCCATGAAGGCTTCGAACGGGTCCACCTCCGCGAACAGCAGCCAATCCGGACGAAGCGCGCGCACGGTCCCGGCGACACGGTGGAAGAAGGGCGCCATACAGTCCCGGCCCACATCAATGGGCTGGCCGAACCTAAGTTTGAAATGGTCCTCCTTCAGCGCGACGGCCTGCCCCTCGCGAATGTCCCAGACACCGGCGGCGCGGAACGGATCCTCGCGTCCAGGCAACCAGACGGAGACCCCGTCGGTGTTTAGGCGGGTCTCGCCGCAGATCCCCTGACCGGGAGCCACGACCGGCAGGGTGCGGGTGAGACCCGACAGAAGGGCCAGACCGTCGAGCGCCGACCAGATCGGCCCCCGGTAGCGGACGATGGGATCCGACAAACCCTTGCCGATATAGCCGGCTCCCGGCTCGTTCAGGGTGTCGAAGCCCAGGACATGATCCATGTCGACCAGCCTCGCGGCCAGGGCTTGCATGGCTCCGAGATAGTGATCCTGGAACAGGTCCTGCAGATGCACGCCTGCGACCTTCGCGTCGGGGGCCAGGTCCCGCCCTGCGAAGAACAGGGTCCACATCACGCCATTGGCAGGCCGGGCGTAGTTCCCGCTCCAGCTCATGACCGGGTAGCTGTCCTGGCGTCCGCCGAGCAACGGATCATAGGCGTGCTGCATGACATGGGCCGCGCCGGAAGCATGGAAGCGGGTGAAATCGAGGCCCGCAGCCTCGAAGGTCCAGCCGGGCGCGCCGTCGCCGCCGGACATGCGCGCCCAGGCGTCCTGGTGGAAATCGACGAGGACATAGAGGCCGTGGGCGCCGGCGCGACGACAGACCTCGGCATAGTAGTCGAGATAGGCCTCATCATACATTCCGGGGCCCGCGTGCTCGACCGCCTCCCAGGTCGTCAGCAGCCGCAGGCAGTTGAAGCCCCAGCGCCGCATTCTCGCGAAATGGCTGTCGATCTCGGCCAGAGGGGCCGGCCGTCCGATGAAACTGACTGTCCTGTGGTCCGCAAAGTCCGTCGGCAGATAGGTCGGCTGGGCCGGGCTGAACGGGACCTTGCTGTCGCCGCCAAAGTTGACGCCGCGAAGCATCAGATCGCGCCCCTGTTCATCCCGGAAAGCGCGCTCTCTGAAGCTTACTCGGGTTAGGGGCGCCCTCGCCTCGTCATCACGTTCAGACATGTGTTTCAGCCACTGAGGAAGAGAAAAGCGCCGGGGCGAGCCCGGCAGGGGGATATCCGGTAGCTGGACGCTATCCGACGCAGGCCACAGCCGTGGATCAGGCGCTGGTCCTGAACGCGACGGGCTCAGGCGCAACAGAATCGGGCGCAACAGGCTCGGACGCGACGGCCTCGGGCGCGTTGACCATGGCCAGCCAGTAGCCGATCAGCGAGATCACTCCGGTCACCGCGCCCAGCCAGGCGAGGGCCTGGCCCAGGCCCGACGGCCCCGGCAGGAGGGTGGTCATTCCGGCGATGACCGGCGGGACCACCAGCCCGGCCACGAGCGTGCCAATGATCTTCAGGGCGGCCAGGCTGGTGGCGCGCTCCTCATTGGGGATGAGCACCGCGATGGCGGCGGCGTTGACCAGATTGACGATGGTCCCCCCCACCAGCAGGACGAACAGGACCAGGGCGAAACCCTCGACCGTCGGCATGACCGGGTACAGGCTGGCCGGTATGCTGATGGCGGTGGCGATCAGGGCCGGCAGCAGAATACCGCCGCGCATCCTGAGCTTCTGGCCGGCGTCGGCCGTATACCCTCCGATCAGGGACCCGAGGATTCCCGCTCCCAGGATGACCAGCCCGATCCAGGTTCCGAACTCGGCGGGCCCCAGCCCGTACTGGCGGATCAGGACCGAGCCGACCCAAAGCGCGGCTGCGCCCTCAGCGAGCGATCCGGAAAACTGGCCCACGAACAACGGCCCGAGAAACCGGCGGCGTTTCCAGAAGGCGCGAAGCGTCGGCCCCAGCGCCGTGCTCGTCTGTTCGACCTCGTGCCGCGCCGGTTCCTTTATCAGGAACAGGGGCAGGACCAGCAGGGCGGCGCCTACGCCGACCAACAGGTGGCTCTCGCGCCAGGGGGCGAGGCCCAGCAGGCCGGCCCCGGGATTAGCAGAGAGATAGCCGAACAGCGCCCCGCCGAGGGCAAAGGCGGCGGCGGCCCCGGCCCAGGCCCCGATCGAGACCAGCAGCATCGACCGCCCCCGGCGCTCGGGCATGCAGACGTCGGCGAGGAGGGAGACGACAACAGGAAAGACGGTGCCGGCGCCGATGCCGGCGACCAGC
>NZ_JAUSOE010000026.1 GCF_030656255.1 Brevundimonas sp. | reverse complement strand
GCCGGTTGACCTACACGCCGCTAGCTACGGCTTTCGCTCCCCACTGGCACAAGGCCACCAATCCAGTCGGCTGGCCAACCTACAAACCGCTGGCGCACCGCGACGTGACCGTGGCTGTCTACGGCTGTCTCGGGGAGGCTGCGGACTGGTGCGACGGGATGAAGTTCGACCGCAAGCCGTTGATCGTCGCCAGCCCCTTCGAGTGCTACACCTTCGCGCCTTCCGTCCGCATCAGCTACGTCCTGCGCTTCGAGCATCAAAAGGACGCGGCCATGTTCCGACTGATCTGGTCCGACCGCGTTAGCCCGTGACCCGGTTCAAAATCGGCGCGATCACCGACGAACCCCTGTCCGCGATCTTCACATGGCTGCTGGAAAACGCAGACGACGCTTGGTCGGCATCCATCGGCAACGACCAAGACAACCCACACCGCCTCTGGATCAACACCGACAGCGAAAAGCTGGTCCTGCTGTTCAAGATGCGGTGGCGATAGTTCCGGCCACAATCGTTACCGACAATCCGTTCCGCCACCTGCTTCGCAAAGACGGCGGACACCTGCGGCTGCATCGCGCGCTTCGGATTCTGAATAACCATTCGCTCGGAGTTCATCGTAAGCGCGTTGGTCGCTGGCTGGCATGTTGCTGCTTTGGTCGGAACCCGTCGAAGCGCATCGCCCGATGATGAATAGCACCGCGATGATCCCGAGAACCCAGAGGACTTTGTGTCCAGATTTTTTGGCGGTGTTGTCGGCTGCGATTTTCTGTTGGTGGCTCTGTCGCGTTGCTTCGTAGCAATCTTCGCAAAGTATCGCGTCAGTTTCATATACCGGGCGAAACCCGCATTGCCGACACAGACCCGACCTGCGCTCTTCAGCGGACATGTCCACCGGTGCCCGCATCAGGCCTTCGCCGCCTGAATGATCAGGGTGTCCACGGCCTTGTCCTTCGAGCCGTGGACGTCCTTCAGTTTCTCAAGGGCGTCCTGCGCCTCGGGAGATAGCCACACCGTGACTTTCTTCATCCCGGCGTCCGCCCGTTTCTTGTGATAGGCCGCCGACGCAGCCCGCCGGGCATCCGTGGCCGAAACCTTGGGTTTGGATTCTGTCATGGCCTCTGCATGCCGCACGGCCATCAGGTCCACAAGGTCCATGCTATTTCGCATCGCGCGCCGCATGCCATTGTTCAAACAGGATCGGGCTGAAAGCTGTGCCATCCTTCACAAGCTTTGCATGCTCTCGCCGCGTGACCTCTTCACCCCAAAGCCAGAACGTATGGCGAGGGCGCGCGAGGGTTTGACCAAGGTGGTTTATCTTGCCGGTATATGACGGCCCACCAGTGCGGTGACGCTCGCTGTAGGGTTCATGGCCCACGGCGTGAATCTCGACGAACCAACTTTCCGACATGATCAGTTCAAACGCGGCGGTCATCAACATGGTGATGTCACGCTCGCTGCGAACGGTGACGGTCATTAGGTCGTGGTTAGGCCCGACCTTCCTGAATTCTGGTGCTTCAAGAACCCCGGTCAGCATGGCCTCAATCTCTGCTTTGCTCCGGTCGTATGCGTCGATCTGGCGCCAGTGGTCGGGATCATCGAGCGTTGCTCGAAGAACAAAAGTCACCTTCAGGCGGAATTCGACCTTGGTCGGGTCAATGTCCGGGGAGGCGGGACTTACGTCATGGGTCATTGCGGCTCCCTTCAGTCGGCCCACACCGGGCGAACGATGTAGCGGACGGCGCCGTAAGCAGCATCCTTGCGATCCGCAGCACGATAAGCGCGATCACGGGTCTTGAAGCTGTCCACGACCTTGGCGGTCTGGCTGTCGATCAGGTCATAACGAACGGGCATCATCACCACTCCCGATCAAGCCGCGACCGGGCCGTTAGCCCGCGTCATGAAGTCGAAATCCCAACCGGCGGCGAATGCAGCTTCAAACTTGCTGACCTTCGCGGCCGAAGCGACGAAGCCACGTTCGCGGCCCGTATAGCGGCACTTCAGACCATCCATGATCAGACGTTCGGCGCGACCCTTCCACGGACCTTCTTTGTGGGTCTGAACGATGAAGTTGCCCTTCGAGTAGCGGGCCGGGGTGATGGTGTAAGCGGCGGTGGCCATGTCGTCTCTCCGTATGTGCTGGCACATGTATGCTGGCACATAACGGAGAGGTCAAGCGGAAATATGCTGGCACATACGATTAGGAGAACATTTTTAGGAGGGTGCCGGTGCGCTTCGCCCAATCAAGATAACGCACCGTGTTTTTGCCTCGGATGATCTCAAGGTCGAAGCAGTAAGATTCATCGCCGTAGGGGCCACTGAAGCTACGCCGATAGACTGGCGTCGAGTCGCGCTGAATGATTTGAACCTCAAACCACGGACCTTTGATGTTGAAGTCAGTGAACGCAGCATGATCGACTGTTATCGTGCCATTGTTGAACTTGGCGCGCGTCGTTCCACTGAAAGGTTCATCAGGATCAAATCGGTTGTCCGCGATAACAACGCCCTTCCACAACTCTTCCCCATTTTCCGGCCAAACGGCCTTGGCGAGTTTCGATACCGCCGGGTCATGATTTGCAGGGTCCAGAGCCAGCAGGGTTTTCACCAGATCGAGCGTCGTGGCGATGGTGGGATGATAGGGATTGTCGATCCGCATCACACAGCCTCCCAAGGCCACCGGCCATCCTCATTGGCCAGCATGCGGAACTTCGGTTCGTAGTGGCCAAGCGGAGGGATCACAGAGCGTCGCCCGTTGTGGAAGTGATCGAGGCCGCGTTGATCAGCCATGCCAGCTTCGAAGGCGGAAAGGCTTTCCATGCTGTCGAACACGACGGCGAACTGACCCCGCAGCTTCGGACCCGCTGCAACTTTCGCACGGCCTTCCAGACCAGCCTTGGCGATCACCCGCGCGCACTTGGCTTGCCAACCGGAGCCAGCCACCAACAGCGTTGGCCACCGCTTCCAGACCGGGCCAGCGAAATCGGCATTCTTGTCAACGCCGTCCCGAACACCGCCGATCCAATACCAAAGATCGTCCCACCCGAGGCCAGCCCGTTCCGCAGCCTTCTGCGTCTCTTCCGATACTTCGTCGCCGTAGATGTAGAACGCGCGTTCCTCGCCCCACTCATAGCGGGCAGTTCGGGCAGGACCGTCAATCCGGTGCTGCAAACCGCCGTTGACCGTCGTGATACGCCAAGCCTCTGACCGCCACTCATTCGTGACCATCCGCAAGGCAAGTCCGTCCTCGACACGGAACACCGTCGCAGACACGCCATAGCGCGGATCGAAGCGAACACGGGCGTTGACGCCCAAACCCTTCAGTTCTTCGGAAAGCTGATCAGCAAAAGCCTGATCCTTGTCCTTACCGAAGCCGTAGAAGATTTCGGTCTTGCCGTATTCGCGGGTCATATGCGCTCCGATCTGTTGAAGATAATGGATTGTCTCACAGCTTCCCCGGCTGTCATCCATAATGGCCGGGGAAAGATGCTTACCGGCCGTTAGTGATATGACGACCAGTAGACGGGGCGGCCTTCCCACAGCGAAGCCGAACGCGAACTGTCGATCCGAACCGAACCCCACTGGTTCACCCGGCGCAGCATGGCTTCCCCAACGAACTCGCCAGCCATCGGCACGCACTGGCCACGGTCGCCACCATCATCGGTGACGTTGCCCTTGATCTTGCGGACCTCGACCGACGACGTGGTGACGCGAACGACCTCATACCAATCGACGTTCGTCTGTTCGTATCCCCACGAAGCGCAGAGGATATGACCCACCATCAGCTTGTGACCGGCCTTGGCTTTGGCCTTCACTTCAGCCTTGCGAGCCGCGATGCCAGCAGCCGAAGCGAAGTAGGTGGTGACAGCCTTCTCACGGCCAGCCGCCGACATGTAGCGGATGCGGAAATCGGGCTTGGTGCGACGACCGGCGAAACCCATGGCGCAGGGATGACCAGCAGCGTTGGTGTAGACGAAGACCACAGCGTCAGAGTTCTTCGCGGTGATCTTGAGGGCGCCAACGGGGACTTGGGCGGCGCGGACTTGTTCGACAGTCGTGGTGGTCATCGCTGTGTTCCTTCGTATGTGCTGGCATATGTATGCTGGCACATAACGAAAGGGTCAAGCGAAAATATGCTGGCACATACGTTTTCGTTCGCGGCCCTTTGTGGGATAACGACGGCATGAAGCCTTTTGACCTCGAAGACCTCCCACCCGACATCATCGAGAGCATTCGGGATCGGCTGCTTGATCAGTCCATGCGGGCCGATGGCTTCCTTTCGCCCCTGCTGGCCGTGGATGCCGCAAGCCAGACAGAACCCCATCGAGAATGGTTCGCCGTGGCTCAAGACCTTAACCGGTTGTCGCTGATGCTCTGGCAGGACACAGAAGGCCGAGGGATTTGGCTTGGCCCTGACGCTCTGGTGGCTCGCCTTATCGCCAGATCGAACGACACATTCGCCGGTGCCGTCATCCTCGCAGAACGGGGCCTGACCGTCGAAAGTCAAAACCTGTCTCGGGTGATCTACGAATGTGCGTTCTGGATAGGATACTTCATCAAGGATCGCGAAACGGCGGCTGAAGCCCTCATGGAGGATGACCAGTTTTCACGGGTCAGACTCGGCTTTGAACCGCTCAACGGGAGACAGGGCAAAGGCAAGCGGGCGCCCCAACCACAGAGGTTGTCCGAACTCGCAGAGATGGGCGACGACTATCAGTTCTATTCGGCACTATGCGGCATCGCCGGGCATGCCTCGGTGTCGTCCCTCGGTCACTATGGGGCAGGGCATGAAGACGGATCGTTCGGCCTGTCTTTCGGCCCCGACACAGACGGGATGCCGCGCGCCCTCTGGTTTGCGATCAGGGCGCAGATGGTCGCGCTTCGACAGTTCTCGATAGCAGCACGGAAGAGCGCGGAGGCCGATGAAGTGGCGATCAGCAACATCGAACAGCGTTGGTTCGCCCTCTCACAGTCAATGCAGCGATAAGGCACCCGTAGCGCGAGCCGTCTGGCCATTGGGCTGCGGTTGGGCGACGATGGAGGGGGGAGAACCAAGATGCTTTTGACCTTGCTTGCGCTGGCCGCGTTCAACGATCCTGTGACGATCTTCACCGGCGTCGAAATAGGCGACAGCCCGCAGGAAGTGGCGCGCGTCATGTCTGGCACCCTGTCCGACATCAGCGGCAAACCGGGGTCGCAAATGTATTTCGGCCAAGATGGTCATGTCCTGTTCTGCAACGGCCGGGCGGTCAGCATCCAACGCAAGGTCGGACGCGACCTGCATGCCTATACCGACAGCGTTCAGGACAAGACCGCCGATCTCGGCGAACCCACCATGACCGCCCACCACTACAGGTCAGCCGCCGGGGAAATCAGCACCCTGTCGGCGGAATGGGATATCGGCGAAAACATCGTCTACAGCTTCGGGGTGATCGCCACCGCAGCCGGTCCAATCGAAGTCAACGAACAGTTGGCCGTGACGGGCTTCCCTTGCCAATGAAAGACCACTGATGTTCGGATTTGGTAAGAAGCACCCGCTGTTTGATCAGGTCAGACGGTCGGACATTCAAAAGACCATCAGGATCATGGAAGCGGGGAGAGGGCGCCAGCACGAAGCCGCCCTGTCCCTGCTGATCGGGTCATTGATCGAGGACATGGCGTCCCACATGGTCAAGGAAGGCCCGCCGAAGAATTTCGGAAAGGTCATCAACGCGGACGTGTTCACGTTCGAAGTGCTCGCCTACACCGCCACGATCCTCGAAAGGGCAGTGGACGGGCTGGCGGATTTCACAACCGACTATTTCGAAGAGGAATACGCGACCGCCATGGGTATGATCGCCGCCCAAGCGGACAAGCTGTGTGGCTGGCAAACGAAGCCGGTGATGATCGCCCGCTTTGACGAATACAACCAGCCGGGAGCGTCAGGCATGAACCTGATCAGCACCCTGATGACCGTGGGCGACGCAGCCTATCCAATGATCGAATATTTGCGTCCGCTCGATTTCCAGAGCGACAACAGGAAGCTGCAAGGACAGGCTGTCGCCTTGACCGGCATCCGAGAGAACTACGCAACGACCCTACTGGCCGCTATCGAGGAATACGGCCTCGATCCCTATTAGGCCGCTGTGAGAGCCTTTAGGGCATCGGGGGCGGGTGGCTCGGAAGATTGAGGGCAGGGCGTCCAGCAAGCGGAAATGCCTATTCACAGGCCCTCGCGCGCAACCCCGAGATTGAAAGAGAAATCAGATATTCAAGCGGCCCGTTTCTCGGCTCTCTGGACGGTCGTGGCGGCCCATTTGGCTCCCCGAGGCGTGGGGACGCCCAACGTGTTCAGATGGTCGGCGACCTCTTGCAGGGACATGCCCGTGGCTCGCAGCGTCATGATGGTCGGCCTAACCTTCGCGGCATGTTCGTCTGCTTTCGCCTTCACCACGGTCACAGCACGGTTGCGGGCAGAGTCATCGAAGGTTCGACCATTGCCCAAGCGGGTGATCACACGTCCATTCTTGGTGACGTGGTGACCGTTGGCCGCGATCCTCGCCTTAATCGACCCGAGAGCCGCCTTGGTGCGCTGGCTGATGGCTGCGGCCTCTTGCTCGGCAACGGCGGCCATGATGTGGACTGTGAACCGGGACGCCGTGGGCATGTCCACGGCAATGAACTCGATGCCCTCTTCATGCAGTCCAGACAGGAAGTGGACGTTCCGGCTCAACCTATCGAGTTTGGCAATCAGCAGCTTCGAGCCTGTGGCCTTACACAGGTCGATGGCCTTGGACAGTTCGGGACGTGCGGCGATCTTGCCAGTCTCTACCTCTGTGAACTCTCCCGCCACCGTCCACGCGCCACCGTTGAGGAAGGACTCAACGGCAAGCTTCTGCGCTTCAAGTCCAAGGCCAGACTCCCCCTGTTTCAGGGTGCTGACCCGATAATAGGCTATGAATGACCCGTCCATGACAAACCCTCAATGTCCCTTAAAGGTTTGTTATGCCACCTGTCCTGTATGTGCAAGCATATAATTAGCGGACGGTCAGCAGCTATGGACAGGGGGGGGGGCGGATGGTCACCGATGCTTGTGAGAACCATTCGCAGGTAAGGGAGGGGGTGGGGTAGGTCTGTGGCCAGCGAGCGGCACGGCGCGGCAAGCTGACCAACCAAATTTTCTACAAATTTTGATTTCGGCTCTCGGCCTCTCAAGCTACCAACGGTCCATGAAAGAGCCTGAAATGAGAAGATTGGTCGCGCTTGGTTCGCTCGGTTTTTTAATCGGCTGTGGGGACGGTGATTACGACAAAGCTGCCGCCGACCTGTCGGCAAGCACCGCCGAACCGAACCGGGTCACGGCGGAAGCCGCCAAGCTTCACCCCGTTGAGGAACTATCCGGCGAGGACAAGGGGAGAGTCTGTCGGGCAGTGGTTGCCAGCCTTAATGGCCGTCAGCCCGACATCATCCGGGTCATCTCGAATGAAGGCGATCAGTATCGGGTTCGGTATACGCGGGACGACGGCACGGTCTGGACGAACGACTGCATCGTGGGCAACGGCACCGCACAATGGCGGATGGTCGAAAATGGTCAGCCGGGTCGTTGGCGGAACGAAGACACGATCAACTTCACCGTCAATGGCGAGAAGATCGACGTTCAGACCTTCATGAACGGCGAGCCGATCACGTCTGATAGCTACACGGTGAACTGATCAGCGAAGGCTTTTAAGGGCGAGAGCGAACTTCGCCGGATCGTGGACGATGATGTGGACGCACTCAAAGCCACCAACGTCATTCCCCCTCGGAAACGCGCTGAACTCTCCGGTCATGTCGTCGCGGATCGTCCGCACAAGCTCGTCAAATTCTTCTTGTTTTCCCGGAAGTAGCCATAGCTCGAAGCCCTCCGCTGTCTGTTCGACGCGGTGGCATGTCTTGTCTTCAAGCCATTGCAGAAGTCTGATGCCCATGGCCGTTCATAACGCCTAAAGGCCAAGCTAGATAGTTAAATGGGAAGCTCCAACTCATGTGCACGCATTAGCGCACGGTAAGGCATTGACGCAGGGGGCTACACTATGTTGTAAGCCGGACGGCAACGCACTTCAGCGCGGGGCCGCCTCCAACACCGTTGGGGGTCATTTTAACCGGATAACGAAAGAGTTTTCCCATGCCCAAGACCGACACCGCCATCGCCCTGATCCTTGAAAGCCACCGCACGGAGCTTCTGGATCACGTCAACAAGACCATCGACGCCCTTAAGGCTCAATTGGTCGATGACGCGGCGGCCCTCCCCAAGAATGACAAGGTTCCGACGCTGGAACAGTGCCAAGACCCCGCCAACAAGGACGGTGCCAATCTGACGCCGCGTGGTGTCGAACTGCTGTATCGCCTGTTCGATGACGGTGCCGGTTACAACCGCGCCTCGAAGGCCCTCGGGATCACGCAGACGGCGGCTCGCAACCGCAAGGGTCTGTGGGAGAAAAAGGAAGGCGGCCTGAACCGCGAACGCAAGTTCCTCGAAGGCATCGACAGCTAACCGACGACCAAGCCACCAAGACGAAGCCCTCGGAGCAATCCGGGGGCTTTTTCTTTGTCAGATGTCCAAGTGCCCAACCCGAGCGGCTTTAACTCCATAGTCGTCAAGACCAAGATAGCTTTTGGTCCATGATACCGGTGCAGAATTCCAAGGGTCCGCGACCGATTTCAATCGAGACGCTGCTTGTCGGCGTGATGTGCGTTGGGCTGTTTGGCGCGATCCTCACACTGCCCGACCCGCGCACCGTTTCGTCCTACTCGTCAAGCTTCGCTGCTTGGGATCAGGTCCGACACTTCGCTGCCATGCCAAACTGTGCGGCTGCTCGGGCTGTGGGTCTTGCACCGAGCTATCCGTGGCGTCCCGGCTATTGGAAGGCCCACGACCGGGACGGCGATGGCGTGTCGTGCGAGCCGATACCGAAATGGAAACGCCGGTAGCCTCTTCGCCAATCCGCGCTATGGTCAGCCACAACTTGAAGTCGGGGGACGACATGGAAGACAGCTACCCAACATTCTTCACATGGGTTTTGTGGATTCTGGCTGGCATATGCTGGCTGGCCGCAGTCCTATTTATCACGCCCGCTGGCAAAGGGCAGAAGGATCGCGGCCAGACGATCACGTCGGGCATCATGCTGGGCCTGATTTTCTTCGGGGTCAGCCTTCTCACTCACGGAAGCCGGTCGTCCGATAAAATCAAGGCCGATCTAAAGGCTGCGAACGAAGCCGTGGCCATCGCCCAACGCAACTATGACCAAGCCGACGCCGAATATCGGGCAATCACCGGCGCGACTGGCCCAGCCAGCGCGACGACCTACGCGCAGTGCGTATCGCGTGGTATGGCTTACTTCCAAGAAATCGAGTCGTGGCCGAAGTTGAGCGACGGTCGCGATGCCCGTGGTGTCGCCGCAGAGCGGTGCAACCGGACGACCGGGGCGTTCGACGGTCTGAACTGATCCGTTTTGTCAGGCCCTGCTTGATTAATGGGCTTGGCAAACGGGTATCGGTCTATGAGCTTTTGTCTGATTATCTGTTGCGCTCAAAATAGGCGCGATGGGGCTTCTGGAAATCCGCTGAAGGGTTCGACCGTGCATTTTCCACCGGTCCAATAGCTGCGCTCGAAAGGCTGCCATTTCGAGTCGGCGTAGGTGCCCGTTGTCCGTGACACAACAACTTCCTCTTTCGTAGGAGTCGCACCCGAGTTGTCATCTTTGTAAATCAGATCATCGGTGTCTCTGAATCTGATGAACATGGCTGACACCTCGTTAATCTGGAAGGTCACGTTGCACTGGTCTTCGCACCACTGGTTAGCGTCGAGGTCGGCCCTAAAATGGAGACTGATCGGATCGACCGTATCTGTGCCGTCTCGCCAGTGTCTCAACGCTTCGCAATGAAGATCAAACTGCCGTGGCGTCTCGGCGAGTGCCGGGAGGGCCATGAAAGCTAGGGCACCCGTCAATAGGTAACGGCGCAGCCTTACAATCCCGAAGCATCCTGAAATCAGGCAAACGATGGCGAGAAAGAATAATGCCATCGAGGCGAGGCCAAGCAGCCCACCAATCACTTCCATCGAAATCCCCCTCCGCATCTAGCGGTTGCGTCGTTCTGGTAGTCTATCGTTCGGTG
Organism: Brevundimonas sp.; assembly: GCF_030656255.1. Classification (GTDB taxonomy): domain Bacteria; phylum Pseudomonadota; class Alphaproteobacteria; order Caulobacterales; family Caulobacteraceae; genus Brevundimonas. The sequence continues at coordinate 83,259 of NZ_JAUSOE010000026.1, read as the reverse complement.
ATCGACCAGACCGGAAAATAGTGCCGGTCCCAAATATCAGGCTCGCACTTCCATCAGTTCGCTGATCCGCGTCGTATACCGTGGCGACAGATTGGCCGCCCGCGTTGACCAGCTTGTCGTCTTGCTGATCCCGCCGGGCTTCACTGTCCCTCGACCGTATTTCGAGTTCAGCCCGTCCAGAGCCGTCATCAGCTTATGTGATCGCACCGGGTCCACGGTCGGGAGAAGGTCGCGGGGAACATCGGCTTCAGCCTTCAAGTCCAGCAGAATCACGCCAGCCTTGGCGTAGCGTGGCCCCTGTTTCCAGACTGACCGACCTGCTGCTGTCGCTTGGCTGATGATCGCGAAGCTGTCCGCCGTTGGCTCAATGGGGAAGGTCCGTTGGCCGTTATACGAAGGCGATCCGTCATGGGCGTGGGTGTGCATGAATACCTGCATCCCCGAGGCCACCAGACCATGCTTCCGGCATTTCTCGGCCGCTCGCAGGGCGTGGGCGGCAAGGGCTTCTCGCATGTCCGTCCACGTCTCGACCGGTCTACCGAACATGCGCGTGACGCTGACGGTCTTCTTGTCGGGCGTCGCCTCCGACATGGGCATGCAGGACAGGCCGAGGAGTTCGGCGTGGGTGCGCTGGCCGGTGACGGTCATCAGTTTCCTGACGGCGCCAGAGGGCAGGGCGGTAAACTGCTGGACCGTGAAGATGCCCATGTTGTTCAGCTTGGTGACCGAGGCCCGACCGATTCCCCAAATGTCGCTGATGTCCATGGCTTCGAAGGCTTCGGCTCTGATCTTGGCATCGCTCATATCGCAGACGCCACGCATGGATTTCTCGGTCTTGGCCCGCTTGTTGGCCAGCTTGGCGAGGGTCTTGGTGGGGCCGATCCCGACGCAGGTGGGGATTTTGGCCTCGGTTCTCACCCGGTCGCGGACACGACGGCAGTGATCCACGATGCCCGGATCATCGTTGGGAAGGTGGAGGAACATTTCGTCTATCGAATAGGGTTCGACGTGCTGGAATTCGTCGGTCAGGACTTCGAAGACCCGGCGGCTCATATCGCCATAGAGGGCATAGTTGCTGCTGGCCGCGATGACGTTTTTCAGTTCCGGCTTTCTCTTCGCCAGATGCCAAACCTCGCCCATCTTGATACCGAGAGCCTTGGCTTCATCTGATCTGGCGACGCAGCAGCCATCGTTGTTCGACAAGACGACAACCGGTTTGCCGATCAAGCGCGGGTTGAAGGCCCTTTCACAGGACACATAGAAGCTGTTGCCGTCGATCAAAGCGAACATCAGATGTCCGTTCTGATCAGGGCTGAAATGACGGCCCAGATTTCCACATCTTCGGACAGGGGTAAGGGCGCCTGATCAGACGGTTCGATCCACCAGCGACCTTCGTTCTGGGACAGTGTGGCCAGCACGACATCGCCGTGGACGAAGGCCACGCAAATCTTGCCTGACGACGGCTCGATGTCGGTCGAAACCACAAGGATGTCGCCTTCGTAGATGCCCCTTGATCGCAGCCCGTTGCCCCGGACGCGGACGGCGTAGCGTTGGGGCCGGGTCAGGTCGAGATAGTCAAACAGGTTGGGCACGCCTTCGACGTGATCCTGCGCCGGGCTTTGGAAGCCCGTCGTTTCATCCCCCCTGTAAGCCTTCTCGCCCATACGAGAACGTATGGGGAACATTTGAAGTGGCTGGCAAGTGAGATTGACTCGCAGCCTGTGGGCAAATGTCGGTGAACGCCGTCATGTTTACCATGCACCGATTTCCATGATGCCGGTCATGCCGGGATGCAGGGCGGCTTCTTTCTGGCGCCACATGAACTGGATTTTCATGCCGCAGCCGTGGTTGCTGGCGATGTGATAGGCGACCTTGAAGGCGCCCATAGAGTCCTGACTCTGCACTGAAATGCCAAGGTCGGCCATGTAACGGTAGCCTTCGTCTTCTTTTTTGCCGAACACGAAGGGGCAAAGGATCAGCGATTTCAGCTTGTCTTTGTCTTTCTCGGTTTTGACGATGTAGCGAATGGCTGCGTCCTTCAGACCATTCCACGTCGGCTTGTCGAGTTGCTTGCCATCGAACGTGACGCTGATGACCTTCGTGTGGGTCAGGTCGGGCGGGGTGGCCGGGTCGAACTTCTTCACGATCTTCGAGGGCGAGGCGCGAATGTCAGCTTCTGTCGCAGGTTCGTCGCCCTCAACAAGATCGAGAAGCTTGGCGATGACAGAGTTGAGGTCGTCCACCAGCGGAACGGCCCGGCTTTGGAGGCGGCTGAAGTTGGAATCAGAGAGGTCGAAGGGGTGGGGCATGGCGTTCTTCCGTGTTTATGACAACGCGGTTATACGCCGTATTCTCGTATTAGCAAGGAATAAGCCTCACAATACGGAAATACGGCGCATTCCCATATCCGTCGTATTTTTCTCTTATGTGGCCCTAATCTGGTCGCGCCTCTAAATATCGGCATGACCCCTCACGTTTTCGTCTGTGCTCTCGACTTCCATCGGGCCGCAGAGTTCTTCAACTTCCTCATAGGCAAGGCGACCATCTACCGGCCGATCCGGTGCGGAGGTGACAGGGCGTTTGGTCGGTGGAATGGCGAAACCGTCGCCTTTGGTCGCCTCGGGGGCGAACTGACTGATCTGGCGGACATCATCATGGCCGTCGAGATCGAGGACACCGAGGCTGCGGCCCTTTTCAAGACATTCTGGTCGGAAAACGTAGTCGATGTTGGTCCTGATGACCAAGACGAAGCAGATCGTCGCAACGAAGCGAAGAATTCTGCCGATGACGACAGGTAACTGACTGCTGACCATAAATATCCGATGAGGTTTCTTACGCCAAGTCGGGCCAGTGTTGGCATGTCTACAGAGCGGGAACTTCTACAGGCTCTGTAGAGGATACGCATGTCGTTTCAGATTATTGCCGCAAGGCACCCCCACGATAAGGATTTCCCTCGCGCACACGGCGTAAACGTCCGTTTGAGCCTGTTGAACGGGACGTTCTATTCATATCAGCCCTATCCGTTCCATCAGGAATATGCCGGGAACGAATACATTCCGCTGCATGATCGTGCGCCGAACACGCACACGGGCACGAACCAGCTTCGCACGGTCATTGATGACCATGTGTCGATGCTCTTTGGTGATGGTCACTTCCCCGAGGTGGACACGGCCAACGCTGTCGTTCGCAAGGCGACCAAGGACTTCATCAAGGACGTGGGTCTGGTCGAGCGCATGCGCGAGGCGGCCCGTCTTGGCTCGGTTGGCTCTGTCGGCATCCACCTGAAGGTTCTTCAGCGTCCGGGTGGTCCCGCGCGCATGTTCGTGGACGTTCACACGACGGCCTACCTGACGCCGGAATACGACGAATACGCCCCTGACACGCTGATCAAGGTCACAGAACTCTACAAGGTCCGTGGCGAGCGCGTGCGCGAGTTGGGTTATTCGGTCCCTGACGACAGCCTTCAGGCCCTTTGGTTTGTCCAGCGGGTTTGGGATGAACTCGGCGAATGGTGGTTCGTGCCGTGGAAGGTCGAGGACCAAGCCCGTTCGGATCGGCCGCATGTGCCGGTGATCGACCACGACAAGTCCGTGACCCACGAACTCGGGTTTTGCCCGTGGGTGTGGATCGGCGGCCTGAACACAGAGATTGACGGCCCATGCACCTTCGACGCCGGGATTGAAGAGGCGATCCAACTCGACATGTTGGACAGCCAGATCGGCCGCGCCCTGAAATACACGATGGACCCGACCCTTCTGATGCTGGTCCCTTCGGCTGTGCCCATGATGGCGGCGCCGGTCACGGGCGAGACGACTGAATCTGCTGGCCAGACGCCGACAGGGCAGGGCATGGCCAAGACGCCTTCGACAGTCCTGACGATGGATGCTGAAGGCGATGCCAAATACCTCGAAATCGCTGGTGGCGGCATCGAAGCGGCGTCGGCCTACATCAAACGCCAGAAGTCGAACCTGATCGAGACGCTTCATGGCGACCGGGTGAATCCTGAAGAGGTCACGCAGGGCCATCAGGGCGCCAAGTCGCTCGAAATGCTCAATTCGTCGCTGTTGATGCACACCGAGAAGCTTCGCGTGACCTACGGCGAAGGCGCCCTTCTGCGTCTGCTGCGGATGGCTCTGAAGGTCATGACCACGGTGTCGGTGACCATGAACGAAGAAATCGCGGTCGTGACCGGCGGCTGGACCGATCTGGCCCTTCGTTGGGGTGATTTCTACCCGCTGACGCCTTCAGATGAAGACCAGACCGCCACGGCTCTGAAGTCGCTGATCGAAACCGGGATCATCTCGAAAGAGACGGCCACCAAGATCGTCGCCAGCCACTACGACATCGAAAACGTCGCTGAAGAGCGTGCCAAGGTCGAAAAAGAACAGGCTGCGGCTGATCTGCGTGCCCAAGCACAAGCTGAACACGCGGCCAAGATCGCTCCTGTCAAGTCATCGGGCATTAAAGACTAAATACTTCCATAAAACGGCGACAGGGGTCGCCAACATTATGGGAAGGCCCGAATGACTACTGAAGCAGAAACCGGCTCTGAAGCCGCAAAGACCGAAGTGAAGGAAACCGCAGGGGCGGGGAAATACACTTACGAACAGCTTGAGGCATTTCGCGAAGAGGCAATCGCCGACAACGTGAAGCTCCGCACCAAGCACGCGGAATACAAGACCCGGATTGGTGATCTGGAACAGCAGGCCCGCAAGGCGGACGAACTGGAAAAGGAAGTCACCACCCTGAAGACCTCGGCCCGCGTCGAAGTCGCGCAAGCCCGCCTTGAAGCTCTGGCTGTCAAGGAAGGCATCGTGGACCCGGACGCTCTCAAGCTTATCGACCTGTCCGAACTGAAGTTCGATGACAACGGCAAGCCCGAGAACCTGAAGGCTCTTCTGGACAGCTTCAAGGAAGCCAAGCCGCACTTCTTCACTGAAGGCGCAGCGAAATCAGCAAGCACGTCATCGACCGCGAAGATGCCGAAAGCGGACTCAACCACCCCCAACGCCAAGGATTTGTCCGACGCTGCGTGGGCCGCTCGCAAGCAACAACTCGGTCTGTGACTGAAGGCCCTCGGGCCAATCTAAAAGACGACCCAAGCCCTCCGAAGAGAGGGCGGAAAGAAACTAAAAATGTCTCTCAATCAACTGCCCGCCAGCCTTCAAGTGCTGGTCCAAGACGGCACTCTTGATCGCGTCATCCAAGAAGCACTGAAGCCGAAACTCGGCTTCCGCTCCATCGCCGAACGTGTCCCGTTCTCGGCTGGCATCGGCGAAACGATCATCAAGACCCGCGACGGTCTGCGCCCGATCAAGACGGACCCGATTGCCAACGCTGGCGCCGATGACCTGAACAGCGGCCTGACCGCTTCGAACGGCAACGTCGAGCAATACAACCTGACCCTGAACCGCTACGGCGATCTGGCGAAGACCGAACTGACGATGGATTCCGTCGCCATTTCGTCCACGTTCCTGAAGAACGCCCGCAACATGGCGATCCAATCGGCTTCGTCGGTTGACGCACTGGCCCGCAACGCCCTGTTCTCCGCATACGGCGCAGCCAACACCGAAGTCAAAACGACCCTCGGCTCCACTGGCGACACCATCACCGTCCTGAACATCGCTGGCTTCGAAGCCGGTCAGGCCGTCAAGGTTGGTGACTCGGTTTACACCGTCCTGACCGTCGCTCCGACCACGCCGGAAGCAACGAGCGGCGAAGGCACGATCAAGTTTGCAACCAACGTCTCGGTCGCCAACGGCACCGCCGGTCGTCCGGTCGTCGGCGAAACCGCTGGCCTGATCCTGCGTCCGGGCAACAAGGCTTCGGCCTCGGCTCTGGTCGCCACGGACTTCCTGTCGGCTTCTGCGATCCTCGCAGCCAAGGCCAAGATGGAAGCCAACGCAGTCCCCGGCCCGTATGTCATGTTCGTCCACCCGGAAGCCATGCCCGGTCTGTATGCTGACCCGCTCTTCCAAGCGTTCCACAACGGTTCGAATGCTTCGGACGAATGGAAAGACGGCGAAATCGAGCGCGCCCTTGGCGTTCGCTTCGTCAAGACCAACATGGCGATCAAGAACGGCTCGGTTTACCGCTCCATCCTCGTTGGCGCCGACACGCTGGTTGAAGGCGTTTACACGAACAACGCCTACGCCAACCAAGACCAGTATCGTGGTGCCCACTACATCACGTTCGAAAACGGCGTTGCCCAAATCGTCCGCGCTCCGCTGGACGTTCTGGGTGGCTGGATCAGCCAAGCATGGGTCTACATCGGTGGCTTCGCCGCTCCCGTGGACAAGCTGGCTACCTCGGCCAACATCCCGACCGCAAACGGTCGTTCGCTGAAGCGCGCGATCATCCTCGAACACTCGTAAGAGTTTCGCCGGAAACGGAAGATCAGAAAGGCCGGTGGGGGAAACCTCACCGGCCTTTTCTCTGATATGGGTGGTCTCGAAAAATCGAGGGAAATCCGTGCGCCATCAACTCACCGGAAACGCAGGGCTTTATCACGTCGCACGCGAACTCTCCCGACGCGGGTGGCATGTCATGCCCACTGTCCGCAACGCGCGGGGCGCAGACCTCTACGCCGCTACGGACGATGAAATCCGTGTTCTTCCGATCCAGTCCAAGGCTTTGGCGAAACGCTCGCCAGTCCCATTGGGTGGGTCGCTTGATACGCTACGATCCTACTGGTGGGTCATCACGATCAACGCCAACACGGCGTCGCCGACTTGCTACATTATGACGAAGGAAGAAGTGAAGGCCGCCGCCCACCGGGGCGTAAACGACGCCGGTAAGGTGTCATATTGGCTCCAACCGAAGTCATATGCCCTTTCAATCTATGAGGAAGCTTGGGACCGGCTTGGAAGCCCAGACCCCGAAGAAGTCCTCCCGACTGGATGAACCTATAGCGCGGGGCCGTAATAAGGGTCGCCCGCATAAATACTGCTATGAGCGCAGCAGTATTTACCGACTCCGAAAAGACCGACATTCGCCGGTTCATGGGCTATCCGCCCCGTGGCATCGACATGAACAGCATGCTGTTCGGCGTCTTGGTCAACGACGAAGGAGTGCTGGAATACCGCATGGGCCTTCTGACCGAGGAAGAGGGCGTTCAGGTTCGCAAATATCTCATGGCTCTGAAGGGCCTTGAAGAGGCGATTCTTGCTGCTGCTGACAACCTCGAAGACGACGTGCTTGGCCCGCTGCGTCGGAACAAGACCGAGATTGCAGAGCGCACCGCCCTGTATGACGCATGGCGCAAGCGTCTGTGCCAGTTCCTTCAGTTGAAGCCCGGCCCCGGCCTCCGCTCCGGCGGCGTTCATTGGGTCGTCTAAATGGATCGCGTCTCGGCACAGCCGAAGCTTGATCGCGGCTATGGGAAGATCGCTCGAAAGCTCGGGCGCACCTATGGCCAGTATCGCGCGTCTACGGCCTTCAACCCCATTTCAGATCAGAACAAGGTCGGTGATCTGGACTGCTTGTTCGACCCCAAGTCGGATTTCAGCGTTCAGCGCGTGGCCCTCTACGGCAAGACGATCTGGTTTGCTGCGGTGGACCGCACGACCGTCGAAGTCGGTGACTACTTCGTTGGCGGCAACGGGACGTGGTTCATCGCGTCGATGCAGGACATCGCGCCTACGATGGCGGTGAAGTGCAACGCCGTCGCCTCGATCTATCGCCCCGGCTCTGGCCAGCATGATCCCTATTATCCCGCCCCCGAGGGCACGCAGACGGATACCCTGACGGGTTGGCCTGTGTCATTCCTCGAAGGCACCAAAGGCGAACGGTCGGTGCTGAACGGGCCGCTCGATACCCGCGTGCCGTGGTTCGATGTGCTGATGCCCGTCTTCAACACCGGCGACGTGCGGACCCATGACCGGCTGCGTCTCGATGACGGCACCGAATGGGTGATTTCGTCCCCTGAACTGACTGAACTCGGCTGGCGTCTGACCTGCGGGCTGGTGACGGCATGATCGACCTGTCCGATATCGAAAACGCCTTCGTGGCCAGCCTCGGCCAAAAGCTGACTGGCTCGGCCAGCGTGGGCAATCCACCGGCGGCCCGCCCCAACATCGCCGGGGTCAAGGACGCCCGTGGCCAGACCGTCGAAATCCGTATCAAGCGCGGTTTCCCCGTGTCGGCGGCCATTGATGAAGACATGGACGCTGGCCGCGTCCTGATTATCGTCGGCCCCGAACAGGGCATGACCCGCATCCTGAAGCCGCTGCGTTCCCCGCCGGTCGTCACGCACACCGTGCCGATCACCATGTCCGTCGAAGTCACCGATCCCACGGTGGCGATCAAAGGTCTGGGGACGGCCGGGCAGGTCGTCGGCATCGGCGTCGGGAACACTGGCTATGCCTATCGCTGCGTTGGTGGCGAGACGGCTTCGGCCGTGGCGCAGAACCTCGCCAGCCAGATCAACGGCGCCCAAGTCTCGCAGAACCAAATCTATGTGCCCGGCGGCCACAAGCTGATCGCCGGTGTCGTGTCGGACAGCTTCACCAGCGTCGAAGTGGCCCGTCAGGTCCAAGCCTTCCGCATCGCGATCTATGCCCCCACGCCCGCGATCCGCGACGCCATCGGCCGTTTGATCGCTCCGACCCTGATGCAGGTCCGCCGGTTCGAACTCGAATACGGCGTCACCAACGCTCCGAAATATCTGAACGTCTGGACCGACGACACGACCGCCAAAGTGGACATCTTCAAGCGCGTTGAGCGGTGGGAAGTAGAATATCCGACGAATGCGGTCGAGCAAGTGCCGGGCGTTTTGTTTGCTGGTCTAAATAGTAGTGGAAAGTTGGTCGGCCAGTTCCACCCGGATGGACCTATCACGATTGAAAGGATCATCAATGTTTGAACTGGTTGTTCTAACCGATTTCGACGGCTTCAAGGCCGGTGACCACATCACCGATCCTGCGCTTGTCGCCGAATACCAAGAAACGCGCCCGATGTTCGTGGTGGCGGTCAAGAAGGCAAAGGCCCGTAAAGCCGCCGCCCAAAAACAAGAAGAACAGAAGGAAACTGTCTAATGATTGTCCTCGAAGGCACTCTGAACATGAACGCACTTGGCGTTCCCGGTGTTTACACCACGATCCGCAAGCCGCGTGCCCGTTCTCTGAATGGCGTCCCGACCAATATCCTCGGCGTCGTCGGTTCGGCTTCGTGGGGTCCGGTCAATGTCCCCGTCACCTGCGATATGGCTGGCTATCTGGCCATCTTCGGCCCGGTGATGAACCGTCAGTTTGACGCTGGCACGGTTTGCGCCGTCGCCGCCGCTCAAGCTGCTGAAAGCTTCATCGTCGTCCGTGCTGCTGGCACCGGCGCCGCTGCAGCCACCTGCGCTGTTGCCGCGACTGCTGGCCCCTCGGGCGCAACCCTGACCGGCAAGTATGTCGGTTCGCTCGGCAACGACCTGACCATCCGTTTCACGGCTGGCTCCAAGGCCAACACCGTCCGCGCCGTCCTGAACTCGGGCAAGCTGTCCAAGACCGAAGAGTTCGACAACTTGTCGAACGTCGTGGCTGATTTCTGGCCCGCCCTGATCGCCGCGATCAACACCGGCGCCGGTGTCCGCGCCGCTTCGGAACTGGTCATCGCTTCGGCTGGTGGCACCCCCACCGCGATCCCGGCTCTGACCGCGACGGCTCAACCCTTCACCGGCGGTGCTGACGGCACGACTGCTGCTGCTGACCTGATCGGCACGGACGGCGCATCGCGCACCGGCATGTATCAGCTTCGCGATACCGCCGCTGCTGTCGCTGTCCTCGCAGACATCGACGGTTCGGCTCTGGCCAACATCGAGGCGTTCGGCCGCGAAGAGGGGACCGTCATGGTCGTCGCTGGCCCGGCTGGCCAAACCATCGCCCAAGCCAAGACCGCCAAGGCGTCCATCGACAGCGCATGGGTCCACTACCTGCTTGGTGACCACATCTACTGGCGCGACCTGACCAACGGCGTCACCCGTCTGGTCAACCCGTCCGCGTTCGACGCTGGCAAGCTGGTCGGCATGTCGCCCGAGGCTTCGGCCCTGAACAAGCCGCTGGCTGGCATCCTCGGATCGCAGAAGTCGGGTCTGGCCCAAGGTTCGGCCTCGCAATACAGCCGCGCCGAAAAGGCGGACATGTTCCGCAACGGCATCGACGTGATCGCCTTCCCTTCGCCGGGCGGCAACTACTGGTCGGTCGCTGGTGGCGTGAACACGTCCAGCAACCCGGACACCAACGGCGACAACTACGCCCGCGTCATGGACTACCTCGCCTCGACGGTTGATTCCGGCATGGGCAGCGAAATCGGTGGCGTGATCAACGCGGACACGTTCCGCAATGTCACGACCCGTCTCGATACCTTCCTCGGCAACTGCGTCTCGGCTGGCATCCTGTCGAACGACGAAGACGGCAACCCGCCCTACGTCGTCTTCTGCGACAAGACGAACAACCCGCAATCGCGCACCAGCCTCGGCTACCTCCAAGTCGATGTGCAGGTCCGATTCCAGTCGATCACGCGCTACCTCACGATCAACGTCGAAGGCGGTCAGACCGTCGTCCTCGTCCGCTAACAACAATAAGAAAAGGACAGGATCATGCCAGTCTCTAACGGTTCCAACTCTTTCAGCATCGGTCGCGATGGGGCGTTCAAGCTTCAAGTCGGCAACCAGACCTTCGACCTCGAAAATTGCACTGGCTTTGACCAGAAGCAGGAAACTGCTTCGGTCAACGTCGATCCGGTTCGCGGCCTCCAACTCTTCGGTGAAATCCCGAAGGGCTGGTCGGGCAGCTTCGAGGTCTACCGCAAGAACGCCGAACTGGACCGCCTCTTCGCGGCTATGGAAGCGAACTTCAACGCCTCGGGCACGCTGCTGAACGCCACGCTCTTCGGCTACATCGACGAAGCCGGTGGCGGCCAAACGATCTACAAGTTCACCGGCGTTTCGCTGAAGATGGACGATGGCGGCACCTACGCAGCCGACAAGGAAGTCAAACAGAAGATCACCTTCAAGGCGCAAACCCGCGAAGTGAAGTGATCGGCTGAAGCCATCCAAAGAATAAGGGCACCCTCCGGGGTGCCCTTTTTTTGTTAGCGGGTCAGGTCAACGACCTTGCCGTCCCGCAGTGCCAGCGACGTTCGACAGTCGGGGCATTTGCTGGCCTTGCCGATCATTTGGACCGTCCCGGCGCAGTGGGGGCAGGGGGCCGCCCTGATGATCGACCCCATGACGAAGGGCAACGCCAGCGTCAGCAGGGCCGACAGAAGCCCGAGCGGGAAGAACACGAACAGCAGGATCATGCTGATCAGCCCGCCCACCATGAAGCTGGTGATCGCCGTCATCATGGCGGCTTTGATCGAGAACCTTGGCGTCGTGCATCGGTAGGCCCGACCGTTGATCGTCATCGTGTCAGACATGCGTCCCTCCATCAGTCGCATTTGGGACCGGCGCAGCGGATGCCAGCCGGGTCATACCACCAGTCAGGCATGTCCTTGCCCGCCTCGGGTTGTTGGGGATTGGCCGGGGCGAGTGGCGCAGTGATTGGCCCCCGTGGGTCTTGGACCGACGTGAATTCATGGGGCTGCGAGATCGTGGCGAGTGTGATCCCTCCGACCAACACGCCGACAGCCCCTGCGATGTAAAGCAGCTTCTTGAACATAGTGTTATTTAAGGTAAGGCGCCATTTTGAAGGTGTCTACTCATAAATACGAGTGTCCTTCTCCGGGGACAACAGACGCGGCACAGCATGTCCTCGCTAAATACTGGTGCGGCTTGCTGTGTCGCGTCGCACTAATAATTAGCCCCGGAAAAGGTATACACAAATGACTGACAAGATTCCCACCGCTGTTGCTGTCGCATCCTCAAATAGCACCATCATCAAAGACTCTGATGGCCGCGAACTTCATATCAAGAAGTTGAACACGCTCGAAGGCGCGAAACTGACCCGCGCCTGTGGCGATGCCGCTTCGAACCAGCCCTACATGATCTACGCCACGCTGGCCGCCTCGGTGCGCCAGATTGACGACACCCCCATGCAGTTCCCGAAGTCCGTCGAGGCGGTGGAATCCCTGATCGGCCGACTGGACGACGCGGGCATGGAAGCCGTCGCCCGTTGGGCGGAAAGCCTCGCTCCCCAAAACCAAGACGACGTTTGGGCTGCGGCAAAAAACTAACCGGGAACGTCGAGCTTCGCGCAGCCCTGAACTGCGTCAGGAACGGCGTTCCCTTTCATGAAGCAATGGAGTTGGACGCGACTGAACTACTCGCCTTCGAAGTGATCTTCGGAGAACTCGAAGGGGGAGAGTTCGACTGGACAAGCCGACGCTGGAAGCAAAAGGACTAAATGGGAACTCTACTCGGCTTTGCCGCTAAACTTGCAGCGATTCAGGGCGGTGCCCTGATCGCGCAGCAGCATGCGTTGAGTGAAGGCGCCAAGATCGTCCACGAAGAAGCGCAGGACCGCATCGGAACCTATCAGTTCGATGCCGGTCCTTTCGCTGCTTGGCCCACGCTGGCCCCGTCCACCATCGAAGAGCGCGTTCGCCTTGGCTATTCGGCCACCGAACCGCTGCTTCGCACCGGCGAAATGCGTGACAGCCTCGAATGGAATGCCTCGCCGTTCCAAGCCAACATCGGATCGGACAGCCCTGTCGCCAAGGCACAGGAACTCGGTGACGGTGATGACCTTCCGGCCCGTTCGTTCCTCGGGGGCGCAGCCTTCAGCAAGGAAGAAGAGGTCGTTGAGAAAGTCGGTCAAGAACTGATCGCGGCCTACATCATCGGGAGCCTCTTCCGATGAACGTCTACGGTATCAACGTAAACATCAGCCTGACCGGCGGTCTGTTCGCGGCCCTTGGCCCGATCATCGGCCGCATGGGCACCCTGAACAGCAAGATCGGCACGGTCACGTCGAGCCTGACGCGCATGCAGTCGGCTGGCCTCGGGCTGGCCGCCATTGGCGTGGGTGCGATGGCCGCCGGTATCGGCATGGCCAAGGGCGCGCTGGCGATCAGCAACGCCGCCAACGACCTGAACGCAGCCAAGACCCGACTGCTGACCGCCGGTATCTCGCCGGACATCGCCGCTCGATACGTCCAACAGGCCCGCAACCTGCGGACCTCGGCCCTCGGTGTCGCGTCCCACGAACGGGTCGGCATGATGAACGACCTGCATTCGGTCTTCGGCAACCCGGCTGAAGCCATCCGCGCGTCGCGCCCATACATGCAAGCGTTCGCCGCCTATCGTTTCCAGAACCGTGATGCGGACCCGGAAGGCAAGGGCTTCAACAACGCGGCCAAGGCCGTGGACCTTGGCGGTCGGGCCATCTCTGCGAACGGCGGTCTCGACGTAGCGAAGTTCCAATCCGAGCTTCGCCTTATGAATGCGATTTCGACGTATTCCAACGGCCGGGTCACGCTCAACGACCAATACCTGTTCGCCCGTGGTGCCGGGATCGCCAACAAGGGTCTGACCCAAGACGGCTACCGCAACCTCGCGCCTCTGATGGAAACCATGGGGGCCGAAAAGACCGGCACTGCCCTGATGACGACCTTCCAAAACCTCATCGGCGGCTCGATGAAGCGCGGGGCTGTGAACCAGCTTGTCGGCGCCGGTCTGGTCGATCCCAACTTGGTTCGGAACGTCGGCGCAGGATCATTCGTGCTGGATCGCGGTGCCCTGAAGGGCACGGATCAGTTCCAGCGCGATCCGGCGGGATGGGTCCGCGACGTGCTGATGCCCGCTGCGTTCCAAGCACAGGGCCTCGGGGCTGACGCTGACGCACAGGCGAAGAAGGACGCGATGATGAACTTCATCAGTCCTCTGAAGCTTGATCGTCGCGCCAAGGGCTTCCTTTCTGAAACCGCGTTCTCGCACATCGACGGGACGTGGGAGCGTGATGTGAAGAACATCCGCAACGCCGAAGGCGTGGACCCCTATTCGACCCACCTGAAGAACAGCCCGGCAGCGAACCAACAGGCTCTCGGCACTGCGTGGGCTGACCTGAAGGCGGCGTTCGGTGAAGCTGCTGGCCCGGCCCTGATCCCGCTGATCCAGAACCTGACCACGGCGATCAACATGATCACCACATGGGCAGAGGCGAACCCGGAAGCCGTGGGCAACATCGTCAAGGGCCTCTTCATCTTCGGCGTGGCTCTGGCCGCGTTCGGCGTGGCCATCTTGGCTGTTAGCGTCGTCATCCTCGCGATGACCTTCCCGATCATCGGGACCGGTCTGGCTATTGCAGCCGCCGTCGCCGCCGTCGTGGCTGCGGCTGCATGGCTGATGACACTCGACTGGAAAGCCATCGGCCTGTTCGTCGTCCGCAAGTTCATCGAAATCCGCGACACCATCAGTCGCTGGATCACCGGCTTCGTGTCGTGGATGGCGGACAAGATCGGGAAGCTGAAGGCCATTGTGGACAGTGTGCGCTCTGCGCTCTGGAACGGCATCAAACGGCTGTTCACGGGCCTCGGCGACTGGATCAAGAATCAGATGGCTGGCACCCCGGCGGCTACGGCGGAACAGCAGGAACGCAACCAGAGCATCCCCGGCAATACGATGCGGGGCAGGGGAGGCGTGCCCGATGCGTCTGGCGTCATTCGTCCGTCGAGCTACGTCGGCCCACCCCCGCGCAATGGCGGCGGCCAAGTCATCCAGACCAACGTCCACATGGATGGTCGGGTCATCGCAACGCAGGTGGACCGCCACCTTGCTTCGAATAATCGACACAACACCGGCCCCACCGGCGGCGACCCCGGTCTGTCGTGGTCAGGGGCGGAAAGCTTCGCCTAATGTCCATTTCATCCTTCCTCGCGGGCACTCAAACGCCCCTCGCAGCCATCGCGGACTTCATCCCGGCATCCGTCGCCAGCGTCGCCCAACCGGCGCCAGCGGCCACGTCGCCAATGAGCCTCGGGGATTTCCACTTCACGGCCTTCGAGGTGCCCGAGAACATTCAGCACGGCATGAAGCAGATCACGGTGACCCACACCCTGATCGGCGGACGCCGCGTCGTGGACGCCATGGGCGCCAGCTATGACCCGATCAAATGGGACGGCATCCTTCTGTCCCAAGACGCTGAAGAGCGTCGGGACAGTCTGAAGCGCATGGCCGCGTCCGGTCGATCCTACACCCTGACATGGGGCAACACCGCGCTCGACGTGGTGATTGAAGATGTCCAGTTCGATGAAAAGTCGGCGTTCCAAATAGCCTACAGCATCAGCGTCTGCGTCCTCGAAGTCGCGGTCACCGAGGCGGCCCAAGGATCGGCCCTACAGGCGGCTACAACCGACTTGGGCAACGCTGTCGGGGTAGCGGCTCCGACCGGCCTGACGGGCATCAGGGACGGCCTCTCGACCGTCCTGAAGACAGCGCAGCAGGTCCGCAGCGGCACGGCCCAGATCGTCGGAGTGTGGAACGGCCTGAACGCCGCGAAAGGCCAGATCGAAACCGCCTTGGCCGACGCCAACGGCATCGTCGGGGCCATCGGGTCCATCGGCCAGATCACCGAGAACACCAGCAGCACGATCAACGATCTTGAGCGGGCTTCCTTCGCCTTCGAACGCCTCGCGCAGCTTGGCGCGACGGGCGGATATGTGGGTCGAGCCGTAGTAAATGTAAGAGGTCTAACCGGGTTTTGAGTAAATCACCCACTAAATGAGCTAAAGGTGAGTCGTTGGATAAATACTTGTGGTCAAAACACAAGGAGGTCCACAAAATGACAAACACCATTACTCTCGAAGAAGCGTCTAAACTTCTCACATACGACCCAAAGACCGGCGACTTCCATTGGGCAGTAGATCGGGGCGGCAAGGCGAAGGCGGGTGACAAGGCGGGCTGGTCAAGCCTCGGCTACACCATCATCCGCATCGGCGGGGTCAATTTCAAAGCGCACCGGCTGGCATGGCTCTTCGTGCATGGCGAGATGCCCAACGGTCACCTCGACCACATCAACCGCATCCGAAACGACAACCGGATCAAGAACTTGCGGATCGCCACCCCCTCGCAGAACATCGGCAACTCGAAGATGCCAAGCACCAACAGTTCGGGCGTCAAAGGCGTCTCTTGGTGCGCCAAGGCGAAGAAGTGGATCGCGTTCATCGCGGTCAACAGCCGCAATCGCAATCTCGGCTCCTATGAAACCATTCAAGAAGCCGCAGCAGCCTACAAGGGCGCCGCCAAAGTATACTTCGGCGAGTTCGCTCATTTTGATCGGACCTAATCTATGAAGACCGTCACTGTCTCGGGGACCAGCGTGTCCCGCATCGCCGCCAAGGAACTCGGGGACGCCCGCCAATGGGCACGGATCATGGAAGCCAACGGCTTCTTCGACGCCGTGATCCGGGCACCGTCGAACGTCAAAATCCCCGAGCGTGACGCGAACGCCCCAACGGTCCCGTCCACCTAAATATTGGATGGATGGAACCACAAGTCAGCTTGATTCAATCGTTGTGCAGGGGCGGGGGCCAGCCCTCCGTCGCCCGCGCGCTCGCGTTCTGATCAACGGCGAAGAACTGCCCGGCCTGAAGGCCGCCAATGTTCGCAAAAACAACTACTTCCATGCCGATACCTTCGACATGACTTTCGCCCTTTGGTTCGTCGGAGCCAAAGGGCCGTCGTGGTGGCTCGCCCAAGATAAGGTCGATGTCGAAGTCCAGATGGGCCGGGAGCCGGAAGAGGGCGAGATTGCTTGGCGCACCGTCCTCAAGGGCAAGGTCGATGATATCGACATGACGTGGGGAGGCGGCATGCTGTCGCTGAAGGGGCGGGACAAAACCGCCCTGATGATCGACGCCAAGACCCGCGAAGCCTTCCACAACAAGACCGCCTCGGAAATCGTCACCACGCTGGCCGCCCGCCACGGCCTGACCGCCGACGTGACCGCGACCACGACCCGCGCTGGCACCTACTACGAGCGCGACCATGTGTCGGTGAACAACGGCGAGTTCAGCCGTGCCCAGACCGAATGGGACACGATCACCTACCTTGCCCGGCAAGAGGGTTTCGACGCTTGGGTATCGGGCGACACGCTCTATTTCAAACCGCTGTCGGAAGACCGGTCAGAGGCTTTCGTCATCACGCTGGCCGAACCCGAACGCTCGGGCCAGATGACCGTCGCCGCACAGTCGAACGTCAAGAACTTCAGCCTGACCCGCAACCTCGCGCTGGCCAAGGACATCAAGGTCATCGTCCGTTCGTGGAACTCGGGCCACGGCAAGCGGTATGAGGCCAAGACCGAGAGCAAGAAGCCCGCGCGTGGCCGCAACGCGACCTCGGGCGGCGGCTCCGGTGATGAAGTCACTGAATACCACTACACCTTCCCCAACCTGACACAGGCTGAAGCGCAGGTCCGCGCCAACAAGCTGCATGAACAGATCAGCCGTCAGCAGTGGACCATCGAATTCGAGCTGCCCGGCACCCTCGGTCTGGACCCTCGCCAGAAGGTGACGATCCAAGGCGTCGAGCGCGCCCAAGACGAACTGTATTACGTCGATAGCGTCGATCTTGGGATGGATGCGACCGGCGGGTGGACCATGCAGGTCCGCGCCAAAAACACGCCTGAACCCAACGGGGAGGCATCCCCGCAATGAGCAACCAACTTACAAACTCCGTCCTCGGCCGCGTCGCACAGCAGCAGCAGACGCAGGGCCAGCCACGCGCGGGCACCATCGCCAGCTATGATCCCAAGACCTTCCTCGCGAAGGTGATGATCGAGCCGGATGGCATCCTGACCGGCTGGCTCCCGATCAGCACCGTGGCCGTGGGTTCCGGCGCCATGCGCGTGGCGCCCACCGTTGGCGATCAGTGCCTTGTCGTGCCCCAAGAGGGCGACAGCGGCTCGATGGTCATCACGGGCTTCATCCATTCCCAATCCGCCCGTCCGCCGCAGAAGGCCGACAGCATCAGGGGCGACGAAGCCGAACTGAAGTCGGGCGAAGGTCTGTGGGTGGGTCCGCGTGGCCAGTTCGTCCGCATGAACGCCGATGGCTCTGTGCTGATGAAGGCCGACAAGATCAACCTTGAAGGCGATCTGCATATCACCGGCGACCTGACCTGCGAGGGAAAAGCGACCGTAGACGGCGACGTTCGTTCGAAACAGCAGATCATCGACCACGAAGGCAAGTTGTCCGAACTGCGTAAGAACTACAACGACCACCAACACCCAACGGGTGGGGCTGGCGCGAAGATCACGCTGAAGACGAACAAGCCCGACTGACCAGCAATAGGGCCGTCATCCTAAATACTGGATGGCGACTTCTATTTCGAAAACCAACGGTGACCTGGTCGCCGTCCTCGGTCTTGGCGCAATCGACACCCAAGCCAGCCCTCTGACTCTGATCGGGGAGGGGGCTGAAGACTGGATCGAGGCGATGAACCAGAATTGGGTTCATAGCGTCGAGAATTTCGCCAACGATCTTCCGCCGGTCAACCCGCTTCAGGGCCAGTTCTGGTTCGACCAGCGCGACCGTTCCCTGAATTTGTGGACCGGTTCGGAATGGATCGCTGTCGTGCCCGGCTCGGGCACCCTGACCGAAGATGGCTTCGAAGTCTCTGACGGCACCGGCGAAGCCACGATTCCCGACGACATCGCGGCTGCGATTGAGGACGCACGGGCAAGAGCCGAAGCCCTAATTGCAGAAGCCGAAGTCATGCTGGCCGACCGTATGGCCCTTGCAGAGACGAAGCTGGCCGACGCCGAACGCTTCTACATCGAGAGCGACCAACGCTTGTCGGAGGCCGTCGAAGGCTTCCGCGAAATCATCGGCGAATACGACCCGCTCTACGGGACGCTCGGCGCCCGCGTGATCGAGATTGCTGACGCCCAAGGCGATCAGGCCACGCAGATCGACGCCATTCAGGTCGTCCTCGGTGACGAAACCAACGGCCTTCGCGGTGAAGTCGCCACCCTGAAAACCACGGTCGCGACCAATAGTCAGGTCACCTCGCAACGTCTCGATCTTGTCGAAGCCGCCATCGAAACCGGCGTCGGGGATGTTTCGGCCAGCGTCATCAGCTTGGCCAACGCGACCGCCACTGCTGACAAAGCCCTATCCACCCGCATCGACCAAACCCGGTCGGAATTCACGGCCAACGCAGTCACGACCAATGCCCGCATCACGTCGGCGCAACAGACCGCAGCCAGCGCGACACTGGCCGTCGCCCAAGACCTCGATGTCGTTGAAGCCGCTCTGAACACACCTGACACGGGTCTGTTGGCGAAGAGCCTTCAGCACACATCAGCCATCAGCGATCTGGCCAGCAGCAAGGCGACCGTCGATTCCGTCAACGCACTGACCGCCGAAGCTCGGGCAAAGAACAAGACCTACGCACAGACTACGAACCCGACGAACGTCCCGGTTGGCACGCTGGTCGTGGGAGATGTCCTCTACCGCACCGATCAGAACAACAAGATGTTCCGTTGGAGCGGGAGCGCGTGGGTCGCTGTCGTTGATGCACGTCCGCCGACCTACGTTCAGACCACGGCTCCAACCGGCGCGATCACCGGCGCCCTCTGGATCAACACGGCCAACAACAACGTCGTCAGCCAGTTCAACGGCACGTCGTGGACCCCATACGAAGACCCGCGCGTCCCGGCGGCGACCGCCAAAATCCTGACCCACGATCAGGTGCTTGCAGACCTCCCGAACAACTATGCAGCGGCCTCACAGTTCACGGCGATCAAAACGGAAGTCGAAGGCGCACGGAACGGCTCGGGCACTCTCGGTGCCCAGCTTCAGAGCATGCGGACGGCCACGTCTGACGGCCTGAACCTGAAGGCTTCGGCCTCCGATCTGAACCTTCTGAAGGCAGAGGTTGAAGGGGCGAGGAACGGCTCGCCCAACCTCTCTGCCCAACTGCTGGCGATGCGAACCGCCACGTCTGATGGCCTCGCCCTGAAGGCGACCGCGACCGAGGTGAACACCCTTCGCACCGAGATCAGCGACGCTCGAAACGGCTCGCCCACCCTGACCGCCCAACTGACAAGCATGCGAACCGCCACGTCTGATGGCCTCGCGCTGAAGGCGTCAGCGTCGGAGTTCGGTCAGATCAAGGCAGAGGTCGAAGGTGCCCGAAACGGGGCTGCGAACCTGAACGCCCTGCTGACCAGCATGCGGACGGCAACCAGTGACGGCCTCGCACTGAAGGCGACGGCCATCGAGGTCAACACACTCCGCACAGAGTTGGTGGACGCCCGCAATGGCAAGTCGAACCTGACGGCCGAACTGTCGTCCATGCGCCAAGCCACGACCGATGGTCTGGCTGGCAAGGCTGCGGCGACTCGCGTGGATAGCCTCGAAGTCGCAGCACGGTCGCTCCCCAACCTGCTCAAAAACGGTGATTTCTCTCGCCTCACTGCATCTGGGGAAGTGTCGGATTGGGGCAAGGATCAGCCGGGCACCTTCACTCGCTATCTGCACCCGACTCTCGGTTCCATCGCCTATTTTATGGGCGCCGAATACGTCTACACGGCCAACTACAACATCAACGCTGGCGACCCGCTCTCGCTGTCTTTCGAGAGCGATGGCGGCGGCGGCACGGCCTATGCCCAAATCCAGTGGCTGCCGTCGTTCGCCAACTCCCAATCCGTCCCTTTTGCGGGATCGTGGGGCTTCCGTTCGAAACTTGAAGGCATCTACGCCCCGCCGGGCACGACCGGCTATCGCATCGTTTTCTATCGAGGCGCGACGACCCAAGTCCACATGGCTCGGGTCAAGGTCAACTACGGGAATTATGCGACAAACTGGTCCGACGAGGGCACCGTCTTCGAGACGAACGCCCGGATCAGCACGACCGAAAACGTCATCGTCAATCTGCCCGCAAACTATGCGGCGGCATCAACCTTCAACTCGATCAGGTCTGAAGTTGAAGGGGCGCGCAACGGCTCTGGCTCCCTCGGGGCGCAACTCACATCAATGCGCCAAACTACGACCGATGGTCTGGCTGGCAAGACTGATGCAGTTCGCACCGACCGTCTTGAGGCGACTGCTACAAATGCCCTGAACCGGAACGCGGACTTCTCCCGTGGCGTCGTCACCGGCCAAATTCCGGCCAACTGGAACGACTGGTCTTCGGGCAGTCTCAACTCTCTGGCCAACGGCCTCGTCTCATCGTTTGGCCTCCGCTTTAATCTGGCTGCTGGTCAAGATCGCGGCATCTCTCAAAACGTCACGTCGGGAAGCCCCGGCTGGCACGTCGTCGAATCCACGGTCACTCTTGAGGCCGGTTCTTTCCCCGGCTCTGGCGTCCTGATCCAATGCTTCGATAGCAATGGCGTCGAACAGTCGAACGCACAGCTTCGTTTCGCCGAACAGCCTGACAGCACCGGCGCCGTTCAGGGCAGCGGCTCTGTCGGTCGCACCTACCGCTACAGCTTGCTCTTCAATGCACCAGTGACGGTTCGACAGTTCAACATCTACGCAATGGGCGGTTGGTCTGGATTTGGGTCAGTCGCGGCGAAGTCGATTGTCTTCCACGAAGCCAAAATCCGCATCGCCACCGCAGCGGAGATTCAGGTGGGTGTGGCCTCGGTCGGGACCACCCTGAAGGCTCGGATGGACAACACCGACACGGTGATCCTCAACTTGCCCGCGAACTACGCCGCAGCGTCGTCCTTCAACTCGATCAAGACCGAAGTGGAAGGCGCCCGAAATGGCTCTGGCTCTCTTGGCTCGCAGCTTACCAGCATGCGCCAGACCGTTACGGACGGGCTGAACCTGAAAGTCGATGCCACCGAATACAACACGCTGAAGGCCGAAATCACGAACGCTCGGAACGGTAAGCCGTCCGTGTCTGCGCTGCTGGCTGAAATGCGTCAGGCCACGGTCGATGGCGACAACGCCTCGGGGCTGCGCCTGAACACCATGGAAGCGGCTACACGCTCGCTTCCGAACCTGATCAAGAACAGCGACTTTACGAACGGCCTGACTAAATGGGAACGTGACGGCGCGGGACCGGCCAGCGACATCGGAACTTACTATCACGCCACCCTTGGAACGATTGGGTGGATCAAGGGCGCGGTTGGCTACATCGCGTCGGATTTCTACCCGATCAATTCCGGCGATGCGGTCAGCCTATCCTTCGAGGGCGACCGTGGCGGCGGCGACGGCAACGCCTCAATCCAATGGCTCCCCGGCTACGCACAAGCCGGGCACGTCGCAATCCCTACGACATGGGGCGTCCGCGCCAAATCGGAAAACAACGTCGCTCCCGCAGGAACGACGCACTTCCGCGTGGTTATCGGCAAGGGCACGGCGACCCAAGTCCACTTCACGCGCGTCAAAGCTAACTATGGGTCTGTCGCCACCAACTGGTCGAACGAAGCTACGGCTTTCGACACGAACGCTCGGATCGGCGAGGTCGAAAGTGTCACATCTAACGGGACATTCGCGACCGCGACCCGCGTCAACGATCTTCAGGCGACACTTCAGACCCGGAACAACCTTTGCCCGAATGGTAGCTTCGAAAACGGCCTAACCGGTATCACTGGACCGGCTGGTCTGTTCGTCGCGAATAATGGGTGGGGGCCGCATGCCATCGCCTACAATCCGGGCGATCAGACGCATGTTGTCAACTTCCCGAAGTTCGACGTGTTCGGGAGCAACTATTACACCATCAGCGGCGACACGATCCTTTTCGCGTCGTCGGGGCATGTCGCGTATCTGGACCTCATCTTCTTCGACAGTGCGGGCAACGTCTGCGGTGATGGTCCCGAAAAGCCGATTTATAGCCAGCACGATTTCAGCAACGCGCCATCTCGTCTCCAAGAACACGCCATCGCGACGCTGGCGCCCTCAAACGCAGTCAAGGCGCAAGCCCGTGCTGTCTTCGGCGGGACCGGCATCAACGCGCTGGGTGTCCGCCGGGTCAAAGTGGAAATGGGCGGCCTTCCGGCCACGCAATACACGTCAGAAGCCTCTGACGTTCAGACGACTGCCCGTGTCACGCAGACCGAGAGCGCGACCGCCACTCTCAACGGTAGGATTTCGGCTACGGCTGGCCTGACGGTCCAAGCTGGCACGCAAATCGCGGGCATGAAAATCCATGCTTCTGACGGCACTGACACGCCGGTCTCGGCCATCGACTTCCAAGCTGGTGTCCTGCGAGTTTGGTCACCTGACCAAAACACCGGGATCGCGCCTTTCGAAATCCGAAACGGCGGCGTCCGTATGAAGTCGGCCTTCGTGGACCGTCTGGCTGTTGGCACGTCGATCACGCTTGGCTCGGGTGTTCCGTGGAAGGTTGCTGTTCAACCTCTCGATCTGAACGTCACCGATGGCCAGAACGTCAGCTTTGGCTTTGACCTCGGGAACAACCCGACGCTGGCTTTCGCCGGAAACAACCTCGCTCCGCTCAACGCGGGCGAGACCTACAGCCTGTATGCCGAAAACCTGTCGCCGACTGGCTTCATCGCCCGTCTGAAAATCTCGACGCCAGCCACACCAGCGAACCTCGGGACCGGCTGGCTCGGTGCGAACGCCAACGGCCCGACCAGCCATCACATGTTTATCGACCAATACGGCGGTCGCTCCACGACGGGCGGCTACAACGTCCGCGTCAACGGCTACAATCGCATCTACCGGAACCGGTTCAACACGCCGCCGAACCAGCCTGAATACATTTACGACGATCCATCCGAGACTCTGAATGGATCAACCTACATCACCGTTTTCGGATGGAATGGCGGCGCGTGGGTCGAACTCGATACGATCTACATTGAGCCGTTGTATATGTCTGGGACCGGCTATTCTGACCAATACTTCGACGTGTCGCAATCAGTTCCGACCGGGACCAATATCTCTCATATTGGCGTTGCGGTGACGTATAAGACCTATGCTGAATCTTATGTCGGAAGCCTCGCCGTGGATTGGCAAACTCAAGGGTCCGGTGGGGGCCTCCGCTCGGCCACGCCGAACGGCCAAGTGTCCAGCGTCACAATCCGTCCTCGCTCCTAAATATTGGTATGACGACGCTCTACACCTACGCCCGCTATTCGCTCGAAGCCGACTGTCTGGCGTCCGAAACCGAAGTGCCCGAGGGGCTGCTCGCTTGTGCGTGTGGGCGCCTCCGTTCGGCCTCCGAACTCTTTGACGCCAGCGACTACGACGAACTGGTTGGCGACTGGCGTTGCATCATTTGCTTCTCGGCAATCGACCGGGCCGAAGCCATCGCAGCCGATCAGGCAGCGGCTCCCGCGCCGTCGTGGTCGCCTGACTGTCAGCATGGGAATGCGATCAGGGCTGAACGCTGGCGACTACTGATGGCCTCTGACTGGACAGAGTTTCCGCGCTCACCACTGACCGAAGCGCAGCGGGACGAATGGGGCGATTACCGTCAAGCGTTGCGCGATCTGACGGCGACGTTCGCCTGTCCGACCGATGTCATCTGGCCGACACCACCAGCCTAAATATTCCCATGACAACTTCCCCTGAAACCTACCCGCAAACTCTCGAAGAGGCGCAAGCCGTCGTGGATCAGATCGCCGCTGCTGAACGCCTGAAGAACCTCTACGAACTGGATGTTCTGAACGAAGCGACCGCCGCTCTATCCGATTTGGCTGAAGACGCTCGGGCTTTGCTTGCGCCTATCGCCGCTCGCTCCATCGCCTCGGAAGACATTGGCCGCCTTAACGGTCTGCTTTTCCAGATCGACCAAGCGTCGGTCTCCGCATTGAACCGGGCCACGCAGTTAAATTACGTCCTGAACGCACCGCCTCCGACGCCGATGCCGGTGCTTCCGACGCCCCCCGCGACCTGAACCGGCTTATCAGCCCCGCCGATAAATACTGGCATGGCTGACCTCTCTCACATCCACGGGCAAGACTTGACCGTTTCGGCGACCGGCGGGCTGCTGCTTACGAGCGGCACCGAACACGGTCAGCAGCGCGTCATCCGCCGGTTGATGACCAATCCCGGCGATGACCAATGGACCCCCGAGTATGGCGGCGGCGCACCCGCCTTCGTGGGTTCCACCGCCTCCGCTGACCGCATCCGTGCGGCCTTCCTGAAGCAGATGCGGATGGAAGCCACCGTGGACCAGTCCGTCGCACCGAGGGTCACCGTCTCCGCTCAACCGAACGGCACGACCACGGCCACGGTCGAATATCGGGATGCCCAAGGCGTCACGTCCCGCACCATAATTCCAATGGGGGACCGCTGATGGCTCTTGAACTTCGAAACCACGATCAGATCGTCAACGCGGCTGCGGCCATCGCACAGCAGTCGTGCCCTGATTTGACCGACCTGTCGCCCGGCTCTTCGTTCCGCGCCTTGCTTGAGGCCGCAGCCTTCAACAGCGAGTGGCAACAGTTCCTGACCTTGGCCGTGCTGCGCCAGACCCGCGCCGCGACCAGCCGGGGTGAAGACCTCGATTCCTATTTCGGCGATTTCGGCCTGACGCGCCTCGGTGCTGTCCCGGCCTCGGGCGCCGTCACCTTCAGCCGCTTCAGCACGACCGGGACCGCTCTGGTTCCGCTCGGTGCCATCGTGAAGACGGTAGACGGCACGGTGTCCTTCACCGTCGTCAAGGACACGGCGAACCCGCGTTGGGACACTGGCCTGAACGGCTACACCATCGCCGGTGGCGTCGCCTCGGTGACCGTCCCTGTCGCTGCGTCCACGCCGGGAGCCTCGGGTAATGTCCGGGCTGGCACCATCACCATGATCTCTTCGGCCATCCCCGGCATCGACGCCGTGGCCAACGCTGCTGGTTTCCAGAACGGGGCTGACGGCGAAGCCGACGAAGCCTTCCGTGCGCGCTTCACGAACTACATCAATACCCGATCACAGGCGACGACCGGCGCGGTCGAATACGCCGTGGCTTCGGTCCAACAGGGCCTGACCTTCAAGATCGTCCAGAACGTCGATGCAGCGGGCAACGTCGCCCGAGGGTCGTTCGTCATCTTCGTGGACGATGGCACAGGATCACCGCCCGATGCCCTGATGTCTGCGATCCATACAGCCGTTCAGGCTGCGGCTCCGATCAGCATGCCGTTCTTCCTCCTTCCGGCGAAGGTCGTCACGGCCAACGTCTCGGTGACGATCAAGGCCAAGCCCGGCTACTCGAAGGCATCGCTGATCGGCGCGGTCGCCGCTGCGATCCAAGACCACATCAATACCCTCGGTGTCGGCGAACCCCTGTCGTTCTATCGACTGGCCCACGTCGCCCAAGACACGGTTGAGGGCGTCCAGAGCGTCGATACGCTGCTGCTGAACGGACACACGGAAAACCTCGGCGGCGAACCCAACCAATCGGTGCATGCCGGTAGCATCGCGGTGTCCTGATGGCTGTCGGGGATCGTGATTTCTTCAAAGACCTGATGCTTCACCACCAGCTTCCCACGGGCTGGTTCGATGAAGACGGACAGGTCATCAACGCCGTGTTGGACGCGCTGGCGACGGCGCCCGCGTTCGACTTCGACCAACTTCTCTACGTCGCGCAGCAGAACCGGTTGGCCACCGCCACCGAGATGAACCTTGACCTGATCGCCGAAGACTTTTTCGGCAAAGGCATGTTCCGCCGACGCAAAGGGGAGGGCGACGACAGCTATCGTAGCCGCATCGCGGCCGAACGGCTCCGTCCCCGCGCGACCCGCCAAGCGATGATCAACATGATCACCGATCTGACCGGCGTCGCCCCCGTCATTTTCGAGCCGGGCAACGTCTCCGACACGGGGAGCTACGGCTACGACATGGCCTATGGCGAGGCGGGCGCATACGGCTCGCTGAACCAACCCTATGAGTTCTTCATGACCGTCACCCGCCCCTTGGGGCAGGGCATCCCCGACGTGGCCGGATACGGCTCCGACGATGGCGCCTATGGCGCGGGGAACATCGAATACGCCTCCCTCGACAACATCGAAGGCGAGGTCACCGACACCGAAATCTATCAGTCCATCGCCCGCACGGTCCCGGCCGGGGTGACCGCGTGGACCGAGATCAAGAGCGGCACATAAGCACCGCCCGATAAATATAAGAAACGACAGGACAGCTAATGGACCGCACAATTGTTTACACGGGGGCGATCCCCCAAGACGCCGATATCCTTATCACGAACCGCAACATGGTCCGTGCCATCGGGCATCTGGCTCGGGGCATCTGGGGCACCAACAGCGTCGCCGCTGGTCTGGACGCCACGCCCGCTTCGCCTCTTTCGCTGAACTTCCGTATCGGTCCCGGCATGGTCACCGTGCTTCAGAGCATCGACGCCACGTCCTATGGCTCTCTGGCCGCCGACAACAACCAGACCGTCAAGGTCGGGTCCATCGACAGCACCACGACTTTCCCGGTCGTCGCCCCCACGACCGCCGGTCGTTCGGTGAAGTATCTGGTTCAAGCTGCATTTGATCAGCAGGACACCGACAACAAGGTTCTGCCCTACCGCAACGCCGCCAACCCGGCGCAGCCGTATGCTGGCCCAGCCAACTCGGGCACGGCTCAACCGACCGTGCGTCGCGAGACGGTTGCCCTTCAGGCGAAGCGCGGCACCGAAGCAGCGACCGGCTCCGAAGCTGTCCCGGCGGTCAGCGCGGGCTATGTGCCGCTGTGGGTGATCACCGTTGCCTTCGGTCAGACGACCGTCACGGCGGCTCACATCACTTCGCACCCGGACGCTCCGTGGACCTCGAAGCTGACGGACCTGTTCGCCAAGATCGACAGCCCCACGTTCGTCGGCACGCCCAAGGCTCCGACGCCTACGACTGCGGACGGCATCGCCACCAAGGCTTACGTCGATGCGATCCTGTCGGGTGCTGGCGTATCGGTTGCTGCTGATCCCAACACCATCGCAAAGCGCAACGGCGCGGGCGCACTGGTCGCCACGTCGTTCATCGGCAAGGCGACTTCGGCTGGCACAGCGGACACCGCGAACAACGCGACGAATGCCCAGAACGCCGTCAATGCACAGACTGCCCAGAACGCGGACAACGCAACCCACGCGGTGAACGCACAGAATGCCCAGAACGCTAACACCGCCAACACGGCGGGTTCGGCCACCACGGCTGGCTCCGCTACTCAAGCCGCAAACGCTGCGAAACTCGACAACAAGAACGCCTCGGTCGCCACGGCGGCTGACACCGTGGTCGTGCGCGACGCGGGCGGCAATGTGAACGCCAACGTCTTCAACGGTCGTGCGACCTCTGCGGCCTACGCCGACTTCGCCGAACGCTTCGAAGCATCTGAAGACCTTGAACCGGGCGACGTGGTGTCCTTCGGTGGTGACAAGGAAATCTGTAAAGCCGGTTGGTCTGGCTCGGTCTTCGGCGTCGTCTCGACGGCACCGGCCTATCTGGCAAACGCCGAAGCTGGCGACGACAAATCCCACCCGGCGGTCGCATGGCAAGGCCGTGTCCCGGTCAAGGTTCTCGGCCCCGTCGAGAAATTTGATCTGCTGGTGATGTCTTCGATCCCCGGAGTTGCCTATGCCGCGAAGGATGCTGTTTCGACCGACGTGTTCGGCCGCGCTCTTGAAGACAAGGCTTCCGAAGGCGTGTCGCTGGTCATGGCCGTGGTGAAGGCTCGAATCTAATGGCCGTCATTTCCGCAGCAGACCGGAACGCCTTGGCGACCTCATACAACTCGCTTCTCGGCACCAACATTTCGATGGTGACGCCCGGCGCCGTGATCGACGACGCCGACTGGACCAGCATGTATGACAAGGTGAAAGCCGCCTGTGATGCCGCAGGGCGTCCGTGGGCAGGTCCGAACCGCGCCAGCCTTACCCTCGGCCTTCCGATCACGCTTCAGGCTTGGCCGATGCCGGGTGATGCGATCCCCGACGCCCAAACCCTTGGCTTCGACCGCACAACGTCATGGACTGCCCCGAGCGGTGTGAATTCCGTGATGTTCAACTGGATCGTCGCCGGTGGCGGCGGTGGCGGGGCAGGAACCGAATACGGCAATGGCGGCGGCGGCGGCGGCGGCGGATCGGGTGGCTTTGGCCGCTACATCGAAGTCCCCTGCAAGCCGGGCGACAAGTTCGTCTTCACCATTGGGGCAGGTGGCATTGGTGCTGCTACCCCGACCGTCAACGGCAAACCAAGCAACAACCTTCCAGTCCGCGACGGATCATTGGGAGGCCAGACGACTGTCACGCAGAACGGCGCCGTGATCTTCACCGCCACCGGCGGCGAAGGCGGCATCACGTCGAGGAACACCAATCAGGCGGCCCAAGTATCACAAGGCGGCACTGGTGGTCTTCCGAGCGGCCTGACGGGTCAGCTTGGCCCCGGTGGGACTAACGACCGCGCATCGACCTTTGGGGGCGGTGGGGCGCCGGGTCCGACACAGGGAAGCTTCGGCGGCGCCGGTGGCCTTGCTGGTGGTGGTGGTGACCGCGTGACCGGCGCATCGGCTGGGAAGGCCGGGGTCGGCCATGGATCGGGCGGCGGCGGTGGCGGCTGCAAAGATCGCTATGACGGCGGTGGATATTGGTTCGGTGGGCAAGGGGCCAACGGCTTCGTTGAAATCACCTTCCCGAGCCAAGGCGCAGTTGGGGGAACCCCGGCCGCGATCAATACCACCTACAACACGACTGCGCCGGTGACGGCGGGTGGTTCGACCGGCGGTGGCTACACCGGCGGTAGCCGGGGAAATGGCCTCGAAAGCTTCGTTGTCACGATGCAGAGCGTCTGATGACGACGGCTTCAGACAACAGAATTGGCGAGCGTATTGCCAGCCTTGAAACCGAGGTGAAGGGCATGACGACCGCTGTCGAGAAACTGACCGGGAAGTTCGATGAACTCGGGGACAAGATGGCGGACAAGATCGCCACCGAGGTCGCCCACTCGAAAAACAACATTATGCAGGTGGTGAACACCAAGGCTGATGAGGCCATGACCAACCATCGTCTGACCAACCTTGAACGGGACATGGCGACGAAGGCCCCGAACGAATCATTCAAGGAGATTCGCACCTTCATCATCGGCGCGTGTCTGCTGGTGCTGGTCGCGTTCGGCGGCGGCGTCACCGCGCTGGTCTTCAACTCCAACAGCAACACGGCCAAGACCGAACGGGCGGCGCAGGTCCAGCAAGTTCAGGCGCCCGTCGTCGCGATGCTGCCGAAATGATCCCTTTCATAGACGCAATCGCAGCCAGCCCGATCTATTCGAAGCTGGCTGGCTGGACCGCCATCGTCATCGCGTGCATCGCCATCATCTGGATCGGCGCGGCGCACATCAACCATAGGGTCGAGACGTGGAAGGCCGGGGTGGTCGAAGCCGCCCACCGATTGCCCAAACTGACTAAATAGTTGTGCCGGGAGGGGTCATTGGTTCCCGGTATTCTCCGATTGTGTTGTGTGGGGAGGCCGGGGCGAACCCCGGCCTCCCTTTGCATTCCGCTAAATATCGGATGACAGACTGGATCATCCCGCCCGACGTAGACGAAGCCGAACTGACGAAGTTCGCTGGCTTCACATACCTGATCACGAACCTGACCACGGGCCGCGCCTACGTCGGCCAAAAGGTTCTGAAGGAAAAGAAGCACGGCAAGGTCCGCCTCGATCTGTGGCGCCGCTACTTCGGATCATGCACCGAATTGAAGAAGGACGTGGCCGCGCTCGGCCCGGACAACTTCCGCCGGGAAATCCTGACGCTCTGCAAGACCCGGCCGTTGATGAACTACGAAGAGACGCGGGAGATGTTCGCCCGGAACGTCCTCTATGCCCGGCTTCCTGACGGCTCTCGCGCCTTCTACAACGGCCACATCATGAACCGCTTCCGACCTTCGAAGGTGGCGGGAATGCTTCAGGTGGGCGCATGATCCGGCGCGTCCTTGCAGCGATCTGGTCCGCGATCCTCGCCGTCCTCTGGTTCCTGAACGTGCTGGAACCGCCGGTGAAGGACTGCGCCCCCATGCTGTCCCTGTCGAAGGTCTACATGTGGCTGATGTTGCCCCTGACGGTCGTGGCTATCCTGACCCCCGGCAACGCCGACATGGTGGTGGCTCTATCCGGCATGTCCCTCGGAATTGGGAACTACGCCTTCCGCCGGTTCATGCAGGTCAAGACCAAGACCGGGGGTTATGCCTTGGCCCCGGTCAAGGAAGAGGAAGACGCAGCGGCTTCCTGACGGCGCAGGACCGCATCCAAGGTCGCTTCAAGCTTCGGATCGCCCCCGAGCATCCCGGCCCGGATCGGCGCAGCCATATCGACCGCAGTGCCATCGGGCAGGGTGACCGTCGTCAGGTTTTCCGTCAGATCGTATTCGGCGATGACGTTGCCCGCGTTGTCGAACTTGGCCCCGATCATCCCGCCGACCAGCGTCAACGAGAACGTCCGTTCAGGCTCGCCTCGCTGCGTGTCCACGGCGTTGCACCGGACTTCAGCCACGACCCCCTTAAGGGCGTCCATGACCTTCAGACGGGCCGCCTCGCGCGTCACCTTGTCCGGGCTGGCGATGGCGTCGCGGATTTCCATCACGCGCCGGGCATGTTCGGCCGGACTGACCCAACCACGGGCCTTGGCCAAGGCTTCCTCAAGAGGTCCAAGGCTGGCCTTCGCCGTCTTCAGGGCCGCGCTCAACTCTTCGAACCGGGCTTCGGCCATCGGGTTGTCGGGGTGCTTCAGATAGATGGCGTAGGCGGACCCGGCGAGCGTTTCGGCATCGGCTATGGCCTTCTTCTGTGCGGCCACCTGATGGACCAGCGACAGGCTGTCGTCAGGACGTTTGAAGTGCCGGTCATCGAGGGCGCGGGTCAGGACCACATCGAGCGCGGCGGCTTCGAAGGCGTCATACCGGAACGTCTCGTTGTGGGAGCACCCCCGACGCTGGTTGGCATCTGAACACTGGTAGACCCGGCTCTTGTTGGGCAGGGTCCGCAGATACATGCGAGAGCCGCAGTGATCGCAGAGGATCAGGCCCGAGAACAGGTTGACGGCCTTGCCTGATTCCCGACCGCCGGTCAGCTTGCGCCCGGCCATCTTCTCCCGCGCCTTGGCGACCAGATCGGCGGGCACGGCCCGTTCATAATAGCCGGGATGGAAGACCCCGGCGTTCTTCACCCGGCCGGGGTTGGCCCCGCCTGACAGGTAGTCGCCTTCAGCAGCAGGGGAGGTCAGGATAAAGCGGACGTTCGACTGATCCCATGTCGAGGTTCGACCCCACGTCGGCACCTTGTCGTCATTCAGTCGCTTGGCGATCATCCGCACACCGAGGCCATCGGCGGCCAACTGGTAAATCTTCACCACCGACGCGGCGTGGTGATTGCAGACCCGTTGGCCTTCTTTGGTGACCGTGATCCAGCCCGGCACCTTACGGGTGATCAGGTCGTATTTCTCCCGGCTGATTTTCTTTTCCCAACCGTCCGTCACCTTGTCAGACAGGTTCTCCGAATAGTCGTGTGCGGCCTTGGCCCCCAACAGGATTTCGAGGAAGTCCGTCAGCCTCGATCCACCGAAGGTGTCGCGGTCATACAGCTTGCCCGGCGACACGGTGGCGAACAGCACCCCGGCGTCGGTCATGTCTTCCATCCACCTGCGGGTGATCCGGCTTTCCATCCGGCTCAAGCGATCCAGCTTTTCGGTCAGGATGATCGTGCCAGCCGGAATCTCCCCGGCGCGGACCTCGTTGGCCAGTGTTCCGAGGTTCCCCGAGTTCAGGTGGTCGCCTGACCAAGCTGACCGCCCGAGGTCTTCAACCAGTCGGGTGACATTCCAGCCCTGCCGGGCCGCATAGGCGTGGCAATCCTCAAGCTGGCGTTCTCGGGACGCCCCGGTTTCCTGCCGCTTCGTGCTGAAGCGAATATACAAAATGCAGTTGACTGGCGCGTTCATGGGCCAAGCTGTGCCCAATGTAGAACCGTATAGCAATGCCAGCCATGTTCGCAACCTTTGTACGGGTTGATGGAGCGGTCGAAGCCGATGTCCGGACTGTCGTTCCGGGCGATGATGGTGCGGGCGTGTTCGGGCGTGAGGGTGGTGCGCAGCGGCGCGGCCTCGGCGTCGTCGTTCGTCCAGCCGTCGTCGAACGATTCATGCTGCTCGGGCTCGTAACGGCCTGTGGCATTCGAACGCGCGCCTCTTCCCTTGGCGGTTTGCATGAAAGGGAAGGTGGATCAGAAAATGGAACATAGCAAGAACATTTGTTCTCATTAGTCCGGCGCAAAGGCTCATGCGTCGAGCCGTTCAAATGATACAGTTAGTGTTGCGAAATGAAGCGTGGCGGGTGTAGAGGGGCGTCTCGTTTCCCCCGCGCGCCGAACAAGCAAGGCGGCGGGGGCTGGTTGCATCACTGATCCGGAGAGCCTCGATGGCCGCCCGTCGCTATTCCGCCGTCGCCATCGCCCTGCACTGGGGGATCGCCGTCTGCATCCTGTCGATGATCCCGATGGGATTGTGGATGACCGCCGCCATCGAACAGCCCGAAAGCCAGGCCCTGGCCTATCGGGTGTTCCAGATCCACAAGTCGATCGGTTTCCTGATCCTGGCCCTGACCGTGGTGCGGATCGTCTGGCGGCTGACGCATCGGCCGCCGGCCCTGCCGGGCGGGATGAAGCGGTGGGAGGCCTTCGCCGCCAATACGACCCATGTGGCCTTCTACGCCCTGATGCTGGCCCTGCCGCTGACGGGGTGGCTGTATGTCTCGGCCGGCTGGGCCGTGGCGCAGGATCGGGCGCTGGAGGTGGCGACCAGCTGGTTCGGCCTGTTCCCGATCCCGCACCTGCCGGGCGTGGGCGAACTGGCGGCGAGCGTGAAGCGGACCCTGGCCTTCCAGGCCGTGGGGGCGCATGCGGCGATGGCCTGGGGCGCGGTCGTCCTGATCGCCCTGCACGTCGGGGCGGCGCTGAAGCACCAGTTCGTCGATCGCGACGGAGTGCTGGCGCACATGGTTCCATTTCTGAAAGCGGGGCACGAGGCTGCGGTTTCCGCGCCGTCTTCGCCCTGGGTCGAGCGGGGCGTCGGCGTGGCCCTGATCGCGGTCGTGGCCATGGCCGGCGCCGTGGCGGCGCGGCCCTACGCCAGACCTGAGCTGGAGGCGATCCGGCCGGAAGCGTCCGTTCCAGCCTCGACGCCTGCGCCGGAAGCGGAATCCGAGGCTGGCCCTGCGCCCGGGCCTGCGCCCGAGCCTGAGCCGGTCGCGGCGGATGCGACGCCTCAGCCTGTAAAAGCCGGCGCTTGGACCATCGACCCCGCCGCCTCCAGCATTGCCTTCGCCGGAACCCAGTCGGGTGCGGCCTTCAAGGGCCGATTCGAACAGTGGGAGGGCCAGATCCGGTTCGATCCGGAGGACTTGGCCGGGTCCAAGGCGGTGATCACGGTGCAGACGGCCTCGGCCCGGACCGGCGACGCGACGCAGGAAGGGTCTCTGAAGGGCGTCGAATGGTTTGATACCGGCCAGTATCCGACCGCCCGGTTCGAAACGACCGGCTTCCGCGCCCTGGGCGGAAATCGCTATCAGGCGACCGGCCGGCTGCGGATCAAAGCGACGAGCCTGGCTGTGGTCCTGCCCTTCACCTACCGCGAGAGCGCCGGCGTCGCCACCGTGGAGGGACGGCTGGAACTGGATCGGACGGCGCTGAACCTCGGACTGGAGTCCGACGCCACCGGCGACTGGGTGTCGAAGATGATCGGTGTCCAGATCAAGGTCTCGGCGCGACGCGCAGGCTGAGGCGACGCATGCGCCGCCGCTTGCCCTGAGGGAAGTCAGGCCTTAGGGGTCCGCGCTCTTGATCAATGATTCAGGGAGCGGTCGATGACCCTCGCACTTCTGTTTCCGGGGCAGGGCAGCCAGGCCGTCGGCATGGGCGCGCAACTGGCCGACGCCTTCGCCTCCGCCCGCGAGGTCTTCGCCGAGGTGGACGAGGCCCTGGGCCAGAAACTGTCGGTTCTGATGCGCGAAGGCCCCGAGGACCAGCTGACCCTGACCGAGAACGCCCAGCCCGCCCTGATGGCGGTGTCCATGGCGGCGATGCGGGCGCTGAAGGTCGAGTTCGGGTTCGATGTCACGACGGCGGCCTATGTCGCCGGTCACTCGCTGGGCGAATATTCGGCCCTGGCGGCGGCGGGGGCGATCTCGCTGTCGGATACGGCGCGGCTGCTGAAGCTGCGCGGCCAGGCCATGCAGCGGGCGGTTCCGGTGGGGCAGGGGGCGATGGCCTCGCTGATCGGCCCCAAGACGGATCTGGCCCTGGCGGAAGCGGCGGCGGCGGCCGGTTCGGAAATCGGCGTCTGCGTGGTCGCCAACGACAACAACAACGGCAATATCGTCATCTCGGGCGAGAAGGCCGCCGTGGACCGGGCCATCGAGAAGGCCAAGGAACTGGGCGCGCGGGCGATCCCGCTGAACGTCTCGGCGCCCTTCCACTGCCCGCTGATGCAGCCGGCGGCGGACGAGATGGCGGCGGCCCTGGCGTCGGCGACCATCCTGGCGCCGGCCGTGCCCGTGGTGGCCAATGTGCTGGCGCGGCCGGAGAGCGATCCGGAAGTCATTCGCCGTCTGCTGGTGGAACAGGTGACCGGCCGGGTGCGCTGGCGCGAGAGCATGGAGTGGATGGCGACCGAAGGTGGGGCCACCCGCTTTGTCGAGATCGGCTCAGGCAAGGTGCTGACCGGCATGGCCAAGCGGATCGCGCCGGAGGCCGAGTGTCTGCCGCTGAATACGCCGGAAGAGCTGGAAGCCTTCGCGAAGTCACAAGCCTGACCATATGAGCCGGGGCGAAGCGATCCTGTGGGTCTGGGCGGCGAGCCTCATCCTCGTCTGGATCGCCGTCGCCGTTCATCTGGGGCAACCGCTGTGGATGCGTCAGCATTCGATCGATCTGACGGCCTATGGGACGTTCGAAGGCCGAACCTTGACGCTGGAAAACGGGTGGAAGCTGCTGGCCTCGCAATGGCTGCACGTCAAGTTTCCGCACATGGTGCTCAACGCCGTCATCATCGGCTTGGTCGGGTCTGCGTTAACGCGGCGGTTGAGTTGGCCGCTTGTTCTTGCATTAGGTCTGATCGGCGGCGCTTTCGGGCAATTGGCGTCGGCGCTGGTGCAGCCTGACGCCTATGTGTCTGGCGCGTCCCAAGCCTATCTGACGCTGTGTGCGACAGCGCTGGTGGTGCTGGGCCGCAAGAGCGTCGGCTGGTGGTCTGCGGTCGTGGGCGTCGCGGTCAGCGTGGCGCTGGACCTGTTTGTGAGCGGCCATGAGGGCGTAAAGCCGGGACATATCGTACCTTTCGCTATCGGTTTGATCGTTGGCGGCGTTTTTCTATTGTTGGACAGACATCGGCCTGATGGGGCGGTGCTTCGGAGGACATGATGTTCAATCTTGCAGGCAAGACCGCGCTGGTGACCGGCGCGACGGGCGGGATCGGCGGGGCGGTGGCGCGGGCGCTGCACGCCCAGGGCGCGACCGTGGTGCTGTCGGGCACGCGCGAGGCGGTGCTGGCGGATCTGGCCAAGGACCTGGGGGAGCGGGCGCATTTTGCGACGGCGAACCTGTCGGACCCCGAGTCGGTCGACAATCTGGTCGCGGCGGCAGAGGCGGCGGCGGGCGCGCCGCTGGACATCCTGGTGGCCAATGCGGGCATCACCAAGGACGGCCTGCTGATGCGGATGAAGGACGAGGACTTCCAGTCGGTCATCCAGATCAATCTGGAGAGCTATTTCCGCCTGACTCGCGCGGCGGTGAAGGGGATGATGAAGCGGCGTTCGGGGCGAATCATCGGCGTTACCTCGGTCGTCGGCGTGACCGGCAATCCGGGTCAGACCAATTATTCGGCGTCCAAGGCCGGGATGATCGGCTTCTCCAAGTCGCTGGCGCAGGAGGTCGGATCGCGCGGCATCACCGTCAACTGTATCGCGCCGGGCTTCATCGCCTCGCCGATGACCGATGTGCTGAACGAGCAGCAGCGCGAGACCATTCTGGGCCGGATTCCGGCTGGTCGGCTGGGCACGGGGGACGAGATCGCGGCCGCCGCCGTCTATCTGTCGTCGAACGAAGCGGCCTATGTGACGGGCCAGACCCTGCATGTGAACGGCGGCATGGCGATGATCTGATCGCGATCACGAAATTCAACAGACTATTTCTTGCCCGAAAGCCTGTGCTAAAGGGCTGGATGCAACGGCGGTTCGGGCTTTCGGGCTTGCGTCGCCTTCGCTGCCGTGAGACGGCGATTTCGAAGTTACCCCGCCTCTACGGCGATTTTAAACAGGCAGAGAGACACTCATGTCCGACACCCTCGAGCGCGTTCGCAAGATCGTCATCGACCATCTGGACGCCGATCCGGACAAGGTCACGGAAAAGGCCAGCTTCATCGACGACCTGGGCGCCGACTCGCTCGACAACGTCGAGCTGGTGATGGCCTTCGAAGAAGAATTCGACATCGAGATCCCGGATGACGCCGCCGAGCACATCCAGACGGTCGGCGATGCGGTCAAGTTCATCGACGAAAAGTCGGCCGGCTGATTTCAGCCCCCGACTGGCGGCCCGATAGGGCCGACGGTTCACAGGGCCGCCCGGCGCTCCTAGCGGAGTCGCCCGGCGGCCTTTACTGTTTCTGACCCATGCGAATCCGAAGTGATTCTCCGGGTTCGGACTGGAGAATTTTAGGAGCACGCACCATGCGCCGCGTCGTCGTTACGGGCATCGGTCTGCTGACCCCCCTGGGTTGGGGTGTCGAGAAGAGCTGGAAGGGCATCGTCGAGGGACGGTCGGGCATCCGCCCGATCACCGCCTTCGACACCACGGGCTATGGCTGCACTATCGCCGGCGAAGTGCCGAGCGTCGATGGGCGCGGCGGCGGCGGCGAAGGCGACTTCGACCCTGAGAAGATCATGTCGGTCAAGGACCGCAAGCGCGTCGACGACTTCATCCTGTACGCCATCGCGGCGGCGGACGAGGCCCTGGCCGACGCGAACTGGAAGCCCGAGACCGACGAAGACAAGGAACGGACCGGCGTCATGGTCGGCTCCGGCATCGGCGGCCTGGGCGCCATCGCCGAGACGGCCATCGTGCTGAAGGAACAGGGGGTGCGCCGCGTCAGCCCCTTCTTCATCCCCAGCGCCCTGATCAATCTGGCCGGCGGTCAGATCTCGATCCGCCATGGCCTGAAGGGGCCAAACCATGCGGTCGTCACCGCCTGCGCCACCGGCGCCCACGCCATCGGCGATGCGGCCCGGATGATCGCCCTGGACGACGCCGATGTGATGGTGGCGGGCGGGGCGGAAAGCTCGGTCGTGCCGCTGGGCATCGCCGGCTTCCTGGCCTGCAAGGCCCTGTGCACCGCCTATAACGACACGCCGGACAAGGCGTCTCGTCCCTATGACCGTGGCCACGCCGGCTTCATCATGGGCGAGGGCGCCGGGATCCTGGTGCTGGAGGAATACGAACACGCCAAGGCGCGGGGGGCCAAGATCTACGCCGAGGTCGTGGGCTACGGCATGAGCGGCGACGCCCACCATATCACCGCCCCATCCGAGGACGGCGAAGGCGGGGTGCGGGCCATGAAGATGGCGCTGAAACGGGCGGGCATGCAGCCGTCGGACCTCGACTATGTCAACGCCCACGGCACCTCGACCATGGCGGACTGGATCGAGCTGAAGGGGATCGAGGGTCTGGTCGGGGATCACGCTCAGAACCTGGCCGTCAGCTCGACCAAGTCGATGACCGGCCACCTGTTGGGCGCCGCCGGGGCCATCGAAGCGGCCTTCTGCGTCCTGGCGATCCGGGATCAGGTGGCGCCGCCGACGATCAATCTGGACGATCCGGAGATGGAGACGCCGATCGACCTGGTCCCGAACAAGGCCAAGCCGATGAAGATCGACGTCGCCATGTCCAACAGTTTCGGCTTCGGGGGCACCAACGCCTCGGTGATCTTCAAGAAGGTCGACTGACATGTTCGGACGGGGGCGGGTGGAAAAGCGTTCGGGTCTGACGGTGACCTTGCTGACCGCCTCGGCGACGTTCAGCCTGTTCCTGATCGCCGCCCTGGCCATAGTCTGGGGCGTCTACTACGGCCCCGGCCCCGGCGCCCGTCAGGGAGACCGCACGGTCGTGACCCTGGCCAGCGGGTCTGGCGTCTCGGCCATAGCCGCTCAGCTAAAGGCGGCGGGGGTGATCCGCTCGACCGACCTGTTCAAGGCGGCGGCGACTTTCACCGGCGCGGACCGCAGGCTGCGCGCCGGGGAATATGAGGTTCCGTCCGGGACCTCGCTTGGCGGCGTGTTGAAACTGCTGGTCGACGGCCGGGTCGTGCGCCATTTCGTGACCCTGCCCGAGGGCTGGTCGTCGGCCCAGGCGCTGGACATTCTGCGTAAGGAGCCGGTGCTGACCGGCACGGTCGAGGTCCTGCCGGAAGAAGGCAGCCTGTGGCCTGACACCTATGAGATCGCGCGGGGCGATACGCGCCAGTCGGTGATCGACCGGATGCAGCGGGCCGCCAGCGAAAATCTTCGTCTCCTGTGGGCCCAGCGAGGACCGGGAACGGTTGTGCGAAACCCCGAAGAGGCGGTGATCCTGGCCTCCATCGTCGAAAAGGAGACCGGTCTGGCGGCCGAACGCCCGCGTGTGGCGGCCGTCTTCTCCAATCGGCTGCGTCAAGGGATGCGGCTGGAGAGCGATCCGACCATCGTCTACGGCATTACCCAGGGTCTTCCCCTGGGGCGCGGCATCCGCCGGTCGGAACTGGACCGTCGGACGCCTTGGAACACTTATCAGATCGACGGCCTGCCGCCGACGCCCATCGCCAATCCGGGCAAGGAGGCGCTGCAGGCCGTGCTGAACCCGCCCGCCGAACAAGCCTTGTTCTTCGTCGCCGACGGATCGGGTGGTCACGCCTTCGCCGCCACCTATGAAGAGCATCTGCGCAATGTCGCCCGCTGGCGTCAGATCGAGCGTCAGAAGGCGGGATTGCCGCCCGAGGCGGCGGCCCCGGTCGCGCCGGGAACAAGCGCCGCCCCGATGGCGGACCCGGCCGAGCCGACGCCTCAGACGCCCGGACAGGCGACCCTGACCCTGCCCGCCGGCGCCACGCGAGGCGTGCAATGACCCGCCTGTCCGGCATGACCGGCTTCGGCCGGGCGGATGGGGCGGGCGAGGGCTGGACCTGGTCGGTTGAGGCCCGCTCGGTCAACGGCCGCAATCTGGAGGTCCGGTTCCGCGGCCCCAATGGTTTTGATGGTCTGGAACGGGCCGCCAAGGCGGCGGCCCAGGCGCGTCTGGCCCGCGGGCAGGTCACGATCGGCGTCCAGGCCAAAAGAACCGAGGCCGGCGAGGCTGCGGTCACCATCAATGCGGCGGTCCTGGCCCGCTATCTGACCCTCGCCAATGAGCTGGCCGAGGACGGGGCGACCCCGCCGTCCGCTGACGGCCTTCTGGCCCTGCGTGGGGTGATCGAGGCGCCGGAAGAGGTGGACGACCCCGAAGCCCGCGCCGTCCTGGAAGCCGCCATGGCCGGAACGGTCGAAGCGGCCCTGGACGCTCTGAAGGCCTCGCGCGAGGGCGAAGGCGCGCAGCTGACGCCGGTGCTGGAAGAGTTCATCCGCCGAATCGAGGCTCTGGTGGTCCAGGCAGAAAGCGAGGCCACGGCACAGGTCGTCGCCATCCGCGATCGGTTCAGCCGCCGCATGTCCGAACTGGCCCCGGATGCGCTGGGCCTGGAAGACCGAATCTTCCTCGAAGCGGCGGCCCTGGCGACCAAGGCGGATGTGCGTGAGGAGCTTGATCGTCTGGCGGCCCATATCGACGCGGCCCGCCAGCTGCTGGTCTCAGTGCCCGCGGGGCGAAAACTCGACTTTCTGATGCAGGAATTCATGCGTGAGGCCAACACGCTCTGCTCGAAATCGGCTACGACCGCGCTCACCGGAATCGGCCTCGAACTGAAGGCCGTCATCGAACAGTTGCGTGAACAGGTCCAGAATGTCGAATGAACGCACGCCCCGCCGGGGCGTCCTCCTGATCGTCGCCAGCCCTTCGGGCGCGGGCAAGACGTCGCTGTGCCGCCGGTTGATGGCGGACCACGGCGGGCTGGAGCTGTCGGTCTCCATGACGACGCGGGACATTCGTCCGGGCGAGGTCGATGGTCGCGACTATCATTTCGTCGATCACGCGCGGTTCCAGAAACTGATCGACGCCGACGCCTTCCTGGAATGGGCCGATGTCCACGGCAATCGCTACGGCAGCCCGCGCGCGCCGGTGGACCGGGCCCTGGCCGAGGGACGGGACGTGCTGTTCGACATCGACTGGCAGGGCGCCCGCGACGTGGCCGAGAAATGCCCGGAGGACGCCGTGCGTGTCTTCATCCTGCCGCCCAGCCTGGAAGAGCTGCGCCGCCGGCTGGTGACGCGGTCGCAGGACGCCGATGACGTGATCGAACGCCGCGTGGCCAACGCCAAGGGTGAGATCGAACACTGCGACGCCTTCGACTATGTGATCGTGAACGAGGATTTCGACCGGTCGTACGCCGAACTGGCCCACATCTATCATGCCGAACGGTCGTGCCGGTTCCGCAATCTGTGGGTGGACGACTACAAGGCGGCCCTGCTGCGCGAAGCCGTCTGACTTAAGAACGGCACCGCGAAGGTCGGGGGGGAACAACCCGTCGCGATGCCGTCTTCTACGCCACTGTTCAGACCTTAGCGGGGTCACGGCTTCCAGAGGGTGAACTCGCCTGTAGGGAAGATTGCCTACGGAGGCGCGCCTATTCCGGCATGGTGCCGTGTGCGCGATTCGCGAACCAGGGAATCAACCGCGCCAGGGCTGTTTCGATCTCGGGCGTCGAGACGGCGAAGCTGAACCGAATGAAACGGTGGCCGTCGACGGGGTCAAAATCGACGCCGGGCGCCGTGGCCACCCCGGTGTCGCGCAACAGATCTTCGCAGAAGGCCACGCTGTCGTCGGTCAGATGGCCGATGTCGGCCCAGATGTAGAAGGCGCCGTCTGGCGGCGCGATCTTCTGCAGACCCAGGGCGGGTAGGGCGTCCAGCATCAGCTGGCGATTGCGTCGATAGGTGTCGATATGGGCTTCCAGCTCATCCACCGCGTCCATGGCCACCCGGCCTGCATGCTGGCTGAGGCTGGGCGGGGTCAGGAACATATTGCCGATATAGGCGCGGGCGGCGTCGATCAGGCCCTCGGGAACCAGCAGCCAACCCAGTCGCCAGCCGGCCATGCTCCAGTATTTGGAGAAGCTGTTGATCACCATGGCGTCGGGCGCGAACTGCAGCATCGACGGGGTCGGGCCGACATAAGACAGGCCGTGGTAGATCTCGTCGGAGACGATGGCGATGTCGCGCGCGCGACAGACCTCGGCGATGGCGGCGAGTTCGGCGTCGGGGATGACGGTGCCGGTCGGATTGGCGGGGCTGGCGATAATGACGCCGGCGGGGGCCGGATCCAGCGCCTGGAGCTGGGTGGCGGTCAGTTGAAACCGGGTTTCGGGTCCGCAGGCGATCTCGACCGGCTCCAGGTGCAGGGCGCGCAGGGTGTTGCGATAGGCGACATAGCCGGGGCGGGCCAGGGCGATGCGGTCGCCCGGCCTGAAGCGGGTGCTGAGCGCCAGGACGAGGGCGGGGGAGGCGCCGCAGGTCAGCAGGATGCGGTCGGGATCGACCGTGACGCCGTAGCGGTCGTCATACAGGCGAGTGATCCGGGCGCGCAGATCGGGGCTTTCCCAATAACCCATGGCGTCGGCGTCCAGCACCTCATGCGCGCGGGCGATGGCCGCGGCGGGCGCGCCGGTCGAGGGCTGGCCGAACTCCATATGGATGATCGAGCGGCCTTCCGCTTTCAGCTGGTGCGCCAGGCGGCTGATGGTGATGGCGCGGAAGGGTTCGACGGTCATCAGATCACCTACGTTCAAGGCGTTGAGCCAGCGTGGACAAAAACCAGACTATTCCCAGGCACAGAACGCCCATGGTGACCGTTATCCAGCCTGTCGGCGTAGGATGGACGTCAAGCCAATTAGGGTTTTCACTGAGAATGCACCCCCAAGAGCCGTGAACCACAATGTTGATCAAGCCTGCATTGATGATGTGCAGAGCACAGGCGTAACCTATTGCTGTTAGCGCAACGCCCGTTCCCCAATAGATCGTGAACAAGAGGAGGATTATGCTCGACGTGCCTGCGAACCACGGGGTGTCCTTCATGACCGCCAAGACGTTGCAGGATTGCCCCATAGCTCTGATGAACGATTCCAGAGCAAACTGAGCCAGCAGCGCGATAACCATCACGATGTAGAATATGATCCTGGGCCAGCGATGTCGGCGACGTATTGGCATTTTGCCCTGTCCCTTATCGACGACGTTGCCCATGCCTTAAGCC
This sequence comes from Brevundimonas sp., assembly GCF_030656255.1. Taxonomy (GTDB): domain Bacteria; phylum Pseudomonadota; class Alphaproteobacteria; order Caulobacterales; family Caulobacteraceae; genus Brevundimonas. Next base: position 40,026 of record NZ_JAUSOE010000026.1, on the reverse strand, counting down.
AGCGCATCCGCCAGACGCAGGAAGCCCGCCACGTCCACGGTTTCCGCCCGCACGTCAGGCTCGATCCCTGCGGCCTCGCATAGGGCGGCGCCGCCCAGCTGTTTCAGGCTGGAGCGCAGCATCTTGCGGCGTTGGCCGAAGGCGGCGGCGGTGACGCGTTCCAGCTTCTTCAGGCGTTCAGGCGATGGGCGCTCGTCCAGCGGGACCAGATGGACCACGGCCGAGGCCACCTTGGGCGGCGGGGTGAAGGCGGCGGCGGGCAGGTGCATGACGATGCGGGCGGTGCAGACGGCCTGGGAGATGACCGCCAGACGGCCGTAGGCGTCCTCGCCTGGCCCTGCGGCGACGCGCTCGGCGACTTCCTTCTGGAACATCAAGGTCAGGCTGTGGGGCAGCCAAGGGCCGGTCAGCCATTTGATCAGCAGGGGCGTGCCGACGTTGTAGGGCAGGTTGGAGACCAGATGGGTCGGGCCGGAGACCAAATCCGCCTCCTTCACCTTCAGGGCGTCGGCTTCGACGATCGTCAGGCGGCCGGAGCCGTCATCCAACTCGGTCAGCAATGGGATGAAGCGCGGGTCCTTTTCCACCAGGACCACGGGACCGGCGTCGGATTCCAGCAGGGCGCGGGTCAGGCCGCCAGGGCCGGGGCCGACCTCGATCACAGCGCGGCCGTCGAACGGCCCGGCCATGCGGACGATCTTGCGCGTCACATTGAGGTCCAGCAGGAAATGCTGGCCGAAGCTCTTCTTGGCCAGCAGGCCGTGGGCGTCGAGGGTTTCGCGGAGGGAGGGAAGGTCGGTCACACGCCCTGTTAGCGCGCGGCGCGGGCCGCCGCCATCTCCGATGCCAGACGAATGGCGGCGATCAGACTGTCGGCGCGGGCGATCCCCTGGCCGGCGATGTCGAAACCGGTGCCGTGATCGGGCGAGGTGCGGATGATCGGCAGGCCCAGGGAGACATTCACCCCGCCCCAGAAGTCCAGGGTCTTGACCGGGATCAGGGCCTGATCGTGATACATGCAGATGGCGGCGTCATAGGTCGCGCGCGCCTCGTCGTGGAACAGGGTGTCGGCGGGCCTGGGGTCGGTGATGTCGATCCCCTCGGCCCGCAGTTGCGCGGCGACCGGGCGCAGGATCTCGATCTCCTCCAGGCCCAGGGCGCCGCCTTCGCCGGCGTGGGGGTTTAGGGCGGCCATGGCTAGGCGCGGGCGAGCGATGGCGAAGTCGCGCTTCAGGCTTTCGTGGACCACGCGGGCGGTGCGGGCCACGCGATCTGCGGTGATCAGTTCGGCCACCTGGTCCAGGGCGACATGGATCGTGACCAGACAGGCGCGCAGATCCTTGGCCGCCAGCATCATCACCGGCCCCCGCGTGCCGGGATAGGGGGCGTCGGCGGTCAGTTCGGCGATGAATTCGGTATGGCCCGGAAAGCGGAAACCCGAGGCGTACATCGGAGCCTTGGCGATCGGCGCGGTCACAAGGCCGGACGCCTCGCCGGACAGGACGAAACTGACGGCCTCTTCGATACCGTCGGCGACGGCCGGCGCATTGGCCGGATCGGGACGGCCGACCTCGACCGGGACCGGCAAGGGCCGATGGATCACCGGCAGGGCGCGCCCGAAAGGCTGGACCGCATCGGCGGGGGTATTGATTTCGACCACCAGTACGCCCTGAGCGCGGAGCAGATCCGCGTCGCCGATGACGGCGAAGGCCAGCGGCTCGGTCTTCAGGGCGTTCCAGGCGGCGGCCACGATCTCCGGCCCGACGCCGGCGGGTTCGCCCAGCGTCAGGACCAGAGGCCGGGTCATTTGAACTCGATCAGGGCGTCGCTGCGCAGGTCGCGCAGATAGCGGCGTTCGAGCACGGCCAGGTTCTGGGCCCGCAGACGACCCTCGACCTGTTGACGGTTCGGGGCCTCGGGGCCGCCGACCCGGCGACCGCAGACGGCGACCAGGTGCAGGCCCAGCGGGGTGCGGATCGGCGTGGAGACCGAGCCGATCTCGCCGGTGCGGGCGAACTGCTGGAACTGGGGCGCCAGGTTGGCGACGTCAGATTCGCCGAGGTCCGCCCCGATCACCCCCTGGGTCGCGCGCGCCTGGGACAGGATGTTGTCGCAGTTCAATCCCTGACGCAGGCCTTCCAGAGTGCGGGTCGCGGCGGCCAGATCGGCCTCCGACGCCGTCTCGGGCAGTTCGACCATCAGTTGCCGCAGCGAGACCAGGCTGGTCGCCGCGCCGTCGCGCTTGTCGCGCATATAGATGATGTACACCCCGCCATCGACGGCGATCGGGTTGGACAGCTGGCCGGGCTGGAGTTGGTCGAAGATGGTCTGGAGCGCGGGCTGGACCGTGCCCTTGACCACCCAGCCGGCGTCGCCGGGCACCCGGGCCGAGGCCGAAGGGGCGGACGAGAACTGCTGGGCGACGGCCTGGAAGGGCGCGCCCTGGATGATCTGCTGCACCAGTTGGCGGGCGCCGTTCATGGCGGCTTCCTGGCCGCCGACGCGCGAGGCCTCGATATAGATTTCGCCGATCAGATACTGGGGCTGGGCGGCCGCATCATTGAGACGACGGACTTCCTGGTCGACCTGAAGCGTGCTGGGGCGGGCGCGGCTGTTGAAGCGGCCGGGCACCAGCTGGCCCCAGCCGATCTCGGTGCGCAGGCTCTCGCGGAAGGCGTTCGGCTGAATGCCGCCCTGCTGAAGGAACTCCATATAGGCGGCTGGGGCGACCCCGGCCTGGCGCGCCATCTGGGCGATCTCTTCGTCGATCTCCTGGTCGGTGATCTTCAGGCTTTCGAACTTGGTGATCTCCTGCGCCTTCAGGCGCTCTTCGATCAGCCGGTTGAGGGCGGCCTGCTGAATCGCCGGCAGGTTCTGCTCGGTCGGCTGGACCTGCGACGAGGCGATCAACATCAGCATCTGCTGACGCAGGTCGAAGCCGGTGATGATCTTGTCGTTCACCGTGGCGACGATGCCGTCGGCCATCTCGAACTGAGGGGCGGGACGAGCCGTTGCGGGTCCGTCACCGGCCGCCGGATTGGGCGCGCCGGCGGCGGACGCCTGCGGAGCGGCCGGAACGGACGCCGTCTGACCATAGGCCGAACCGGCGAGGAGGACCGCCGCGAGCGCAGCCCCCGTCGAATAACGCATCAAACCCATTGGTCGTCCTGATTCCTCACAGCGGTCCGTTTGCCAGGCCGGCAGACGGTCGCGCCCCGTAAAGCGTCATGCTCAACGCATTTCACCCTGTCCATAACCTGAACCTCCGAAAGTGGCGAGGTTTAGGCGTATATAGACGCCGTCCGAGGGGCCGCTGGCTCGCACGCGTGTATTGTCGCGGCGATATCCGAACTCGACGCGCAAACAGTCGTCGTCGAACAGGACGCCGACCTCCTGACGAGTGATGATGTTCCGTTCCAGATCGGCGATGCCCGTGACGGCGACACCCCAGTCGCCATAGACGAACTGCTGTCCCGAAAGCTGCACGAATTCGTAGTTTCGGTTCTGATCGCCGGTCAAGGGATTGGAGCGATCCACGATATAGCTGACGGACGCGAGATTGCGGCGTCCCCAGCGGCCGTCCAGCGCCGCCTCGGCGCGACGAACGTCGCCGGACCCATCGATGGTCGCGTGACCCCAGCTGCGAATTCGATCGGAAGGCGAGAAACTGCCCTGCACCACCCAATCCGACGCCGAGGACGCAAGACCGGTCGGATCGTAAAGAGCGCCGGTCGTGCTGTCCGGCACCGTAGTGCGGAAGGCGTCTTCGTCATCGGCGCGATAGCTTCGGCCGACGAACAGGCTGGCGCTACGCCCTTCCGACCAGCGAATCGTCGCGCGACCGCCAGCTGTGACTCGCGGCCCGCCCTCGACCAGATCATATCCGGAGAAGCGATCCATGCGGAACAACGACGACTCGTCCAGCTCGATGACCTGCGAATCCTCGTTCGGAATGCGAGGATCTATGTCCGCCTTGTTGGAAACCGAAACCTGTACGACCGGCTCGAGGATGATGTCCGCGCGCTGGGTGCGTCTGATCAGCGGATAGCTGACATCGACCCCGGCGCTGGCGCGCGTCCGGCTGAGGGTCTCGTCGCTCTCGACGCCCATCATCGGCGGCAGATCGGACAGCGAGTAGAGGTCAACTCTCGCGTCGATGAACGGCTCGATCCGCAGACCTGAGCCCGTGATGAAGGTTCGACGCCACTCCGCCTGCGCGGTCACCCTGCGGCTATCGACGCCGGACAAGCCCGTCGTCACCGAAGGCACGATGTCAGGGTTCAGGATCGGCGCACCGACGAAATTGTCGCGATAGAGCGAGACGGCCGATCCCTTCAGCCGCAATCGACCGCCGAAGACCGGACCCGAAGGTTCCCAGCGGGCGTCGATCAGAGGCGCGACCAGAGGCAGGTCGTCGTCATCCTCGAACACCTTGAAGCCGGAGGCGTCGCGGAAGTCGTTGTCCTCGTAGGCAGGGTCCAGCCGCAGGCTCTGAATGGAGAAGGCGGCGACCGACACATAGGATCGTTCGGTCTGACGTTCGGCGTAGATCTGGCTGATCAGGCGACGACGGTCGCCGTAATAGAGTCCGTTGTCCTGATAGGTGTCGCGCACGTCGTAGCGGTCGAACAGTGTCTTGTCCGACGTGCGCTCGGCCGTGAACCCGAAACGCCAGGGGCCGTCAGGATCGTATTCGCCGTGCGACAGCAGATAGCTGCGGTGTTCCTTGTCGCCGAAACGGACGTTGCTTTCGTAATCTCCGTCGCCGTTCAGATCAAAATCGCCGAAGTTCCGCTCGTAGGTATAGCCGCCGCGCGCCATCACGGAACCGTTGGCGAACCGGCGACGCCATTGCAGGTTCAGCAGGGGCGAGACATTGGTGTTGATCTGAGGACTGATCAGCCAGTCTTCCGACGGCGAGACCACGTGAAGATAGGGAACCTCGATCGAGACGCCGCGACCTTCATCATAGTTGACGATGGGCACCAGGAAGCCGGAGGCCCGCTCCACCGTCGGATCGGGATGGGCGAAAAACGGGGTGTAGAAGACCGGGACGCCGCCGACCCGGAAGATGGCGTTGCGATAGATGACGGCGCGCAGGGCTTCGTCCTGGACGACCTTTTCAGCCTGGATCGAAATGCTGGGCCGTTTGGGGCCGTTCGCATCGCAGATCGGGCAGGGGGTGAAAATGGCGTAGTTCAGTTCGTTGACGTTTTCGCTCCGCCGAACCGCCGTCGCCGCCATCAGACTGGCGCCGTTCTCGAACCGTGTCGCGAAATCGACTGCTATGGCCGCCTTAAGGTCGCGATCGGTTTCCAGATGGCTGGCGTAGACGATGGTTCCATCCGCCGAAACGGCTTCCACACGGCCGCTGGCCGAGGCCGCGCCGCTGGACAGGTCATAGGCGAGGTTGTCGCCGCGCAGCACATTGCCGTCGGCGCGCAGATAGACCCGGTCGCCGCCGTTGCTTTCGGCGGTGATCACTTCGCCGGTGCGACTGGCGCTGCCGGCGTCGACATAGACCGCGCCTTGGGGCAGGCCGTCCGAGGCGGGCGTCGTCTGTGCTGCAGCGACCCCGGCGAAAGGAACGCAGACGAACAGGGCCGCGCCGGCCAGAAGCCGCGCCCGGAAGGCCTTCGAACGCTGATCGCGATCACCCTGCATGAACCATCCGTCTGTCTTGAGCGAGGCGCTCGCTTAGCCGTCTTCGGTATAGAACAGCAAGGTGAAGGCGGCGAGCGCCGTCAATATCGGCGGCAACCAGGCCGCCACGAAGGGGGGAACCACCTCGGCCGACCCCATGGCGGACGAAAACTGGTTCAGGAAGAAGAAGGCGAAGCCCAGCACCACGGCCGCTACGCTCATCTTCGCCAGGTCGCCCAGACGCATCAGCCGCAACGAAAACGCCGCCGCCAGGATCGACATGGCTGCGAAGACCAGGGGCGTTACCAGCAACTGCTGGAACCGTAACCGATAGGCGGTGGAGGCGAACCCGGCGTTTTCGATTCGCTGGATCTGGTTCGGCAACGACCAGAAGGGCGTCGATTGAGGGCGGGCGAAACGCTCGAAGGCCTCTTCATCCGCCAGACTGGAGAGGAGGTCGAGGCTGGAATAGGTCACGGCGCGCTGGCCGATGCTGGCGCCGACTGCATCGGTCAACCGCCAGCGGCCCGCACTGAGAGCGGCGGACTGGGCGTCGATTCGTTCCGAGAAGTCCCGGTTGCCTTCCGCATCGGTCGTGTAGATGAAGAAGGTGACGTCCAGAAGTCGGGCGTTGGCGCGGTCCTGACGCCCGGCGCGAATGATCATCTGCCTCTGGTCGTCGCCCTCGCGCAGCCAGATGGCGTCGTTGGAACTGGCGCCGGGGGCTGTTCCTGAGATGCGCGCCCGTTCGCGCTGCCAAAGGCCGTCGCCGGCCGAAGCGAGCGGCCCCAGAACGGTCACGGTCAGAACCCCCAGGACCAAGGCCATGCCTGCAGCCGGCAGGACGAACCGCCAGGCCGACACGCCCGCCGCCCTCATGGCCACCAGTTCGCTGCGTCGGTTCAGGCCGATATAGGCGGCCAAGGTCCCGAACAGGAAGACGAAGGGCAGAAGCTGAACGATCACCGACGGCGATTTCAGGGCTACGAGACCCAGGATACGCAGGGCGGACACGTCCTGATCCGAACCCACGCCACGCGACACCTCGACGAAGTCGATGAGCATCACCAGAGCGGAGATCACGGCCAAAGCCACGCCCAGGGAACGAAGCTGCTGGATCAGCACATAGCGTTCGATTCGGCCCAACCGAGGCAGGCGCAATCGGGAAGGCGAGAGAAGGGCCAGGGTCATGCGAATCTCGCGCGCAACTGGTCGATGACCGGCAGCTTTCGGCGCTTGCGGGGCTTGAGGGCGCGGAACAGCACCCGCATGGCCGCCGCGACGACGATCAGGGGCGCCAGATACTGCAGGATATTCATCCACGGGTTCCAGGCGCTGGCGGCCACCAGTCCGTAGCCGATCACCCGCACCAGCAGGAAGACGCCCGCCGCCTTGGCGATCCGCAGCGAATATCCGGTGCGGCTGAACGATCCGCCCATGATGGCGGCCAGGGCCATGGCCATGGCGACAAGCGCGTAGAGCGGGGCTGCGATGCGGGCGTGAGCCTCGGCCAGCAGTTCGCCGCGCGATCCGGCGGTCTCCAGCACGCGGGGCGAGGGGTTCAACAGCTGGCGAAGATAGAGGTCGGCCGGCTTGTAGCGAATCTGCTCGGTCACGTTGGAGAACTGACCCAGGGGGAAATCGTATCTGTCGAAGGACAGGGTCTCGAGCACGCCACGCGACGAATATTTCTGCCAGGAACCGTCGATCATGGTGAGAACCGGTTCATTGGCGGCGTCACGGCCGAAACGCGCCTCGGCGGCGCTCCAGTTCTGGGTCGACTTGCCGTCGTCGAGGTAGACGAACAGGTTCTTCAGAAGACCGTTCTGTTCGATCTGCTGGACATAGACGGTCAAGCCGTCCGGTCCCTGGACGAACTGGCCCTCCTCGACCAGCAGGGCCGCCAGATCGGTGCGAATGGCGAAGGCCTGGTTTCGGGCTTCACGCTGGGCCCAGGGCTGGGCGAACAGGGTCATCACGAGATTCAGGATCAGCACCAGGAACGCCAGACGCGCTGCGGGCGAGATCACCTGCCATCGCGTCATCCCGCCGGCGAAGGCCGCCGTCAGTTCCTGCTCGCGCTGCATTCGGGTCAGGGCGATGAGGGCGCCGACGAACAGACCGATCGGCAGGATGACGGCTAGGAGCTGGGGCAGGGCCAGCAGGGTCAATTTCACCATGACCCACACGCTCTGGCCACGTTCGACAATGACTTCGAGTTGGTCGAGGCTTTGGCTCAGAATTCCGATTCCAGCCAAGGAAGCGCAGGTCGCAACCACGGGCAGCGAGATCTGGCGGAAAAGGTATCTTTGAATCAGGGTCATGGGCGGATGGACTTCGCCCGGTTGCAGGCGGCGATAATGAGGCGCATCTAGTAGCACAGGAGGGCGCGTCCGCGACAAGCAGACGCGCCGTTTGTCTTTTTCCATTGTAACGCCGGGTGGGGCCTGGCTGGAGTCGCTGTATGAAGATCGAGTTCGTCGCCGCCGTCGACGCCGCTGAAATTCTCGCCGTGCCTGTTCATGAGGACCGCGCTCTCGCCGGTTCAGGACCAGACCTGGACACCAAGACCAATGGCGCCCTGACCAAGGCGATGTCCAAGAGCCGCTTCGTCGGCAAGGCCGGACAGACCCTGAGCATCGCCGCGCCGTCGGGCGTGAACGCCGACAGCGTGCTGCTGGTGGGCGCTGGGGCTGCGGACAAGCTGGACGATCTGGCGGTCGAGGCCTTCGGCGGCGCCGCCTATTCGGCGGTGAAATTGTCGGGCGCAGAAATCCTGACCATCGACGCCTCGGGCCTGACGCCCGACCAGGCGGCCCGCGTCGGCTTCGCCGCGCGTCTGGCGGCCTATCGCTTCGACAAGTATCGCACCACCCAGAAGCCCGACAAGATTCCGTCGATCACCACTGTCCGCGTCGTTACGTCGGATCTGCGGGCCGCCGAAGCCGCGCTGGAGCCGCTGTCGGCCGTGGCCGACGGGGTGATCTTCGCCCGCGACCTGGTGTCCGAACCCGCCAACGTCCTGTACCCGGCCGAGTTCGCCAAGCGCGTCAAGGCGTTGGAAAGCCTGGGCCTTGAGGTCGAAATCCTCGGCGAGGCCGAGATGGAGAAGCTGGGCATGCGCACGCTTCTGGCCGTCGGCCAGGGCAGCCGTCGCGAGAGCCAGCTGGCCGTGATCAAGTGGAACGGCGGCGCGGCCGGCGGTCAGCCGATCGCCTTCGTCGGCAAGGGCGTGTGTTTCGACACCGGCGGCATCTCGATCAAGCCGGCCGACGGCATGGAAGACATGAAATGGGACATGGGCGGCGCGGCCGCCGTGACCGGAACCATGATCGCCCTGGCCGGCCGCAAGGCCAAGGTCAACGCCGTCGGCGTGTTGGGTCTGGTCGAGAACATGCCGGACGGCGACGCCCAGCGTCCGGGCGACGTGGTCGTGTCCATGTCGGGCCAGACGGTCGAGGTCATCAACACCGACGCCGAGGGCCGTCTCGTCCTGGCCGACGCCCTCTGGTACACGCAGCAGCGTTTCAAGCCGAAATTCATGATCGACCTGGCCACCCTGACGGGCGCCATGATCGTGGCCCTGGGCCTGGATTACGCCGGCGTCTTCTCGAACTCCGACGAGGTCGCCGATCCAATCCTGGCGGCGTCGAAGAAGGTGGGCGAGAATTTCTGGCGGATGCCGATCCCGGACATCTACGAACAGCATATCGATTCGAAGATCGCCGATGTGAAGAACACCGGCAACGGCCGCGCCGGTGGTTCGATCACCGCCGCCCTGTTCCTGCAACGCTTCACCAACGGCGTGCCTTGGGCGCACCTGGACATCGCCCCGACCGCCTGGGCCAACAAGAGCCCCAGCCCCACCGTGCCGGAAGGCGGCGTCGGCTTCGCCGTGCGCACCCTGGATCGCATGGTGGCCGATACTTACGAAGCTTGAGTTCCGGAGATAGAGCCGGGTGAGCGACAAGCCCGAAATCTGGTTCTACCACCTGGAGCGCTCCACGCTGGACCAGGTGTTGCCGACCCTGCTCGAGAAGACGCTCGAGCGGAGCTGGCGCGCCATGATCAAGTCGTCGCACGCCCATCGGCTGGACGATATCGACGAGCGTCTGTGGAGTTTTCACGAAGAGAGCTTCCTGCCGCATGGCCGGGCCGATCAGCCCCATGCGGATCGCCAGCCTGTGCTGCTGAGCGAATCGGGAGAGAACCTGAACGGCGCTCAGGCGCTGTTCATCGTCGACGACGCAGAACTGGGCGTGACGGAAGGGTTTGAACGATGCTTCATTATTTTCGACGGTCGGGACGAGCCGGCGCTGCAACACGCACGCGGGCGCTGGAAGACGCTGAAAGAACAGGGCGCCAATCTGGCCTATTGGCGTCAAACGGACGAAGGGCGCTGGGAAAAGGCGGCCTGATCGCCGGCTTCGTGGGGCTGGGGCTGCTGGCGGCCTGTTCGACGCCTGTCGCCGATCAGCCGGCGCCCCGCACGGTCGAACGCGCCCAGTTGAACCCGCCCGTCGGCAGCCGCATGCCGACCGGACAGACGACCGACATCTGCAAGGCCGGCGAGATGCAGTATCTGGTCGGCAAGTCCCGGACCGAGATTCCCGTGCCGGTGGATGTGGTGAACCGCCGCGTCACTTGCACCACCTGTCCTGTGACCCAGGACTATTCGGCCTATCGTCTGAACATCTTCTACAACACCGACAGCGGCATCATCGAGCAGGTCCGCTGCGGCTAGGCTGCGACGTATCCCGGAGACGACCATGAAGACCACCTTCATCCTGAGTTCCCTGATGGCCGCCGGACTTGCGTTGTCCGCCTGCGCCCAAACACCCGCAACCGCCCCTGCGCCGGGTGGCGAGACCGCCTTCAAGGCCTGCAAGGTCGAGGATTATCAGGCCTATGTCGGTCGCAACCGTTCGGCAGTGCCTGCTGCGCCGCTAGGACAGAGCTTCCGCGTTCTGTGCGCCACCTGCGCCGCAACCATGGACTATCGCGAGAACCGGGTAAACTTCGTCTATGACGACGCCTCGGGCGTGATCCAGCAGGTCAAGTGCGGCTGAAGCGTCAGCGCCCGACCGTATCGCCGGGCCACAGAGGGCCGCTGAACCGTTTGGCCAGATAGTCCATCAGGGCCGTGACCCGCGCCGGTCGCGGCCCGCCGCCCGGTGCGACCAGATGCAGGGCGATGGGCGCAAGGCGCCAGTCGGTCATCACGGTCTCCAGATGACCGTCGGCCACGTCCTTCCAGTAGATGAAGTCCGGCTGGGGAAACACGCCTAGGCCCGCGCACAGCGAGGCGGTCAGGGCGTCGGAGTTGTTGGCCCGCAAAGGGCCGCGCGGCCGGACCGACACCTCCTCGCCCGCGTCATTGATGAACCGCCAGACATCGGGCGTGGGCATGTAGGCGTAGCCGAGACAGGCGTGACGCTCCAGATCGTGCGGATGGGTCGGGCGCCCGCGCTGGGCCAGATAGTCCGGCGAGGCCACAAGCCGGCGCTCGACAGGCCTCAGGCGACGCGCCGTTAGGGAGGAATCGGGCAGGGCGGCGATGCGCAGGGCGCAATCGAATCCGCCTCCGACCAGGTCGATCACCTCGTCCGACAGGTGAAGATCAATGGAGACATCGGGGTGGCGCGCCAGAAACTCCGGCAGGGCCGGGGCCACATAGGCCATGCCGAAGGACATCGGGGCTGCCAGCCGCACCAGGCCTCGCGGCGTCACAGACATATCCAAGGCTTCGGACACCGCGCCCTCGGCCTCGGCCAGCATCTGAGCCGCTCGCGCCGCCAACGTGCGGCCGGCGTCGGTCAGGGCAAAGCGGCGCGAGGTCCGGTGCAGCAGGGTGGTCTTCAGCTGCTGTTCCAGCCGCGTCACAGCCTTGGACACAGTCGCCTTGGACAGGCCCAGACTGTCGGCCGCGCCGGAGAAGGACTGGCTCTCGGCCACCTTGGCGAAGATGGCCATGGCTTCAAGGTCAGGCAGGCGGGACATGAAGCGCTCTCGGCTGGGAAACGATGAGTTTCAGGTGTTTCTATTTCTGTTCGGTCGTCGATCTCTATCTTGGCGTCAAGTCAATGACGCCGGGACGGCCCGGCCTGAGGATACTCCGATGATCGAGCGCAGATCTTTTGAATCGCTGGGCGGCGCCAACCACGGTTGGCTGAACGCTAAGCATCACTTCTCCTTCGCCAACTATTATGATCCCAAGCGGATGAGCTGGGGCAATCTGCGGGTCTGGAACGACGACGAGATCGCCGCCGGCACCGGCTTCCCGCCCCACCCCCACGCCGATATGGAGATCATCACCTATGTCCGCGACGGGGCCATCACCCACGAGGACAGCCTGGGCAACAAGGGCCGCACCGTGGCCGGCGACGTCCAGGTGATGAGCGCCGGCACCGGTATCCGCCACTCGGAGTACAACGCCGAGCCGGACCTGACCCGGATCTTCCAGATCTGGATCGAGCCGACCAAGCGCGGCGAGGCGCCCAGCTGGGGCACCAAACCCTTCCCCAAGGGCGAGCGTTCGGGCCAGTTCGTGGTCCTGGCCTCGGGCTTTGAAGGCGATGCGGATGCGCTGCCGATCCGCACTGATGCGCGGATCGTGGCGGCCACGCTGAAGGCCGGCGACAGCGCCGACTATGCGCTGGGCGCGACCCGCCGGGCCTATCTGGTGCCGGCCAAGGGCGAGATCGAGGTCAATGGCGTTCGGTTGAACGCCCGTGACGGCGCCGCCATCGCCCAGGAGGATGTCGTGACGGTCACGGCGATCTCGGACGCTGAAATCGTGCTGGTGGACGCAGCCTAGGTCATCCGATCAACCGGGCCGCACAAGGCCCGGACGCCATCAGGCTGAATAGCAAAAGCCGCCGTTCCCTTCGGAGCGGCGGCTTTTCGTGGCTAGAGGCCGGCGGCCCAATCGGTGGCGCGGACCAGACTGTCGACGATGCCCGGTTCCGAAGACGCGTGGCCGGCGTCGGCCACGATATCCAGCCTGGCCTCGGGCCAGGCCCGGTGCAGGGACCAGGCGCTAGCGATGGGGGTGACGACATCGAACCGGCCCTGGGCGATCCAGCAGGGGATGTGGCGCATCCGGTCCACATTCTTCACGATCCAGCCGTCCTCGGGGAAGAAGCCGGCGTTGGTGAAGAACCAGTTCTCAATCCGGGCGAAGGCGACGGCGAATTCAGGTTCGGCGAACTTGTCCGGCTTGGCCTTGGGGCCCTCGACGCTGACCGTCTCGCCTTCCCAACTGGACCAGGCGACCGCGCAGCGCTCGCGGTCAGCCACGTCGTCGCCGATCAGACGCTTGTAATAGGCGCCCATCAGGTCGCCGCGCTCGGCTTCGGGTATGGGGGCGACAAACCTTTCCCAGGCGTCTGGGAAGATCATCGAGGCGCCGTCCTGATAGAACCAGTGCAGCTCCTTCTTGGTCAGCAGGAAGATGCCGCGCAGAACCAGGGCCAGGACCCGTTCCGGATGGGTGATGGCGTAGGCCATGGAAAGGGTCGAGCCCCAGGACCCGCCGAACACCACCCATTTGTCGACGCCGCAGCGCTCGCGCAGCCGTTCGATATCCTCGATCAAGGTCCAGGTGGTGTTGTCTTCCAGCGAGGCGTTGGGGCGGGATTGGCCGCAACCGCGCTGATCGAACATAATGATCCGATACTGGGCCGGATCGAAGAAACGACGCATGCCGGGATTGACGGCGCCGCCGGGTCCGCCGTGCAGCACCAGGACCGGCCGGCCCTGCGGATTGCCGCTTTCCTCATAATAGATTTCGTGGACGCCGTCGGTGGTCATCCAGCCGGAGGCGAAGGGTTCGATCTCGGGATAGAGTTCGCGACGCGGCTCGACGGGCGTGGGGAAGGCCATGCTTTCGAGGTCTTTCTATTGGGCCCGTATGCGGCCTTACTGAGGATTAGGAACGCAATGCCGCAAAGGCCAGGCAAAGCCAACCGGCGATCATCAGCAGTCCGCCGATCGGGGCGACGGCGCCCATGACGGGCAGGCTGAGCAGGGCGAGGATGGCCAGGGCCAGCGAGAAGACGAGCCCGCCCGCCGCCCCCAGCCAGCCGGCGATCCGCGCCCATCGCCCGCCGCCGGTCCACAGGGCGCAAGCCAGGGCGAAGACGGCGTGGGCCAGTTGGTAATGGGTGCCGGTGGACAGCAGCGTCTTGACCTGAGGCCCCGTCCCATGGGCCGCAAAGGCGCCGAGGGCGACGGCCAGGGCCCCATTGAGCGCGGCGAAGACGATCAGATTGCGACTCGGTGTCATGCAACGAACCTAACCTGACGAATCCGGGAAGTCTGCTATGCGCGGGCGATGGAATTGGGATCCAGATCGCGTGCGGCGCTGCAATACGTCCTGATGTTCGGCGGATTGGGCGTCAGCCTGCCTTACGCCGGCCTGTGGATGCGCGCCCAGGGGCTGAGCGGGGCGGAGATCGGTGTTCTTCTGGCGGCGCCCATGCTGGGCCGGCTGGTCACGGGTCCCGCCCTGGCGGTCTGGGCCGATGGTTTTCGCTATCGCCGCACGCCCATCGCGCTTCTCGCCGCCGTGGCCGGCCTGGGATACGGGGCCGCGGGCCTGTCCGAGGGATTCGCAGCATGGGCGGTCTGCTGGTTCATCGGCGCGACGGGGGCGGCGGCGATCATCCCCCTGACCGACGTGCTTGCCTTGCGGCTGGCGCGTCGTGAGGGGTTCAGCTTCGCCGTGCCGCGTGGGTTCGGGTCAGCCGCCTTTGTCGTGGCCAATATCGCCGTGGGCTTCATCCTTCGGGCGACGGGACCCGAGGCGGTCATCATCGGCGTGACCCTGGCCTGTCTGGGCATAGCGGTCGTGGCCTGGCGGGTGCTGCCTGCCGAGCCGGTGCACGACGGCCCACCGATCCCCGGCTGGGATCGGTTTCGGGGCATGGGGCGACTGTTGAAAGATCCGGTTCTGGTGACGGCCCTGGTCGCCATCGGCGCGGTGCAGGCGGCCCATGCCTTCTACTATGGTTTCTCCGCCATCGTTTGGCGGGGCCAAGGGATCGAATCGCATCTGACTGGGCTGTTGTGGGCCTTCGCCGTGGCGGCCGAGATCGGCTTCATGTGGATTGTCGATCCCTGGCGTCGGCGGCGCGGGATCGGAGCCTGGTCGCTGCTGGCGCTCGCTGCGTTGGCGGCTGTGCTGCGCTGGGGGCTGATGGCGGCGGTTCCCACGCTGTGGGCCTTGTGGCCGCTCCAGGCGCTGCACGCCCTCAGTTTTGCGGCCAGCTATCTGGCCGGGATCGAACTGATCGAGCGGCTGGCGCCCCGCGACAGCCAGACGGCGGCCCAGACCCTGAGTTCCACCTTATCGGCGGGGGTTCTGATCGGCTTGGCGACCCTGGCCAGCGGTCCGCTGTATGACGCCTATGGCGCC
Organism: Brevundimonas sp.; assembly: GCF_030656255.1. Taxonomy (GTDB): domain Bacteria; phylum Pseudomonadota; class Alphaproteobacteria; order Caulobacterales; family Caulobacteraceae; genus Brevundimonas. The sequence continues at coordinate 24,965 of NZ_JAUSOE010000026.1, read as the reverse complement.
GGCGGTTATCTGGCGATGGCGGGGCTGGCCGGGTTGGGCCTGATCGCCGTCATGGCTTTGAAACCGATGCTGGTTGCTCGGGCCTAGGTTCGCGGGGACAGGGCCATATGGCCGGCCATGATCGAGGCGGCGGCCTTGACCGCCTTCTTCACCGCCGTCTCATCGGCGGACGCCGGCGTGCGCAACAGGCCCACGGCGGGGGTGTGCGGCCCATCGTCGAGGTCGGCCAGAATGCGATAGAGCAGATAAGAGCCGGCGTCGTCCTCGGCCTCTGACGAAGCTTCGGCGGGCAGGCCGGAGGCGTGAAGGGCGCGCAGGATGTCGGCGACCGGGGCGGTCGTGCGGGCCAACCCCGGACCGGTGACGGACAGACGGTCCTTTCGATCCAAAGCCCGGTTTTCAGCCCGCATCTGGAGGCGGAAGCCGGCGCCCTTCTGGGTGCGGCCGACCAATAGAACTGCGCGGCAGTCGCCGGACTTCAGATAGGCGCCCAAGGCGTCGGCCAGGGCGTCCGGGTCGCCCTTGGACACGCGGATCGTACGGGCGCCTGGGGGGCTCCAAGCTTCGCCCGACAGATCCTCGACCAGATCCCAGCCGCTCTCGCCGTCATAAGCGCAGATCGCGATACCGGGGCGTCGGTCCGGCCGGTCGGTCTCGTCCGTCATTTTGACCCTAACCCCGCCCAGCGCGTGACGTTTTCGTGACCAAGGCAGGTGGCTCGAACTTGGGTCCGCCGTCAAGCCTCAACCGAGGTCGCCCACCGCAGCATCCAGCAACATGAAGGCGCGCCCTCCGTCAGAGGCCAGCCGGTTCTGCACGGCCAGGGTGTCGCCGGCCCGCGCATAGGACGAAATGTCCTGTGCAAACACGGCCACATAGCGTTCGGCGTCGGTGCGCAGTTCCGGGTCGCTGAGCACGCGGCGCGAGACGCTGCGGACGGCCGCCGGAGCCACGCGACGGACGATGCGACGTGCGCCGTCGGCGTCGCCGTTTCCAAGCAGACGCGCCGCCTCTTCCACGCGTGAACGGGGCAGGAGCGCATTGGGATCAACGCCCATGCGGCGGATGGCGGCGGCGACTCGCTCCGACAGGGCGGCGGTTTCGGCAGGGCTGGCCGTCGGGGTGTCCAGTTCCAGCGGTTGATCGTCGCGCCCGTTGGACACCAGATCATTCCAGTCGAGGCCGGCGTCCGGCGTCGGCGCGGCGCGTGGCGTTTCCGTCGGAGCGAGACGCAGACGATTACGAAGCCCGAAGCCTCTGTCGGCCGCCTTGTCTTCCGGCAACGGCTCTGTCGGGGTCGCGCTTCGCGGCTGGCGAAGACGTTCCGGCTCGGGCGGAGCCTCGCGAAGCCGGCCGGTCGGGGCGTCGCCGGACACCACGCCCATCAGACGCACGGCCTCGGTCAGCATGTCATAGTTGCGGCGAACCCGTTCCTGGAAGCCGACATCCAGAGCCTCGGTGTCCTCGGCGGCCTTGCGCGAGGCGGCGGCGAGCGAGGCCAGGCCTTCCTCTACGCTGGCCCGCACGGCGTCGACGCGGGCGCGCGCCTGTTCCGGCAGGCGGGCGGCGCGTTCGTCCACATCGGCCACGGCGGTGTCGATCTCCGACAGGGCCGAGTTGAGGCGATCCACCAGGCTTTCCAACCGCTTGACCATCCGCTCTCCGGCCTCATCGACCAGGCCGGAGGTCTGGCCGACGATGCGACGGGCGTCCTCGATCCGGGCGTCGGCGGCCTGATCGGCCTTTTGGGCCGCCTCGAACAGGGCCTCGCCCAGCCGGTCGGCGCGCAGTCGCGCCTGTTCGGAGGCGTCGGCGGCGGCGGCGCGGGAGTCTTCCGCCGTGGCGCGCATCTGTTCCAGGGCGCGGCGGGTTTCCTCCATCAGGGTATCGCGGGCGTCGGCGGCCAGGGCCTCGAACCGATCCAGCGAAACCTTGGTGGCGGCGTCGAAACCGTCAGCCTCGCGCTGGGACATGTCCACCAGGGCGCGGAACTGGTCGCCGGCGGCTTCCAGGATCTCGCGCAGGCTCTCGATCGAGGTCTGAGACGTCCGGCCCATTTCATCGGCGGCGGTGCGTGTCGCCGACAGATTTTCGACGAGTTGGGCGCGCTGGCTCTCGACCTGGGCGGAGAAGTCCTCCTGATCGGTACGCAGGGCGTAGGCGGCCGTGACCAGAGCGGCGCGCTGCTGGCTCAGCCCCTGTTCAACCGACTGAATCTGTTCGGCCACGCCGGATCCGGCGTTTTCCAGGCGGATGGTCTGGCGGGCCAGGTCATCGGCGGCGACGCGGGCGGCGTCCTGGGCCTCGCCGGCGGCGGCGGCCAGATCGGCGGCGCGAGCGGCCAGGGCGGCTTCGGCCTCGCGGAGTTGGGCCTGGGCCAGGTCGGAGGCGTCGGCGACCATGCGCGACTGACGCTCGACCGCATCGATGACGCCTGTGGCCTGGCTGTCGAGATGGACGCCCAGTGTCTGCATCTGATCACGCTCGCGCGCCAGGTTTTCGGTCAGGCGACGCGCCGTACGGCCGGCGTTCTCAGCCGCCGCGTTCAGGCGATCCGTCTCCTCGGCCAGGGCCTGGCGCAACAGGACCATGTCGTTACGAGCGCGTTCGGCCGCGAGGGCTGCGTGGTCGATATCGGTCCGTAGGGAATTCAGCACCTGGCCGGTCTGCTGGGCGGCCAGGGCGGTGGGGGCGACCAGGGCCTCGGCCATATCGCGGGCGCGCCGAGTCTCGGCGGCTAGGCCGGCGCCCTGACGGACAGCGTGGGCCAACATGATGGCGAGGCCGGCCGGGGCCAGCGCCATCAGGGCGTAGATGGCGAAGCGCAACGGATCCAGTTCCGACGCGCCGGAGCCGAACTCATAAGCCGCCCATGAAGCCACGCCGCCGATCCACAGGGCGGAGGCCAGGACGGCGATCAGATAGGCGGTCCGCCCGCTCGCGGTGGCTGCCGCACGGGCGGAAACGCTTGATCTCAGGGTCTGAGGCGACGACAGCTCGAACGGCGCCGGGGGCTTGCCTGCGGCCACGGCCATCTCGACAGCGGCGGAGGATTCGAACATCGGTTCCGGATCGATCTCCGGCGCGAGGGTCGGAATGACGTCAAGAGGTTCCACCGGCGGCGGGGCAGGCCTGGCCTCGGGCAGGGGCTCTGGCTTAGGTTTCAGAGCGGCTGCGGCGCGTTCCTCGGCCTGACGCGCCTCTTCCGCCAAACGGCGGCGGCGACGTTCGGACATGGGCCGTTCGGGAGGCCGCGCGGGCAGGGGCTCCATTTCCGCGTGCGGCTCGGCCTCAACCTTCAGCGTCGGCTCCACCTCGATCTCGGTTTCGGTGTCAGACGCAGGCGTATCGGACGCCTCGAGGGGCGGGACAGCCTCTTCGTTGGTCAGTTTAAGCGGCGGCCGGTTACGGGATTTCATCAGGCGTCGAGCTCGATTCATGCGCGCGGCGCGCGAAAACGCGCCGATTCGACCCTAGCGAGTCAAAACCCAAGGTCCAAGCCGTACAGATCCAACAGACGTGGACTGTTCGCGATCAGCAATCGCGCTTGGTTTCTGCAGTGAAGGCGGCGGCCTTGTCCGGACGGCAGTCTGAGCTGCGGTGCACTTCGCGCTCAGCAGGCTGGGGTGAATGGATATCAACGCCGAACTGCGACAATACGGCAGCCGCCAGCAATGCAATGAAGCCTGCGATCAGTTCCACAAGCGCCTGCATAGAAGGCGTCTCCCACAGCCCCCATGGCCGATTGTTTTATGCGCCTTTTTGGCGAACGTCACAATCCCGCTGCGTAAAGATTGACCGAGCGTGATGTGCATGAAACGGAGAAGGCGAGGGCGTCCGCATCGCGGTGTCATGCGAATCGGGCAGGCAGGCTGAATGACCCAAGACGGCGACAGCTATGACGGCAGTCTGCTGACCCCCGGAGCGGGCGTCTGGCGCAGCGAAATCGCGCACAGGTTTTCCATCCTGATGGAGAACGAAACCTATTTCGACGCCCTGTCCTCCGCCCTTCAGAAGGCGGAACGATCCATCGTCGTCCTGGGCTGGCAATTCGATCCCCGCACCCACCTGGACCCCGAGACCCGGCCCGGCGAAAAACAGCATGAAATCGGCCACCAGCTGCGCATGCTGGTGAAGCGCAAGCCGGACCTGGATATCCGGCTGCTGATCTGGAAGTCGCCCTTGCTGATCGCAGCGTCCCAGGGCTTCTATCCCCACCGGGCCCAGCGCTGGTTCCGCAAGCGGATGGTCGAGTTCCGTATGGACGCCCCTGGCCCCATCGGCGCCTGCCACCACCAGAAGGTCATCGTCATCGACGACCGCGTCGCCTTCTGCGGCGGAGGCGACATCTCGACGGATCGGTGGGATTCCGACGAGCATCTGGACGGAGATCCGCGTCGCGCCCTGCCGAACGGCGTGATCTGCAAGGCCCGGCATGAGGTGATGTGCGTGATGGATGGGCCGGCCGCTCGCGCCTTGGGCGATCTGGCGCGCGAACGCTGGTTCAAGGCGACCTGGGAACGGACCGTGCCGGACGAGGTGAAGAGCGACCCCTGGCCTGACGGCGTGCCGGTGCAGATGACCGAGGCGCCGGTCGGCATCGCCCGCACCGAACCCAAATGGAGCGGCCGCCACGAGGTGCGTGAGAACGAGGCCCTGTATCTGGAGGCGATCCGGCGGGCGAAGCGCCTGATCTATTTTGAGAACCAGTATTTCACCTCGCCGATCATCGCCGCCGCCCTGGCCGAGCGTCTGGCCGAGGTGGACGGTCCGGAAGTGGTGCTGGTTTCGACAGGCAAGAGCCCTAGCTGGTTCGACAGCATGACTATGGACACGGCCCGCGCCGAGGTGCTGTACCGGTTGGAAAGGGCCGATAAGTACAATCGCTTCTTCGCTTTCGCGCCCCTCACGGCGGAGGGCGACCGGATCATTGTCCACGCCAAGGTGTCGATCATCGATGATCGGCTGCTGCGGATCGGCTCGTCCAATCTGAACAACCGGTCGATGGGGCTGGACACCGAATGCGACGTCGCCGTCGAACCGACCGATGCCGCCGGTCGGGCGGTCATCGTCCATCACCGTCACCGCACCATCGGTCACTGGATCGGGGTTCCCGCCGACGATTTCGCGGCGGTGGAGGCGGTTTTGGGATCGACGGGGGCGGCCATTTGCAGCTTCGCCAGCGACCGGCTGAAGCCGCTGGGATCCGATCCGCCGACGCAGATCCAGCGGATCTTCGCCGAATGGCAACTGGGCGACCCCACCTCGTCGACGGACGCCTGGCGGCCGTGGAAGCGGCTGAACCGTTCGCACCGCACGCGCCCGGCGTCCGAAGGCGGTCAGGCCCCCGGCTAACTAGCTGACCGGCTGAACGATCTCGAAGTCGATGATCAGCGGCAGGTGATCCGAGGCGACCCGAGCCAGGGGCGAGAAGTCCGCCTTGACGCCGGTGATGCGGATTTCCGGGCTGACGAAACAATGGTCGATGCGGATCGCGGGGAAGCCCGAGGGGAAGGTCTTGACCGAGGGCTTCAGGTTCAACAGGCGCTGACAATCGCCCAATCGGCGCGCCAGCGTCTGGTAGGGGCGAGTGATCGAGGTGGCGTTGAAATCGCCTGCCAGCAGGGTGGGGCCGGTGCAACCGGCCAACCAGCCGGTCCCCGCCAAGGCCGCCGCCTGCAAGCGTTGTTCGCGCGGGACTAGGCCCAGATGGGTGGTCAGCACATTGACGCCGACGCCGCCGATCTGAATCTCGGACCAGATGGCGCCGCGCGGCTCCAGACCGGGGATGCCGCGCACCGTCGGCAGGGCGTCGGCGCGGATCAGCGTCTCCGGGTGCGGCGTCAGGATGGCGTCGCCATACAGTTCGGCCTCGACCCGCATGGCCGGATGGAACCGCGAGGTCATGGCCAGACCCTCGGCGATGGCTTCGGCCTGATCGACCTTGCCCGTCCGGGCGCGGCCGACGTCGAGTTCCTGAAGACAGACGATGTCCGCCTCGTGCTCGCCGATCACGGCGACGATGCGGTCCACGTCCAGGCGCTTGTCCGTCCCGACGCAGCGATGGACGTTATAGGTCAGAAGGCGGGGCATGATTTCCCAAGGACGTGTCCGAAACCTGCGGACGGCTAAGCCTTTTGGCCGTCGATTGCGACCCCGGTACGACGATCAAAGCAGGATCAGATGATCCGGCAACTCATTGGGATTATCGGCGCGCGGCGGGAAATGGGCCGCCAGGACACGGCCGCACTGGTCAATGGCCGCCTCGAAACCGGCGACCGGTCGGCCGGCCTTCAGTTCGCGGGTCAGGGCGGCGACGGCGTCGGCCCAGACCCCCTCATCGACCTTCTGGTGGATCAATTCGTCGGCGATCAGTTCGACCTGATGCTCCTTCAGAGCGGCGAAGATCAGCACGCCGGTGCGCTCGCGCGTGACGTGGACGCCGTGCGCCAGGAACTGTTGCAGGGCCGCCTTGCGCACACGGGCCCGACGCAGACCGCGCGGCGTGACCCAACGCAGGACCGGCGGGATACGGGTCAGCAGGAAGACCCCGACGAAGATCACCGCCTGGACCAAAGCGTAGAAGGCCAGGGCCTGACCGACGCCGGCGGCCTGGGCTGAGACGTGGGCGGCCTCCCAACCGTCGCCGAGCGGCCATGACAGATTGAAGCCCAAAGGGATGAGCGCGGTCGGCGCCAAAAGAGCGGCCCCGGCCGCCCAGGCCAGGCTGACGTCCAGATAGGATGAGACCCCGCGCGCGACGACGCAGAAGATTTCGCCCGAGGTGCCGCGCTCGGCCGAGGCGATGGCGCCGGCGACCCGCGCCCGGTCGTCCTTGGTAAATCGCATCACCATCCTCCCGAAGCCCCGCCACCGCCGAAGCTTCCGCCGCCGCCCCCAAATCCTCCTCCGCCCCCGCCGAAGCCGCCACCGCCGCCGCGACCGGCGTTTCTCAAAGCCTCGGAAGCCGCCCAGATCAGGATGGGGGTGACGCCGTCGCGACGATGGCGACGCCCGCGTCCGCCCGACCCGATGGCGCCGACCAGAAAGATGACGAAGATAAAACCGATGATGATGATCGGCAGGATCGGCGCGGCGGCGCCGCCCTCTGGCTCGGTCGCTGCGGCCGCCGCTCGCGCCTGGGCTTCGGCTGGATCGAGCACCAACTGAACGATCAGGGCGTCCACCCCCTTCACGATTCCAGCCTGATAGTCGCCGTCGCGGAAGGCCGGCAGGATGTCGTCGCGGATGACCATGGACGAGAAGGCGTCGGTCAGGATCGGCTCCAGCCCGTACCCGACTTCGATCCGCACCTTGCGTTCGGTCGGGGCGACGATCAGCAGGGCGCCGTTGTCGCCCTCCTTCTGCCCGATGCCCCAGGCGCGGCCCAGCTGATAGCCGTAGTCCTCGATCTCCTGGTCTTGCAGGCTGCGGACCGTGACCACGACCAGCTGATCGCTGGATTTGGCTTCGAGCGCCGCAAGCTTCTCCGTCAGCGCCTGTTCGGTCGCGGCGTCCAGCAGATCGGCCTGATCAACCACCCGCCCGGACAGGGGTGGAAAATCAAGCTTGGTCTGCGCCGTGGCCGGAAGGGCGAACAGCAGAACGGCCATCAGGCCGAACAGAGCCGTCACGACGCCCGCTGGACGCCGTGTCCGAACGGGGAGGGCGGTCACTGGGCCGGCGGGGTCGAACCCGGGGCGACCGGGGCCGCTGTTCCGCCCGGAGCGGCGGCCGGAGCGCCGTTCAGATTGAAGCTCACCTGGGGCGCCGACTGGGCCTCCGCCGTGGCGGTGAACAACTGCATCGGCTGCGACCCGCTATGCACCGTCTTGGCCCAGATCACGTTCGGGAAGGTACGCAGGGTGGTGTTGTAGTCGCGCACGGCCTCATTGTAGTCGCGGCGGGCGATTGTGATCCGGTTCTCGGTGCCTTCCAACTGCGACTGCAGGGTCAGGAAGTTCTGATTGGCCTGAAGTTGAGGGTAGGCCTCGACCGACACCAGCAGGCGCGAGAGGGCGCCGGACAGCTGGCCCTGAGCCTGCTGATATTGCTGGAAGGCTTGCGGATTGCTGAGGTCCTCAGCCGAAACATTGACCGAGGTGGCGCGGGCGCGGGCGTTGATCACGTCCGTCAGCGTTGTGCGTTCCTGGATCGCCGCGCCCTGGACGGTGGCGACCAGATTGGGCACCAGGTCGGCGCGCCTTTGATACTGGCTCTGCACATCGGCCCAGGCGGCTTCCGCCCGTTCCTGCTTGGTCGGGATGGTGTTGTAGCCGCAGCCGGTGACGGCGGGTGCCACGACGAGAGCGGCGGTCAGAGCCAGAGCGCGAGCGGTTGGACGAGCCATGGATTTTCCCCTGTCGGCGATTGCGCCGGTGCGACGACTATCGTCTCAGGACCGCAACGCTTCAAGCGTCCAATGGCTCCGGTTCCACGCCGATGGACCGACAGGCCGCTGAATAGGTGTTGGCCAGCAGGCAGGCGATGGTCATCGGCCCGACCCCGCCCGGCACCGGCGTGATCCGCCCGGCCACATCGACCGCTTCCTTGAAGGCGACGTCGCCGACGACGCGGGTCTTGCCCTCGGCCGCCTTGACCGGATCGGCGGAGGGCACGCGGTTGATGCCGACGTCGATCACGGTCGCGCCCGGCTTGATCCAGTCGCCCTTGATCATCTCCGGCCGGCCGACGGCGGCGACCAGGATGTCGGCGGTGCGGCAGAGGGCAGGCAGGTCGCGGGTCCTGGAATGAGCGATGGTGACGGTGCAGCTTTCGCCCAGCAACAGCTGCGCCATCGGCTTGCCGACGATGTTTGACCGGCCGACGATGACGGCGTTCAGGCCTGTCAGATCGCCCAGCTGATCCTTCAGCAGCATCAAACTGCCCAGGGGGGTGCAGGGAACGAGACCCGGCAGGCCGACGGCCAGGCGCCCGGCGTTGACGACGTGGAAACCGTCCACATCCTTGTCGGGATCGATGGCGTCGAGGACGACCGAGGAGTCGATGTGTTTCGGCAGGGGCAGCTGAACCAGGATGCCGTGGATGCCGGCATCGGCGTTCAACCGGGCGATCATGGCCAGAAGTTCGTCCTGGGTCGTGGTCTCGTCCAGGCGGTGGGTGTCGGATCGCATGCCGGCGCGCAGGGTCGTCTCGCCCTTGTTGCGGACATAGATCTGGCTGGCGGGATCCTCGCCGACGATGACGACGGCCAGGCCCGGCTTGACGCCCTGGCTGGCTTCCAGGCGGGCGGCGGCGGCGGCGGCGCGGTCCACCAGATCGACCGAATAGGCCTTGCCGTCGATCAGGGTCGCGCGTGTGGGCTCGGCCGACATGGGGAAGACTCCGGGGGATGAGGATGCGGCGATTTACAGCCGTCATGGTTCGGCGTCTATGATCCACGACAAACTCCGGAGTGTTCTTGATGAAGCGTTCGTCCCTCGCCGCCGCCGCCAGCGCCCTGGCCCTCGTCTGGGCCGTCTCGCCCGCCTTGGCTCAGGACGTTCAAGGCCTGCGTATCGGGGCGGCGGTGGACGGCGCATTGACCGAGGCGGATGCGGCGACGACCGGCGACGACGCCTATCGCTATGACGCCTACCGATTCGAGGCGCGCGCGGGCCAGAGGCTGGAGGCCGTGCTGCGGTCCGACTCTTTCGACGCCTATCTGGCCGTCTATGCCGAAGGCGGGGACGAACCTCTGGCCGAAGACGATGATGGGCTGGGCCAAGACACGGACGCCCGACTGCGCTTCACGCCGGAATCGAGCGGAACCTATGTCCTGCGCGCCCGCACCCTGGCCGGGCTGGAAGGCGGGGACTACAGCCTGTCCCTGCGCGAACGCCCCGCGCCCCCGCGCGCGCCGCGTCCTGTCGGCGTGCGTATAGGCGACGAGCGGGCCGGGGAACTGACCGACCGCGACCCGGAGCAGGAAGACGGCGGCCGTTACGACGCCTACAGCTTCCGCGCCTCTACAGGTCAGAGGGTGATCGTCACCCTGGAATCCGAAGCCTTCGATCCATTGGTTCGCGTCGGCCGGATGAACGGGCCCGGTTTCGTAGAACTGGCTCAGAACGACGACGGCCCCGACGACGGACTGAACTCGCGCCTGATCTTCAGCGCGCCGACCGCTGGGGATTATGTGATTCGCGCCACCGCGCTGAGGGACGGGGAGGGCGCCTACACTCTAGGTCTGGCGGAAGCGCCGCCTGCGCCGCCGGCCAAGCCCATCGCCATCGGCGATAGCCTGGATGCAAGCCTGAACGACGAGACGGGACTGAATGACGACGGCCAGCGCGCCGAATTCTATCGGTTCACGGCGGAGGCGGGCCAGCGCGTCGCCATCGAGATGTCGTCGAAGGATTTCGACACCTATCTGACGCTGCGCAAGGCGTCGGACAATTCGGTCCTGAACCAGGACGACGACGGCGCCGGCTCGGGCACGGACTCACGCATCGTCCAGACGCTGGAGACGGCCGGCGACTATGTGATCGAGGCGCGCGCCCTGAGCGATGACGGCGAAGGCCGTTTCACCCTCAAGATCAGCGAAGTCGCCCCGCCCCCTGCGCCGTCTGCGATCACCTTCGGCCAGACCGTGGAAGGCGAGATCACGCCCGAAAAGCCCCAGAGCGACGAAGGCAAACACTATGACGCCTATGTCTTCACCGGCCAGGAGGGCCAGCGCGTCCAGGCCGTTCTGCGATCCGGCGATTTCGACGCCTATCTTGAGATCAGCGCCGCTGAAGAGGAGTTCTCCGCCCTGTCGAGCGATGACGACGGACTGGGCGAGGGCACGGATTCCCGTCTGAACTTCACCCTGCCGTCTTCCGGCGACTACATCCTGCGGGCCTCACCCCTGTCGAACGAGGAGAAGGGGCTCTATTCGCTGGAATTGATTGATCGCGGCCCCGAGCCCAAGCCCGGCAGTATTCTGGTCGGCGCGACGGCGCGCGGAACCCTGAGCCTTTCCGACGCCCTGATCGATGAAGGCGCCTATTACGACGCCTATCGGTTCCAGGCGAAGAAGGACGAGAAGCTGCGGATCACCCTGGTCTCCAACGCCTTCGACGCCTTCATCGACCTGGGCGAGGATGGCGAGGACTTCACCAGTTTGGCGACGGACGACGACAGTCTTTCGGACACCCATGCCAAGCTGGACTGGACCGCGCCGGAAGACGGCTGGTTCGTCGTCCGCGCCCGGTCGTTGGGGCCGAATGAGACGGGGGCCTATGCCCTGACCGTCGAACGCCAGCCCTGATGGCCCCATCCGGGCCACGATCCGGTCCTAGGCGAGCCGAATGACCGACGCTATTTCGCCCGGCGCCCCTGGCCGCAAGGATCAGCACCTCGACGTGGTGCTGTCCGGGCGCGGCCGCCACGCCCGCGACGCCGGGTTCGACGCGATCCGGTTCGTGCATGAGGCCCTGCCGGATCTGGATCATGACAAGATCGACCTGGGCGCCGATTTCCTGGGCCGTCGGCTAAAGGCGCCCCTGCTGATCAGCGCCATGACCGGCGGCCCGGCGCGGGCCGAGGCCGTGAACGCCCGTCTGGCCGAGGCGGCCCAGCACTTGGGAATCGCCCTGGCGGTCGGGTCGCAACGCACGGCCCTGGAAGAGGGGGCCAGCGGCGGCCTGGATAGGAGCCTGCGTCATCGGGCGCCCGACACCCCCATCCTGTCCAATATCGGCGCGGCGCAATTGACGCGGGGTTTCGGTCTGGACGAGGCGCGGCGGGCGGTCGAGATGATCGGTGCGGACGCCCTAGTCGTGCACCTGAACCCGCTTCAGGAAGCCTGCCAGCCCGAAGGTGATCGCGACTGGTGGGGCGTCGGCGCCGCCTTGGAGGCGCTGATCCGCAAGATCGAGACGCCGGTGGTGGTCAAGGAAACCGGGGCCGGCCTGTCGGGCCGAACTGCGCGCCTCCTGATCGACATGGGCGCCGCCGCCGTGGATGTCGCCGGCGCGGGCGGATCAAACTGGGCGCTGATCGAGGGAGAGCGGGCGACCGATTCACAAGACCGGATCCACGCCGCCGCCTTCGCCGACTGGGGGGTGACCACGCCCCAGGCCATCGTCGATGTGCGCCGCGCCTGCCCGGACGCTGTGGTGATCGGATCAGGCGGGGTAAGGGATGGGGTGGACGTCGCCCGCGCTATTCGATTGGGGGCCGACATCGTCGGACAGGCCTCCGGAGTGCTGAAGGCCGCGACGGTGTCCACCGACGCCGTGGTCGAGCATTTTCAGACCATGATCCGACAGCTCCGCACCGTCTGTTTCTGCACCAATTCCGCGAACCTGGCTCAGCTTCGTCGCGCACCGCTTCAACCTTTCGACTGATCGTCCGGTCGCGCCGTTGCGCGCCCAGCGATCCGTTGTCGCGTCATCGGCGATCTGACGCGGTTGCCAATCGACCGCGTTGGCGTGTACGGGACCGCTTCCTGTTGGGGAGTAGCTTCCGGCGTCAGTTCGCCGGGGTCGGGTCAACACACTCGCGTTTCGACGCGTGGTCCGACCAGCGGAAACACCGCCTAGCGAGACCAGCGCGTTCCACCGCCGCACCGGCCGGCGTGGAGCCGCTGTCTTGCGTCCGGTGGATTGATTTCGTCATGACCCCAGGGACCATCGCCATTCTGTCGCTCAGCATGTCCACGGACGCCTTCGCGGCCGCCGTTGGTCGTGGCGCCTCGCATCGCCCCTCCGTGCCTCAGGCCGTGAAGGCAGGCCTGGTGTTCGGCGTCATCGAGGCCATCACGCCTCTGATCGGTTGGAGTCTCGGTCTGGTCGCCGCCGGTCTGGTGGAGCGGATCGACCACTGGATCGCCTTCGTCCTGCTGGCGGTCGTCGGCGGCAAGATGATCTGGGAAGGCGCCAAACCGCGCGAAGCCGAAGAAAACGAGACCCCTCGCAAGTCCGGACCCTGGGCCTTGATCGCCACCGCCGTCGGCACCAGCATCGACGCGGCGGCCGTGGGCGTGGGCCTGGCCTTCCTGGGCGCCAATATCTGGGTCATCGCCGCCTCGATCGGCTTCACCACCTTCGTCTCCACGACCATCGGCATGCTGATCGGCAAGGCCGTTGGCCTGAAGTTCGGCAAGGCGGCGGAACTGATCGGCGGCGTCGCCCTGATCAGTCTGGGCACGATGATCCTGCTGGAGCATCTGGGCATTCTGGCCCTCTGAACCCGTCAGGCGGAGGGCAGCAGGTCCTCCGCGAACCGGCGATAAAGTCCAGCTCGCACCCCGTCCGTCGCCCTCGCGATATCCGGCGCGAAATAATGGTCGCTGGCGTAGGGCGCGGCCGCTTCACGCACGACGGCGAAGACCTGTTCCAGCAGGGGCGAACTGGTCAGGGGACGATGGAATTCCAGCCCCTGGGCCGCCGCCAACAGTTCGATTCCGACCACGGTCGCCGTATTCTCGGCCATGTCCAGCAGCCGCCGCGCGCCGTGGGTGGCCATGGAAACATGATCTTCCTGATTGGCGCTGGTGGGAACCGTGTCCACGCTGCACGGATGGGCCACCATACGGTTCTCGGCCACCAGGGCCGCAGCCGTGACCTGGGCGATCATGAATCCCGAGTTCAGGCCGCTTTCCTTGACCAGGAAGGCCGGCAGTTCGCTCATCTTCGGATCGACCAGGATGGCGGTCCGGCGTTCGGAGATATTGCCGATTTCGCATAGGGCCATGGCGATCTGATCAGCAGCAAAAGCAACGGGTTCAGCATGGAAGTTTCCACCGGATATGACATCGCCGTCCTCGATGAAGACCAGGGGATTGTCTGTTACGGCGTTGGCCTCGCGTTCCAGCGTCGCGGCCGCCGTCGCCAGAACGTCCAGCACCGCCCCCATGACCTGAGGCTGACAGCGCAGCGAATAGGGGTCCTGCACCTTGGCGCAGTCGTCCCGGTGGCTGTCGCGGATAGCCGAACCCGCCATCAGGGCTCTGAGGCGTGCGGCCACGGCGATCTGACCGGGTTGCCCCCGCAGCGCGTGGATGCGGGCGTCGAACGGCGCGTCCGATCCCTTCAGGGCGTCGACCGACAGTGCGCCCGCCGCCACGCCGGCGGCGAAGACCGCTTCGGCCGCGAACAGACCCGCCAGGGCCAGGGCGGTGGAACACTGCGTCCCGTTCAACAGCGCCAGCCCCTCTTTCGGTCCCAGGACCAGAGGCTTGAGCCCAGCCCTCTCAAGCGCGGCCCCGGCTTCCAAAGTCTCGCCCTTGCGCCGGGCCTCGCCGACCCCGATCAGAACGCAGCTCATATGGGCCAGAGGGGCAAGGTCGCCCGAGGCCCCGACCGAGCCCTTGGATGGAATACAGGGCAGGATATCGGCGTTGACGAGGGCGATCAGGGCTTCGAGCGTCTCGCGCCGAACACCTGAAGCGCCGCGTGACAGGGAGGCGATCTTCAGCACCATCAGCAGCCGCGTCACGCTGTCCGGCAGCAGGGGGCCGACCCCGCAAGCATGGCTGAGCACCAGGTTCCGCTGCAAGGTCTCCAGGTCGGCGGGCGCGATGGAGGTGTTGGCCAGCAGGCCGAACCCGGTGTTGACCCCATAGACGGTGCGCCCTTCGGCCACGATGGCGGCGATGGTCGCGGCGCCCTTGTCCACATCGGTCCAGGCTTCAGGGGCGACGGCGACCGTCACGGGGCCGTCCAGAACGCCGCGCAATTGGGCCAGGGTCATGGGCGAGCGGCCGAGGGTCAGAGTCGTCATGGAGGTCAGGCCTTCAGGCTGGGGAGGTTCAGGCCGTGTTCGCGGGCCGCCGCGCGGGCGATGTCGTAACCGGCGTCGGCATGGCGCATGACGCCCGTCGCCGGATCATTCCAAAGCACGCGCTCCAGCCTCTGCGCCGCTTCCGGCGTGCCGTCGGCGACGATCACGACGCCCGAGTGCTGAGAATAACCCATGCCGACCCCGCCGCCGTGGTGCAGCGACACCCAGCTGGCGCCCGAGGCTGTGTTCAGAAGCGCGTTGAGAAGGGGCCAGTCCGAAATAGCGTCCGATCCGTCCATCATGGCCTCGGTCTCACGGTTCGGACTGGCGACCGAGCCGGAGTCCAGATGGTCCCGGCCGATCACGATGGGGCCCGACAGTTCCCCGGCCGCCACCATGTCGTTGAACATCAGGCCCGCGCGGTGACGCTCTCCCAATCCGATCCAGCAGATTCTGGCTGGAAGTCCTTGGAAAGCGATACGTTCACCGGCCATGTCGAGCCAGCGATGCAGACCTGCGTTGTCCGGGAACAGCCGCTTCATCGCGGCATCGGTCTTGCGGATGTCGTCGGGATCGCCGGTCAGGGCCGCCCATCGGAATGGTCCGATCCCACGGCAGAACAGGGGGCGGATATAGGCGGGCACGAATCCGGGAAAGTTGAAGGCGTTCGTCACACCTTCGTCAAAGGCGACCTGACGGATATTGTTGCCGTAGTCGACGACAGGAACACCTGCCGACTGGAAGTCCAGCATGGCGCCGACATGCGCGGCGATGGAGGATCGGGCGGCCGCCGTGACCGAGGCTGGATTGCTGACCCGCTTGTCTTCCCACTCGGCGACGGTCCAACCGGCCGGCAGATAGCCGTTGACCAAATCATGGGCGCTGGTCTGGTCGGTCGCCAAGTCCGGCCGAACGCCGCGCCTGACCATCTCAGGCAAGACATCGGCAGCGTTTCCTAACAGGCCGATGGATATGGGTTTTCCGGTCCGGTTGGCGTCTTCGATCAGGGCCAGGGCTTCGTCCAGCGTCTGGACCATCACATCGAGGTAGCGTGTCTTCAGCCGCATCTCGATCCGGCTTTGCTGGCATTCCACAGCCAGGCAGGACGCGCCCGCCATGGTCGCCGCCAGAGTCTGAGCGCCGCCCATGCCGCCCAGACCTGCGGTCAGGATCCATTTTCCGGACCAGTCCCCGCCGTAATGCTGGCGGCCCGCCTCCATGAAGGTCTCATAGGTGCCTTGGACGATGCCCTGGGTGCCGATGTAGATCCAGGAGCCGGCCGTCATCTGGCCGTACATCATCAGGCCCTTGCGATCGAGTTCTGAGAAATGCTCCCAGGTCGCCCATTTGGGCACCAGGTTGGAGTTGGCGATCAGGACGCGCGGGGCGTCGGCATGGGTCCTGAACACCCCGACCGGCTTGCCCGACTGGACCAGAAGCGTCTCATCCGCCTCCAGCGTTTTCAGGGTCTCCACGATCTTGTCGAAGGCGGCCCAATCGCGCGCCGCCTTGCCGATACCGCCATAAACGACAAGATCCTGAGGGCGTTCAGCCACTTCTGGATCAAGATTGTTCATCAACATCCGCATGGCCGCCTCGGCCGCCCAGGTCTTGGCCGTCTTTTCCGGGCCGCGCGGGCTTCGGATGATGCGAGCGTTCGGCTGGTTCATGTCTGGCTCTCGGCGAAGGCGATACAGGCGGTCAGGACGCGGTGCAGGTTTCGACGCATCGGCTCGGCCCGCTCCGGCTCATAGGGACTGGGCCAGTTGTCAGGCGACACAGGGCGCGCCGGATCGCGCATATATCCCCGGTCCGCCAACTCCATCTGGATGGCGTGAACCCCGGCCTCGGGCCGGCCGTAGTGACGGGTGGTCCAGCCGCCCTTGAACCGGCCGTTGACGATCAGGCTGGAGCCGCTGATCGCGCAGGCGGCCTCGACGGCCTGGGTCAGTTCGGGGGCGCAGGTGGTCCCGTCGTTGTCGCCGATATTGAACTGCGGCAGCTCGCCGGCGAACAGCCGCGGGACGACAGAACGGATCGAATGAGCGTCATAGAGGACAACGGGGCCATGCAGGCGCAGCCGGTCGATCTGGGCTTTCAGCTGGGCATGATAGGGATCAAACCAGGTTGCGCAACGCTCTGCGATCTCGGCCGCATCGGGCGCTTCTCCGGCCCGATACAGGGGCTCGCCGTCGAAGGTCTCGACCGGGCAAAGCCCCGTGGTGGTCATGCCGGGATAGAGGGATACGCCCGACGGGTCCCGGTTCACGTCGATGACGCTGCGCGAAATTGAGGTGCGAACCAGGGTCGCGCCCAAGTCAGAGGCGAAATCATAGAGTTGATCCACCCACCAGTCGGCGTCCTTGCGTGCCAGCCAGGGGGATCGAAACCGCGCCATCAGAGCGTCCGGGATTTCGGTCCCCGTGTGCGGCAGGCCGATCACCAGGGGCGTCGTCCCCTCCTTAACGGTCAGCCAGTCACGCGTCATCTCGGCCTCCCTCGCCAAATCGATCCGTCGTGGTATGTCTAGACATATTGATCGCAACAAGACGGACCTGTCCAGTGAGCCTTGAGCCGCAGCCTGTGGATCGCACCCTCTGGTTCGAGGCCGCCCTCTTGCCAGACGGCTGGGCGCGGGATGTGCGGATCGGCATGGTGAAGGGTCGGATTTCAAGCCTCGAAACCGGCGTATCCCGCGCGCCGACCGACGAAGGCCAGGGCGTGGCCTTGCCCGGCGTCGTCAATGTCCACAGCCACGCCTTCCAGCGCGCCATGGCCGGTCTGACCGAGGCGCGGGGTCCCCAGGGCCAGCACGGCGACGACGATTTCTGGACCTGGCGCGACCTGATGTACCGCTTCCTTGATCGGGGCGGGCCGGATGAGATCGAAGCCATCACCGCCCTGTCCTTCACCGAAATGCTGGAGGGCGGTTTCACCCGCGTGGCCGAGTTCCACTATCTTCACAACGCCCCGTCCGGCGCGCCCTATGCCGACAGAGGAGAGATCGCGGCGCGGATCGTCGCAGCGGCCCAGACGACCGGCATCGCCCTGACCCTGCTGCCGGTCTTCTACGCCCACGCCGGCTTTGGCGGCCTGGCGCCGTCCCAGGGACAGAGACGGTTCATTACCGATCTGGACGGGTTCGCGGATCTGACCGACCGCTGCCGCGTCCTGACCGCCGACATGGCGGACGCTGTGGTGGGGGTCGCGCCGCACAGTCTGCGGGCTGTCAGCCCGGTTGAACTGGCCGCCATGCCGGGTCTGGCGGGCGACGGGCCCATCCATATCCATGTGGCCGAACAGACCAAGGAGGTCGAAGACTGCCTGGCCTGGTCCGGCGCCCGACCGGTGGAATGGCTGCTCGCCAACGCCACGGTCGATCCGCGCTGGTGCCTGATCCACTCGACCCATGTGACCGAGGCGGAGTGGCGGGGCGTGATCGAACGGGGCGCGGTCGTCGGCCTGTGCCCGATCACGGAGGCCAATCTGGGCGACGGCGTCTTTCCGGCCGCCGCCTATGCGCGGGCGGGCGGGCGGTTCGGCATCGGGACGGACTCCAATGTGCAGATCGGTGTGGCCGAGGAACTGCGGATGCTGGAATACAGCCAGCGGCTGGCCCTAAAGGGCCGTTCGGTCATGGCGGATGCGGAGCGCTCCACTGGCCGCACCCTGTTCGAACGCGCTCTGACGGGCGGACGCCAGGCCGGCGGCGCGCCGCAGGAACTGGTCATCGGCGCCCCGGCTGATCTTGTTTGCCTGGACACGCGCGGCGTCGGCTTCCATGGCCGTACGGGCGACGCCCTGCTGGATAGCTGGATTTTCGGCGCGCCGGCCGGCGCCGTCGCATCGGTCTGGCGGGCGGGACGGCAGGTGGTGCGCGATGGGCGGCATGTGGCGCGCGCCGCCATCCAGGCACGATACCGCAAGGCCTTGGACAGGGTGCTGGGATGACGCCGGAGCCCCTGCACCGCCAAATCTATGTAGATCTCGAAGGCCGCATACTTTCGGGCGAGCTTTCGCCGGGCGCCCGCATTCCCTTCGAACACGAGTTGACCGCCCAGTACGGCTGTTCGCGCGCCACAGTCTCGAAGGCGCTGTCGGAACTGGCGGGCAGGGGGTTGGTCACGCGGCGGCGGCGTGCGGGCAGCTTCGTGGCCCAGCCCAAGGCCCATGCCGCCTTTCTGGCCATCCCTGACCTGCGAGCCGAGGTGATGGAGCGGGGCCAGGCCTATGGCTACAGGCTGCTGGACCAGGTGGAACGTGGTCCAGACGGCGCCGCCGAATTTGAACTCGCCGCCGGCGGTCCGCTGCTGGCCTTGACCTGCCTGCATAGTGCGGATTCAATTCCGCTGGCTCTGGAGCGTCGACTGATCGCCCTGGCCGTTGCGCCCCAAGCGATAAGAGTGGATTTTCAATCCACTCCGCCTGGAACCTGGCTTCTGGACTATGAACCCTGGACCCAGGCCGAGAACCGGATCGGCGCCATGGAGGCCGACGTCGCGACGGCGCGTCTGTTGCAGATCAAGCCCGGCGCAGCCTGTCTGTCCGTCGAAAGACGGACCTGGCGCGACGGCCAGGGCGTCACGCGGGTGCGTCAGGTGTTTCCAGGGGATCGCTATGATCTGGTGGCCCTGTTCTCATCCGCCCATGCCAAGGACCAGAGCCGATGAAGGCCGACCGCCTGCTGATCGACTGTCACGCCGCCACCATGGTCCCGGGCGGGGCCGCCTATGGCGCCATCCGCGACGCCGCCGTGGTCATCACCGACGGCCGCATCGCCTGGATCGGACCCCGCGGGGACTTGCCCTCCGTGGAAGCGGTCGCGACCGAGCGTCTTGAGGGGCGCTGGCTCACGCCGGGACTGATCGATTGCCACACGCATCTGGTCTTCGGCGGCGACCGCTCAGGCGAATTCGAACAGAGGCTGGGCGGAGCCACATACGAGGACATCGCTCGCGCTGGCGGCGGGATCATCTCATCGGTCAAGGCCACGCGCGCGGCGTCGGAAGACGAACTGTTCGTCTCCGCCATGGACCGGCTGGAGGGGCTGAAGGCCACGGGCGTCACCACGGTCGAGATCAAGTCGGGCTATGGGCTGGATCAGGACAGCGAATTGAAGATGCTGCGGGTCGCACGGCGCATCGGCCGCGAAGGCGGGGTTCGTGTGCGCACCAGCTATCTGGGTCTGCACGCCGTACCGCCCGAGCACCGGGCCAACCGCGCCGCCTATGTCGATCTGGCCGTCGATCACATTCTGCCCGCCGCCCAGGCCGAGGGGCTGGTGGACGCCGTGGACGCCTATTGCGAGCCTATCGCCTTCTCGATCGAGGAGGTGGCGCGTCTGTTCGACAAGGCCCACGCCCTGGGCCTGCCGGTCAAGCTGCACGCCGATCAGTTGTCGAACGGAGGCGGCGCGGCCTTGGCTGCGCGTTACGGCGCCCTGTCGGCCGACCATATAGAGCACGCGACGGAAGACGGGATCAAAGCCATGGCGCGGGCGGGAGTGACGGCGGTTCTGCTGCCCGGCGCCTTTCTGATGCTGCGCGAAACCCAGGCGCCCCCGGTCGCTCTGTTGCGCGGCCATGGCGTTCGCATGGCCGTCGCGACCGACTGCAACCCCGGCACCTCTCCCGTCGCCTCGATGACCGACGCTCTCAACCTGGCCTGTGTTCAGTTTCGCCTGACGCCGGAAGAAGCCCTGGCGGGCGCGACGCGTGAGGCCGCTTGGGCCCTCGGCCTGCAAGATCAGATCGGAACCCTGGCGGTCGGCAAGGCCGCCGACCTGGCGGCCTGGGATATCCAGCGTCCCGCCGAACTGGCCTATTGGTTGGGCAAGCCCATGCTGCACGGCCGCTGGAAAAACGGCGTAAGGGCCTAGAGGAGCTTTACTGCCGACCTGGCCGCCTAAACCTGAGCGACGCCCATGACCTTCATCAAGGCGTCTCGAACGGCGGCCTCGGTGAAGGGCTTCTGAATGGTGGTGGCGCCGCGCCATTCCTCCGGCAATCCGCCTTCGCCGTATCCTGTGGAGAAGACGAAGGGCACGCCGCGCGCCTTCAGCGCCTCGGCGACCGGAAAGACCTGACGCCCGGCGACATTGACGTCCAGCAGGGCGGCGTCGAGATCGACGGTGTCGCGGGCCATGGCCTCGCCGTCGTCGATATTGGACGCGGGGCCGACGAGAATACACTCCATGTCCTCGAGGATGGTCTCGAGCAGCATGGCGACCAGGGATTCGTCTTCCACCACCAGTACGCGGCGGCCGTTAAGGGGTTGGGTCATGGGGCGGGCGTCCTGTCGAGTGGAACCGTCAGTTCCGCAATCAATCCACCGCTGGCGTAGACCAGATCGATCTCCCCCGCCAGATCGTGACGAATGTTTCGTTCAATCAATCGGCTACCGAAGCCTCTTCTGTCCGGTTGCGTAACTTTCGGCCCATCCATTTCGCGCCAGATCAGCTTCAGCTTGCGGTCGCGCTGATCCGCCAAACTCCAGTCGATCAGAACACGCCCATCCGGCGTGGAGAGGGCGCCGTACTTGGCGGCGTTCGTCGCAAGCTCGTGGAAAATCATGCCCAGGGACAGGGCTGTGGCGGGGGGCAAAGCGGTCGCCGGGCCGTTGAGATTGATCCGGGTCGGACCAAAGGCTTCGGTCTCGTGTTCCAGGATCGCCCGCAGATCCGCGCCTTCCCAGTGGGTTCGCGTCAACAGGTCGTGGGTGTGGGACAGGGCCAGAATCCGCGACTGGAAGGTAGCGGCGAAGGTGGCGGGGTCGACGTGGGAACGCGCGGTCTGGATGGCGATCGACTGGACCGTGGCGAGGGTGTTCTTCACCCTATGGTTCAACTCATCGATCATCAGCTTCTGGCGCTGGGTCGCCAAGACATTGTCCGTGACGTCATGACCTTGAACGAAGATGCCGACCACGGCGCCAGCCTCGTCACGGATCGGCTGATAGATGAAGTTGAGATAGAGGGTTTCCAGCGCTCCCCCGGGGGTCCGTTGTAGTTTCGCCAGACTTTCGCGACCCTCATAGGGTTCGCCCGTCTCGAAGACCGTATCCAGAAACTCGTAATAGCCCTGACCAGCCAATTCCGGCAGGGCCTCGCGCACCGGTTTGCCCGCGATGTCGCGATGGCCGATCAACTGGCTGTAGGCGTCATTGTGCATCTGGAAACAGTGGTCGCGACCGGTCAGGATGGCCACGAACCCCGGCGCCTGCATGAACATTTCGACCAGGCGGTTGCGCTCGCTCTCCAGGCGACGATTGTCCTCCTGAACCGATTGGGCTCGCCGCAGGACCGACCCGCCGATCAGGGCGTCCAGGGCCGTTGTCGGTTCATCGGGCCGGATGGCCGGCGACAGATCGGTGATGTCCATCGTGTGTTGAAGAAGCAGCACGACATCGCCTTCAGCATTCAGCAAGGGCGTGTGGGTTGCGCTCCAGATTCGTTCCTCGAACACCTCCTGGCCGTCAGACAATCTACGCGGCATGGCGTATCGCACGACGGCGAGGTGATCGCGCTGGCGGGTGTCGCGCGCCTTCTCCAGGGACGCCCGGACCTGACGCACGTTTTCGGGCGCATCTTCACCGGGGCCCGCGTCGAAGGTCGTGAACAAGGGGCGGCCCAGGATGTCGTCGCGGCGAGCGCCTGTGACCTCGACATAGGCCTGATTGACCTCAGCGATACGCAGATCCGGCGTGAGCAGCAGATAGGGATTTGGCGACGCCTCAAAGGCTGTCGCCAAGTCGACTACGGAAGCGCCCGGTTTCATCTGTACTGTCAATCTACACCCCAGCTCAACCGGTGCCGAACGCCCGAAGCGGCAAAGAGTTCGCCACCGTACCCAGAATTCGCCTTTCACCTGATCGTCATTGGCGTGTCGGGAGAATTTGCTAAGGACGGCACATGACATTTGCCGGCGCCTTGGCCACCCTCTCCCTCATGATGGCTCAACCGACAGATCAGCCGCCCGCCGCACAGCCGGTCGTCCAGTTGGCGCAGGGCGCTCTGGCCGGGCGCGCCGACGACACGGTCGCCGCGTTCAAGAACATCCCCTATGCGGCCCCGCCGGTGGCGGAACAGCGCTGGCGACCGCCCGGCGCGGCGCCGACCTGGGAAGGGCAGCGCGACGCCTCGACCTATGGGCCGATCTGCATCCAGGCCACGCCGCAGGGCGACCCCGGCGTGGGCCCCTTGCCGATGAGCGAGGACTGCCTGAACCTCAACGTCTGGCGGCCGACCGACGTCGCGTCGCCGGCCCCGGTCATGGTGTGGATTCACGGCGGCGGCCTGGTCAATGGATCGGGCACAGCGGCCCTGTACGACGGATCCCACCTGGCCCGGCAGGGCATGGTTGTGGTGACGCTGAACTATCGGCTGGGACGGCTGGGCTTCTTCGACCACCCGGCCTTGGCGGCGGAACGGCCGGCGGACGATGCGGCGGGCAACTATGGTCTGATGGACGTCATCGCGGCCCTGCAGTGGGTCAGGGCGAACATCGCGGCCTTCGGCGGCGATCCGGCCAATGTGACGATCTTCGGCGAGTCGGCGGGCGGGGCCATCGTCACGCGGATGATGATCGCACCGCCCGCGCGGGGCCTGTTCGACCGCGCCATCGTGCAGTCGGGGCTGGGGCGCGAGTTGCAGACCCCGCTGGACCGGCGCGGCGCCTATGACCTGCCGTCGGCGCGCGAACGGGGCGAGGTCTGGGCGCATGGCCACAATCTGGTGACGGCGGCGGATCTGCGCGCCGCCCCGGTCGAACTGCTGCTGACCCCGGCGCCGGTCTTCGCCAATGGCGACCTGACCCTGATCGACGGTCGGATCGTGACCGGAACCGTCGAGGCGGTGTTCCGGGCCGGGCGGCAGGCGCCCGTGCCGATGGTCATCGGGACCAACAGCGCCGAGTTCTGGTGGATGAAGCCGTCGGATCGCAACGGCTATGGCATGATCGACGACGACCTGACCTGGCTAGAGCGCGCGACCATCACGGCGGCCTATGGCGGGGAGGCGGGTTTTGACCGGGGCTTCATCACCGACGCCGTCTTCTCGGAGCCGGCGCGGCGGCTGGCGCGGCTGCACACGGCGGCGGGACACCCGGCCTATCTGTACCGGTTCGACATCTCGTCGCCAGACAATCCCGAACCGCACGGCGGAGCGACCCACGCCATCGAGCGCCCCTATGTGTTCGGAACCTTGCCGCTTCTGCCCTATCCGGTCCGCGAGGCTGATGTCGCGGCCTCGGCGGCGATGATGGGTTACTGGACCGCCTTCTCCCGGTCCGGCGACCCCAATGGAGTGGGGCGGCCGGACTGGCCGATGGCCGGGGTCGGCGACACCCAGTTGATGCTGTTCCGAAATGACGGCCCCAGCGCCACGCCGGTTCCAGACGGCGCGCGCCTGGACCTGATCGAACTGTTCCGCGAGCGGCCTCACATTGTCAGCAAACCGACGCAAGACACTGTAAAAATGCGGCATTAGGCAGAACGAAGCAGGTTAAAGACGCCTTTTACCCCGCCGAGGTCGCGCCCGACTGTTTTTCTCTCATCGTGACCAGTTCCTCGGCCATGGTCGGGTGGACCGCGCAGGTGGCGTCCCACTGGGCCTTGGTCAGGCCGGCCTTCACGGCGATAGCGGCGAGCTGAATCATTTCCGGGCTGTCCGGGCCGACGATATGGACGCCGACCACCCTTTGGCTTTCGGCGTCGACCACCAGTTTCATCAGGACGCGCTCCTCCGAGCCGGTAAAGGCGTATTTCATCGGCCGGAAACGGGTCACATAGACATCGACCCCGGCGGAACACGACCGACGCGCCTCGGATTCCGTCAAGCCGACGATGCCCACGGGCGGCTGGCTGAAGACGGCGGTGGCGACGGCCTCGTAGTCGAAATGCTGGGGATTGTCGCGATAGACGGTCTGGTGGAAGGCGACGGCCTCGCGGATGGCGACGGGCGTCAGGTTCATACGGTCGGTGACGTCGCCGATAGCCCAGATATTGTCGGCCGTAGTCTTGGAATAGGGATCGACCTTGATCGCGCCTTCATCGTTCAACTCGACCCCGGCCGCCTCCAGGCCCAGGCCCTTGACGTGGGGGATGCGGCCGGTGGCGAACATGACCACGTCCGTCTCCAGCTTCATCCCGTTCTCGAGATGGTTGACCAGGCCGGTGGCGGTCTTTTCGATCTTCTCGTGCTGGCAGCCAAGGATGACCTTGATCCCGCGCTTCTCGATCTCGCCGGCCAGGTGGGC